>NZ_BAAARJ010000007.1:0-392611 GCF_039532135.1 Streptomyces axinellae
CGAGCTCATCTCCAATGCCGAGGTCGCCGAGATCCCCGCCTACACCGCGTTCGCCGGCCGCAAGAAAGCAGATCGCGTCACGGCCCGCCTCATCGTGCGCCGGGTCCGTGACCTGGCCAGACCCGCCATCATCGGCGAGCAGGGCGAACTGTTCCCGGTCTGGCGCCACCACCCCTTCTTCACCGACAACCCCGCCCCGACACTCCAGGCAGAGCAGGAACACCGCCACCACGCCGTCATCGAGCAGGTCACCGCCGACAGCAAAGCCGGGGCCTTCGCCCACCTGCCCTCAGGCCACTTCCACGCCAACGCCGCCTGGCTCACCCTGTGGGCCATGGCCCACAACCTGCTGCGGGCCACCGGCGTCCTGGCCTCGGCCTTCCACGCCAAGGCCACCACCGCCACCCTCCGCGCCCACCTGGTCAACGCTCCCGCCCGGATCGCGCGTTCCGCCCGGCGTATCACTCTGCACCTGCCCCGGCGATGGCCCTGGCAGCACGCCTGGAGACACCTGTTCGACACCATCCACGCCCCCCCGAACCAGCCTGACCTCCCTGCCCACCCCGCCCGCCAGGGCCCAACCGGAGCCGAAATC
The DNA here is from genome assembly GCF_039532135.1 of Streptomyces axinellae. NCBI lineage: Bacteria > Bacillati > Actinomycetota > Actinomycetes > Kitasatosporales > Streptomycetaceae > Streptomyces > Streptomyces axinellae. The sequence goes on from NZ_BAAARJ010000007.1 coordinate 596, forward strand.
GTGGAAAAGCTGGACAGACCAGCAAATACCCCGTGCCTGCATCCGGTCGGCGATCCCACGCCCGACCCAACAAGCCTCAAAAACCGACCTCAGAACCGACCGGTGGATCAAGGCTAAGATCATCCTGGGTGCGGGCCCGGGGGCCACTCGCCGCACCATCCACTACCTCTTCGGACCCGGCCGGGCCAACGAGCACACCGACCCGCACCTGGTCGCTTCCTGGAACGGCTTCGCTCCCGACCCCGGCCGCAGCCCGCATCGCGCTCCACAGGATGTGGAAAGGCAGCTCGTCACACAGCTCGACCAGCCCGTGAAGATGCTGGGCGACAAGGCTCCGAAGCACACGGTGTGGCACTGCCCGGTCCGGGCCGCCCCCGAGGACCCGATCCTGACCGACGCCCAGTGGGCCGCCATCGCCCGCCGCATCGTGTGGCCGCCGCCGGCATCGCCCCCGACGGCGACGAGGAAGCCTGCCGCTGGGTGGCCGTCCGTCACGCCGACGACCACATCCACATCGCCGCCACCCTCGTACGCCAAGACGGCCGCCGTCCCCGGCGGGACTACGACCAACGCGCCGTCCAGAACGAGGCAGGCCCGCCAGATCGAAGCCGACTTCGGGCTCAGGCAACTCAAGCGCGGCGTTGGCACCGCTGCCAAACGCCACACCAGCAAGGAGCACTTCAAGGCCAAGCGCCAGGGCCAGGACGCCACATCCCGCGAGATCCTCCGCCAACGTGTACGCCGCGCCGTGGCCGCCGCCGCCAGCGAGACGGAGTTCTTCGCGTTCCTGGAGGCGACCGGCGTGAACGTGCGCCCGAAGAGGGCCTCGTCCGGAGACGTCACCGGCTACAGCATCGCGTTGCCCGGCGACGTCAACCAGCACGGCGACCCCGTCTGGTTCTCCGGCTCCACCCTCGCCGGAGACCTCTCTCTGCCCAAGATCCGCGAACGCCTTGCCACCACCAGCCCCGAGCCCGTGGCCACCCCGCAGGGCAATCTGTGGCACCAGGCCAGCGCCGCAACCGAGCGCATCCCCCACCACCTCGTCTACAGCGACGAGCACATCGCCCAAGGCCAGCTCGCGGCCCTCGGCGCCGCCCTCGATCTGCTCCCCGTCACCGCGCCATCAGCCGTGAAGGGCGAACTGGAAAGGGCCGCTGCGGCCTTCGAGCGCGCTACCCGCTCCCGCATCACCGCCGACCACAACAGCGCCCGCACCCTGCGCCGCAGCCTCCAGACGATCTGGTGCAGCCCCTCACCTGATGGCGACGGCTCCGGCCTGGCCATGCTCATCGACGCCGCACTCACTGCCGCCGCGTTCGCGATGCACTGGCACCGCACCCGTCTGCATGCCCAGCAAGAGGCAGCTGCCCAGCAAGCCCTCGCCCACCTGCACACCGCCTATGGGCAGATCGCCGGACCCGCGCTGAGCAACCTGGCCCGCCGCGCGCCCACCCCACAGACCCAACACCGCTACGCCCAGCACCTCCATCAAGCCGTACCTGAGCACGCCGAACGCATCCTCAACGATCCCGCCTGGAACGCCCTCACTACAGTGCTCGCGCAGGCGGAGGGGGCCGGGCACAACGCGGCCACCATCCTCGACCAGGCACTCGGCCAGCGCACACTGGACGACGCCCACAGCCCCGCACGCGCCCTAACCTGGCGCATCCGCCGCCTCGGCGAACGCCACGCCCCCAGCCCCCGTGCCCAAGCAGCCAAGGCGCGGACCACCAGGCCCACCCGCCGGTTGGCACGACCGGAAGAGTCCCGTTCCTTCAATACCTTCACCAGCCACTCCGCCTCGCGACGCCGTGGGCGATGAGCCGTAGTGCAACAGGGGAGCGACGCCGCCGCTGGGGCACGCCGTGGCATAGGCGGTCGGTTCCGCAACTCCAGACAGAGCCTAGAAACCTCCCCGATCCGGCTCCCGCATCGTGCAAGGCTGAGGCCCTTTTGGGCACCAACGCGAACAGGCAGGCCGGGCTACCCGATCCGCCGAGGAGAAGAAGGTCCACTGATTGCTCGCGCCAAAGCAGCTCCAGCACGAAGACGGCCGCAGACCTTGTGCGTTCCCCTGCTGTGGCATCGGTGAGCTGGGCACCATAGCCACATGAGACGGCGACGCTCAGCAGGTAGGGAACCCCGCTACTGCCACTCACACGGGCCAGCATCTGCGTACCATCCCCGGGACCGGGCTCTTGAGAGAAACAAGCGTGGTGTCTGTGGTGTCGAGGGATGCAATTTCCTGATCGACAAACGCGGCCGAGTGCGCCGGATCAGTGGTTCGAGCGTTGAGGATGTCCTGCGAGCACACCGCGAAGTAGCGCAACCGGACCGAGCACAACGTGGCGGCCCCTGGCTCAGTGGCTCCTTCTACCTGGTTTCCGTCGCCGTAACGACAGCAGCAGCGATCAGCGCCAGTCTGGTAGCGCCGCCCTGGGCAGTTCCGATCGTCATCGTGGCTTCCCTACTGGGAGTTGGCACCGTCGGTGCACTTCAAATGCGCCATGACGAAAAACTGAGTGAGCGACGCTTCGTGGAACTCTTCAAGATGACTCTCCTGAAGGTACCGACCTTGCTCCGTCGGCCTCCTCCTGTCGACTCTCCAAGTGCCAGCCGGACGAGCTCAGACGATCAAGATGCAGCGCCAACACGAGACCGCCTGCGGAACTACGACAACCATGGACCCGTAGCCGAAGCACGCCTATCCGGCAGCCGGGCCGTGAGCGGGGCGTGCTCGGCTTCGAGGTGGCTCCCGATCAGGAGTGCTGTGTAGGGCGGTGAGGCGGGCTGCTTCGTCGTCGCGGAAGTTGCGGACTTCGGCGCAGCGTTGGCTCATGACGAATTCGCCGAGGGGGAGGCAGAGGTCCATGCGTTGGATGCAGACGCCGATCATGAAGGGGCCGTTCTTGGCGCGGTACATGCGCACGCCGTAGTAGCCCTCTTGGCAGTCGCGGTCGTTGTTGAAGCGGCAGCCGGTGCAAGTCTCGGGGAGGCGGACGGGGCGGATGCTCTTGGCGTAGAGGGTGCGGCCGTCCGGGAGGCGGTAGCGGGTGCGCTGGTCGGAGGCGCCGGCGGTGATGACGCGGAGGTCGGGGACGGCGCCCAGGTGGTCGATGACCTCGCGCATGGCCGCCAGGGAGGCGCCGTCGTCCTCCAGGTTCACCAGCATCCGCACGATCACGTCGCGGCCGTGCTGCTCGATGATGCGCAGGACTCGCTCGACGTGGTCGTGGTCGGGGATGACGATGTTGGCCGAGACCTTCACGCCGTGCCGGGTGGCGGTCTCGATGGTGTCCGCGAGGGCTTCGAGCTTGCGGGCGGCCAGGCGGGGTGAGGCGAGGCGGGGGGCTTGGACGGCGGCGAGTTCCTCGGGGGTGGTGCCGAAGACGGACAGGTTGATGCGGTCCAGCCCGGCCTCGGCGCACTCGGGGAGTACGGCCGCGCCGTTCTCGCCGTTGGACGTGAGGCCGACGGTCAGGTCGAGCCGCCTCGCGATGCGGACCAGGTCGGGCAGGTCGGGGTGGAGGGTGGGTTCGCCGCCGGTGAAGTGGACCTCGTTGAGGGGGAGGCTGCCGCGGACGGCGGCCAGGGCGAGGGCGAAGTCGGGGTCGGCGGGGATGCGCTGGGGGAGGAAGTCGGCGCCGTTGGTGGCCAGGTAGATCGAGACGCGGCCGGAGCGGCCGGGGGCGCCGGTGAAGGCGTCGGGCGGGCGGCCGGTGTTGTCGGTGGCGACGGGGGTGCCTTCGTTGTGGCAGAAGGTGCAGGCCAGCCCGCACGCGTCGATGATCTTCACGCGGAGGGTGCGGTCGGGAACGACCGTGACCGGTACGTCGTCGAGTGGATCGTGCATCGTTCCGCCTTCCGTGGGGGCAAGTACGCCGACAGGCCGGGTCAGAAGCGCAGGTCGGTGATGGTGTCGAGGTCGATGTCGTAGCGGGCGTAGATCTTCTGGGTGTTCTCGCTGGTCAGCTCGGCCTTGGGGATGCCGAGGCGTTCGGCGGTCTGCCAGACCTGTTCCTCGTCGTCGCCTTCGATCTCCAGGTACGGGGGGATGCGGGGCCAGGTGTCGATCTCCAGCCGTACGCCGTCCAGCAGCCAGGAGCTGCGGCGGTTCTCCTGGTAGGAGCGGTGGGACAGGCCCATGAGGCCGAGGAGAGCGTGAGTGTCCTCGAAGGAGCCGACGGTGGTCTCGGTCTCCTGGGTGCCGTCGATCGCGTCCGAGCTGATCGTCTTGACGCACAGCGTCACCGCGCCGCCCGCGTCCCGCAGCCGTACCCACCGCCCTTCCTTCGGTGGGATGGGGTCGTAGACGTAGCGGCGCATCAGCCGCTCGCTGTGGAAGGTGCCGCCCGCGGACTGGATGCGCGCGGCCATCGCCTCCGGGTCGATCTCCAGGGCCTTGGCCTCGTACTCGACAACGTGCATAGGGTGCCAACTTCCTCTCGTGCGGGGTCGGATGGGGGCGTCTGGCAGGAGTGCGGGGGCGAGCAGCCACGCGTTGAGTCGGTCCTCCACCGGGACGGTGAACGGGCGCGGCACGCTCGCTTGCCGTCTCGGGCTCCACCAGCGAGTCAAAGTGCGCCGAAGCTTTGGGAAGGCAACCAAGATCTCGTCCTTCACAGCGCGGTGCGCAGATCGTGCGGGCGACTGGGGTGACCTTGCGCAGTTCGCGGATCAGCTTGGAGGCGAGTATCGAGTGCAGGCCCGGGTCGTCCTTGGGCAGCCAGATGTCGGTGTCGCCGTGGTTGAGCCGCCGGCCGTCGAGGGTGAGGCGGTAGCTCACCCCGCCCACTCCCCACAGCCGGGGCGCCCTGACCCGCAGCGCCGAGAAGGTTCCGCTCTTGGGACACACGGCCATCGACAGCCGCGCGTCCTTCGCACACAGCGGCGGCATCGCGCTCAACGCGCCCTCCGGCCACGAAGGCGGGTCCAGCTCGTTGCGCCAGTCGAAGAACAGCCACCCGTCCGCGTTGCGGTCCGCCGGACCGCCGCAGACCTGGCACTTCATCGCGTACATGCACTCGTACTGCCGCCCCGGATGCATCGACGCGAAGTCCGGCCGGCCGACCCCGGGCGAGTACGAACACCGCGCCCACAGCACCCCGAAGCCGTCGCGGTCAGAAGGAAGCTCCCGCCCTTGGTAGGCCAGCTTCGGGGTGGGAGCGAGCGCGACGGCCAGCGCCGCCTCGACGACCGCCTTCTCGTTGTCCCACATGGCCACGAACGGCACCCGGACCGAATGCCCGGTGCGCGGATGCTTCGCGTACCGGGGCACGCGGCCCACCCCCAAAGCGAAGGAGGCTGCCGACGACTTCATGGGGTCGTCACCCCCCGTCCCCTGCCAACCCTCCCGTTCCAGGAGCGACAGCAGGTCCCCTGTCGTCCTGGCCGTCTGGCGCGCTGCGGTCAGCGACAGTTGTTGGGGGCCTTCGCTCGCAGCGGCTCTGGCCCTGGCCACCATCTCGACGACCACGATCCGCCCGGTGTCCAGCTCGGCCTCTGCAGCGTCCGCCAGAGCGTCCAGGTAGGCGTGCAGGGTGTCGGTCGTCGGCCGCAGGTCGCCCCCGTCCACGCCGTCGAAGTGCCTGCTGACCACGTACTTGACCGTGCGGCGAACGGTCTCGGGCGTCACGGCCAGCGGCTCGTCCTGCTCTTCGGTCTGCCACCGGCGCATCGCCTCCAGGAAGCGACGAAGGGTCGCGTCGTCGGTGGTCTCGACCGCGACTTCGCCGAAGGCCGGAACATCGTGATCGCACGCTTGCCCTGGCGTCCGGCGTTCCACCGGAGGGCTGTAGGGGGCGCCTTCCACCGGCTCGTGTCGGCCGACGAGAGCGAAGCGGCGAGGCCGCCGGTGGCGAGCCATCACGTACCCGCCTCGTCCGCCAAGTCCGCCCACACGGTCTTGCCACTCGTGTGCACATCAATACCCCAGTCAACGGCGAGGGCGGAGACCAGGAGCAGCCCTCTGCCCTTCGTCTCCTCCTCGTCCGGACACCGCAGCACGGGACGGACGCGGGACTGGTCGGTCACACGGATACGCACCCGGTACTGCGAGGGCCGTTCGGCGCTGAAGACCAGGTAGCGGCCTGAGCCGTGCTGCACAGCGTTCGCGACCAGCTCTGTCGCGACCAAGGTCGCCTCGTTCAGAAGCGATTCGAGGCGCCATACGCGCAGCGCCGTGACCACCAGCTCGCGGGCGAGGCCCGCGGACTCCGGTACGGACGGAAACGTCTGGCTGTATCCGGGCGCGCCGATCGACGTCGCTCTTGCCGCTGTCATGGTCACGGGTCGTCCCTCCGGGATCGGTCACTCGACCAGAGCCGCCTCCCCACACGCAGGGGGTGGTCGCGGGAGCCGGTCCGACTTTCAGGGCTCCAGCCAACCGCCGGAGATCGCTGCGGACCACGGCATCCCTGCGGCAGTCTTGATGCACCTCTGATGCACGGGGCGCCGCAGCGGGTAGGGCCCCAGTCAGGCGGGAAGGGGAGCGCCATGCGGTTGTCCGAGAGACGAAAGGCCATGGGCTACAGTCAGGAGACATTCGCCCATGCGCTTGGCGTGGACCGCACAACGGTCGGCCGCTGGGAACGCGGTCAGACAATGCCCGAATGCGTCCACCGGCCGAAGATGGCCGAGCTTCTGCGCCTGGACCTCACCGAACTCGGCAGCATGCTGGATCCACCACCAGCAGCCCACCACGCGCAGCCAGCACAGTCCCTACCCCGTCCCGTTCACGGTCCAGGTGAATCCGACGAAATGATCCGACGCAAGTTTCTGCGCCTGCTCACGGTGACCGGAGCCCTGACCGCCCTGGGACCCGAGGCAGCCGACGACATAGCGGAAGCCGTCGAGCGCGGCTCGGCCGACGACTACCGCCGGATGAACGAACACCTCTGGCAGGTCTACCAACTGGCCCGCTCCAAGCGCTCCGTCCACGGCATCGTCCAGGACCAGCTCGACGCACTCGCCGACGCCCTGAAGACCAGCACAGCCAGCCGCCGGGCCGGTGCGATGTGCGAAGCCGCCGGAGACCTCTTCCAGCTCTCCGGCGAGCTGGCCTTCGACAGCAACCGCTACACGGACGCCGCCGCTGCCTACTCCGTGGCCGCCTCAGCCAGCGACAGCGCGCACGCCTTCGACCTGTGGGCCTGCGCGCTCGTCCGGCACGCCTACGTGGACATGTCCGAGCGGCAGTTCACGGAAGCCACCGAGACCCTGGACGTCGCCCGTACCATCGCCACGCGCGGCGACCCCGCCCTGTCCACCCGCTACTGGGTCGCCTCCGTCCAGGCCGAGGCCCACGCGAACCTGGGCGACCTCAACGCGTGCCAGCGTGCCCTCGACGAGGCCCAGAAGGTCACCGACCTCCCCGGCCCTGTCCACAACGGCGGATGGCTCCGCTTCGACGGCTCCCGCCTCCCCGAAGAACGAGGAGCACGCTTCGTCCAGCTCGGGCGACTCGACCTCGCCGAGAAGGCCCTGAAGAGCGCGCTCGACTCCGACGCGCTGGCCAAGGGGACCTCCTACCGCCGCCGAGGCTCCGTCTTGGTTGACCTCGCGCTGATCGGCGCCAAACGCCACGACGCGGAGCAGGCCGTCACCCACGGCCGCGAGGCACTCCAGCTCGCACGGCAATCGGGCTCGGGCTACGTCGCCCGTAGACTCCAGACGCTGCGGGACGATCTGCGCTCCTACGGCCACGATCGCCGCGTAGCCGAACTGGCCGCCGACATCGGCAGCCTGCACGCGACGTGATGAGAGGGGTAGGCATGTCGGACACCGAGGGCGCCCGCCTGTTCCGGGAGACCTGGATCGCGGGAGTCAACAAGCACTACCTGGGCGAGCCCAAAGCCAGTTACGTCACGCCCTGGGAAGACACCCCTGGCTGGGAACGCGAAGCCGCCGGAGCCGTCTACGAACAGGTGCGCCACTTCCTCGACCTGAGCGCCGGCAACGCCAAACGCCTCACCCGCGAGCAGAAGGGCCGCTTCGTCGCCACCTGCTGGACCGCCCAGATGTACAAGCACTTCGGAGACCCCAAGCCCGCCTACGTCGCCGACTGGCCCGACCTCCCCGACTGGCAAAAGGAAACCGACTCCGACATCTTCGAAGCCATCGAGGCGATCGCCGTTTAGCTGAAATCCCGGCGACAGGAACTCGCCCCCCTTCCGGAGGGGAAGCTGCCTCATGGACCATTTTCTCACCCTCCGAATACGGTGTTGAGTGCTTGGTTCCCATGTTGAATCGTGGCGCCGAGACCAGCAGATGCCGCACCGATTTGCGTGAGCCCGTTCATGACAGCGTCGAAGGCAACGCGCACACGCCCCGGCTGTGGGGCCTCGTTGCTGGCCTCATCACAGAGGACTTCGGCATCGTGTATGAGTTCAGCTTGCTGTGCGGGTTCCATACCGAAGGTGGGGGCGAACTGCTTGACCATTTCGGCGAACTCGCGCATGGCGGTGGGGTCGAAGGTGTTGTTGTGGTTGTGTTGTTCAACCTTTCCCTGCGATCCGGCGATCACATTCGTTCCGGTGATGCTGTAGTAGTCGCCGGGTCGCGTTCGGTTGAGATAGTCGCTCACGGTTGCCCCTGACAAGACGCAGTCGATGCCATCGATGGTGATGGCGACAGTCCGAGGATGGGTGGTGGCCTCTTCGACCAGACCGGAGTGGACGAGGCGCGCCAAGGCGTAGCACACCTCGGTATCTGACAGTGTGGCTCCGGCAAAGTAGGACGCCTCGGCTTCCAGGAAGTGCGCCGGGTCGATGGGCTGCTGGTCGTGAGCAGTGGCATAGAGCCAGCGCAAGAATGCGTCTGTGGCATAGCGGTGCCGGGCAGCGGGCTCCTCCCGCAACTGCGCGAGCCGCCGCAGTTCGACCCGCCCGTCCGCGCTAATCTGGCAGAACTGGCGCTCACCAAGGGTACGGAGAATCTCGATCAAGCCATCCCGTTCCAAGGCGTCGGCGAGAACGCTCACCTCTTCCGGCGGCACTCCGGCATCCTCGGAATATTCGCTCTGATCGCCGCGGTAGCCGAGGGGCTTCTCACCTAACCAGATGAGAAACCGGACCAACTGTGGATCCTGCTCAATTCCTACACCCGTGATCCCGTAAGCAGTGGTGAAACCCTTTCCCAGGACCGGCGGCATAGTGATCGGGTGCTTGGCAAAGGCACGCTCGTATGCCTTGTTGATCGCCTTCACGTGCTTCTCGATCGCGCGGTGATCGATATCGTTCCTGGCCACTTCGTCCCCTCCCGTAGCCCCACGGTCCGCAGCATACTGCTGGGCACTGACAGGGAGGGAGCACCCTGAGTCATATGAGCGGAAAGACAGGCGCGTCAATGCGATGTCTGGTCCAGTGAGCGGCGAAAGCGCGGGTGGGAGCCTGGCACGGGTCACAGCACGGGGCCGCGGCAAGTTTTGGCGAGCCTCTGTCCCGATGAAAGGGAGCGTCTCTAGGCGGCACAGACGGGACAACCACCGCCCGTTCCGGGGCCGTGATTCGAGCCCCGCAGCATGCCGGATCAGGACTCTCCATGCTGATCTGCGCCACAGGGCTCAACTGGGCGGTAGCAGGGCCATCATTCGCCGTTGCTTGCGTCCTCGGGCTCGTCGGCAGCGTACGAGTGCACGTACCGGTCGTCATTGAACGGCTTGAACCAGCTCGCGAGGTCCATGGCCGCGACACCGAGGTACTCGCCTACCGGGCTCTCGTCGATGCCGTCCTTCGAGTCGTCGTAGAGCCACTCGTGGTCCATGTCCTCATAGACGAGGTCGGCGAAGCACTCCAGCGCCGCCTTGCGCCCGTCGGTCAACAGCCCGAACGTGTCCAGCGTCACCTCGGCGGCTTGCAGCAGCATCCGGAGAGCTAGCTCCTCGGCCACACAGCTCAGTTGTCGGAAGCTGCCTTCAGTGAAGCGAGTGGTGAGAGCAACGGCAGTTACCAGGAACCGGCGCGCGAAGAGGGCGTCGTACTGCAGGGCGTAGCGCGGCGGCAAGTCCTCCAGGAGCCACAGCGGCCGGTCGCACTCGGCGACGTTCGTCTTCTCCTCCTCCAGCGAGAAGGCGTCGTCGAACAGCTGGTCCAGGAGCACATCGGTCGCCCAGATCAATGCCCCGGCCGCCAACTCCGCGTCCTCAGCGGAGGTCGCGGACTCGGCGAACTCCTCGTCGTACTCCTCATCCTCTTCGTCGACGGTCCCGAACATCACAGGTCCGAAGGACCGCAGCCGCGGGGCCAGCGCACGCATCTTCGCCTCTGCCGCCTTCGAGTTCGCTTCCAGCCACGCCGGGTCCACCGGCGTTCCGGAGGCGGGCTCGGCCAGCTTGGCCCGTCGGTCGGCCAGGTCCGACGGCGGCCCTTCCGGGCCATCAGCTGCCTCAAGGCTCTCCTTGGCAAGGTCATGGTGAAGCTCGACCTCGCACCGCTTCACTGTCCAGTCGGCCAGGAGCTCGGTGTTCTCCAGGACGTCTTCCACCAGGGCGCGGACTGCCTGCTCGGCGAACTCCAGCGCAGGTGCGTCCACGAATACCTTCAGCAGCGCCCCTCCGGGGTAGACCCCCACGAAGGTGTCATCGACCCACACCTCCACGCCGTCAGGTCCTTCAACCGACTCAGCCGCACCGAGCCTCTCCTCCAGGAGCGCTCCGGCACCGACCCGCTGCAGCTCGTCCATCTCGGGCGCGCCACTCGGAGTCTGCGTATCCACCGTCACCGCGTACGTCACAGCGCCCAGCCTGTCAGGGCGCCACAGCACTTGCGACAGCAATGCGAACTTCCGGTCTGCCCGTGAGAAGGTACCGCCGCGAGGCCGCCGCGTCCTGTGCCTGCTGTCCGGCGACTTACGCTCCGCCGTGCCCCATCCGTGCCCTCCAGGGCGGTCGCCAAGGGTCAACAGGGACACGATCAAGCCTCCGCTGGACTCCCCGAATGGGCACATTCTCGCTGCTCAGACAGCACATCAGCCAAGCAAGCGTCGTTGATTCCCAAGCTCAGAGCGCGGGTTCGATTCCCGTCGCCCGCTCAGAGAACAACCCCGGGTCATGGACCTGGGGTTGTTTGTTGCCCGGAGCTTTTCAGGTGCCTGCACCAACCTGCGTACCGAGCCCGTTGAGCCGCACGACGCTTCCCATACCGGAGTGTCTATGCCTGGTTTTGAGGGCGACAGGTCATGGCTGGGCCATGGTTCGCAGCGCCTCTACAGTGACGGCCAAGTGGTGGGAGGTGGCCCAGGCACGCCATTCCGCTCCGCCACCGGCCTTCGGCCGCTCCCCGCGCGCGCACTTCGCCAACTCGGCGTCTCCCCACGACGTGTCCTCCCCAGGCGCGGGCCAGCGCTCCGAGCGGATCGTCCGGGCGGAAGGCGGGAATCAAGGCAAGCATCCGGGCTCCGGACGCCTCGCTGATCCAGTTCATCGGCCGTCCGGTCCAGACCCCGCCGACCGCACCGTGATGCCAGAGGCCGCCACAGTCCACCGCGATGTCCAGCCCCTTGGGCAGCTGGTTCCAGGCGTTCTTACGGAAGGTCTCCACGACGTCCCGGAGGCGCTCGTCAAGGACCACTTCCATGATCGGACGGACTTCGACCTGTTCGTCGGGCTTTATCTGCCCGAGCGCGGTGAATTCGCCTCGTTTTCCTTTCAGGGTCGGTACATACGCCATCACTGCTCCAAGGAGCTACGCACGCACGCCCTCGCGGGAGGGATTGAATCGAGAGTGCCTAACCGACGCAGGGGGCGAACAGGGCAGGAACAAGACATCTGCCCGAGAAACCCGGTTGTGGTCGAGGCACCATGACCATATGGCCTTGAAGAAGACGTCCGTCATGGTCGATGAGGAGGACCTCGCGCTGATCAAGGAGGCGGCAGCGCGGGAGGGGCGGCCGGAGTCGGAGTACTTCCGGGAGGCGTTCCATCTCGCGGCCCTGCGCACCCGGCGTTGGGACGAGGCGTGGGACGTCCCGGGCCTGCGTGGGACATCCCGGGCCTGAATTTCGGCGGTCCGGTCACCGCCGAAGAGATCGACCGAGCGGTCTCGGACGGCGTGGCGGACGCCGAGTGATCATCGTCGGTGGCACCTCCGGCCTGGTGGCCGCTCTCAACACCTCGGATCCCGAGCATGAAGCCGCTCGCACCGCAATGCACCAAGCGGCGCTCACGGTGGTATCGCCGCTGGTGATCCTGGAGATCGGACGCATCACCACGCGCAACGTCGACCGCAAGGCCGCACACATGGTGAACGACTGGCTGCCGGCCCAAGAACGCACCGGGCGCTTGACCATCCCCGCCTTGTCCGCCGACACACCGCGCCGGGCCCGTACGGTCCAGAACCGCTACGCCGCCCTGCGGCTCGACCTGACCGACGCAGTGAACGTCATCCTGGCCGAGGCATTTGACACGGAGGTCATCCTGACCCTCGGCCGCCGGGACTTCAGAACCGTCACCCCGCTCACCGGCAACCACGCCTTTCGGCTTCTGCCCGACGACCTGTAGAACCACCTGGCCCGTGCCAGACGCGTGCCAGAACGGCCAAGTGGACGTATTCAGGAGGGTTTTGTCGGGCTTTGGCGGGTTCAGAGGGTGATCACGAGCTTTCCTCTTGTGCGTCCGCGCTCGGCGTACGCGTGGGCGTCCGCGATCTGGTCGAGGGGGTAGGTGTGTTCGACGCGCGGGGTGTAGCGGCCCTGACGTCCCAGCTCCGCCGCCTCGGTCAGGAAGGCGGGGTTGTTCTCCGCGTTGACCACACGCACGCCCAGGCGCGGCGCGTTGGCGTGGTCGGCGACTGTGGCGACTCGGGCCGCGTCGCCGACGATCGCGACGAGGTCGGCCAGTGATCCCGAGGCCGCGGTGTCGAGCACCACATCGATACCCTCCGGGGCGATGGCGCGCAGGCGCTCGGCGAGGCCGGTGCCGTAGGTGGTGGGGACGGCGCCGAGTGAGGTGAGGAAGGCGTGGTTGCGCTCGCTGGCCGTCCCGATCACCGTGGCGCCGTGCGCGAGCGCGATCTCGACCGCGGCGCTGCCCACGCCTCCGGCGGCGCCCTCCACGAGAAGGGTCCGCCCCTGGAGGGGGCCGAGTGCGTTCAGTCCGCCCATCGCGGTCACGGACGCCAGGCCGGCGCCCGCGGCCTCCGCGTCGCTCCACGTGTCGGGCGCGGGCGCCCAGGCGGAGAGCACCGCCGACTCCGCCGTCGCGCCGGTGACGCCGCCCAGCCCGAAGACGCGGTCGCCGAGGTTCGCCCCCCGCACTCCGTCGCCGAGCTCGTCGATCACGCCGACGGCGTCCCGCCCGGGGATCGCGGGCAGCTCCACGGGGAGCATCTCGCGCGCCGCTCCCGACCGTACTTTCCAGTCGATCGGGTTGACGCCGGCCGCGGCGACGCGGATACGGATCTCGCCGGGCCCCGGGTGCGGATCCGGCACCTGCTCGACCACCAGGGTCTCCACGCCGCCGTACTCGTGGTAACGGGCTGCCCGCATGATGTCCTGCCTTTCTGATATGGCCTGGCGTCGGCCGCTCATGGCAGCAGAGCCGACCAGCTCTCGGAGAGTTCGGCGAACGCCGACGCCCAGTACGTTAAAACCTCACTTCGGCGTCAGACGCAAGCCGGACGCGCCGCTTGCGGGTGTGCGCGCCCGCCGAGCGGGACGAGCGGCTCCCTGGGCTGTTCAGCGGCTGCTGTGGCGACGCGGCGGCACGGGCTGCGGAGTCGATGACGCGGCTGCTCGGGCGGTCGCCGGGGCGACGGGCCGGTGAGCCGGGCGGTGGGTGGCCAGCAGGACCAGCGCGAGCAGGGTCTGGACGACGATGGTGGCGGCCTGCGCCAAGGGGGCCTCGACGCCGAGCAGCGTCATCGTCGTGTCGGCCGCGAAGTGCACCGCCATGGAGGCGAAGACGCCGGCCCTCTCGTAGGCGTACCCCGTCAGCAGTGCCATCGGAATGGTGCTCACCGCGAACAGCAGGCCGCTCCGGAAGCCGGGAGTTGAAAGCTGGTAGTTGTGGACCGGGAGCCGGACGCCCGGAGCCGTATAACGGGAGAGAGTGCCGGAGGGGCCCCGGAGAGGGGCCCCGGAGAGGGGCGCGGGGCAGGTACGGGTGGCGGTGCACCGGGTGGCGCGGGCCGCCCGGGCGGGTCAGGGCGGGGCGCGGGTCAGGGCGCGGGGCGGGTCAGGACGGGGCCGTGCGCTGTGCGGCGTCCGTGTCCCGTGGTGTGTTGTGGAGTTGGCGGCCCAGCCAGTCGGCGACCTGGGCCAGCAGGTCGGGATCGACCGGTTCGCGCTGGAGTCGGCCGTAGGAGCGCATCGACGGCTTCCCGGCGTCGCGGCGCAGCAGGTGCGTGAGGTCCCGGACGCGGTGGACCTCCGTCTCGCCGGGGACCAGGCGGCGGATCTCGTCCAGGTCGGCGGGGTTCACCTGGAGGTCCTTGTCCCCGGTGACCGCCAGCACGGGCGCCCGGATCGCCGCCAGGTCCGTACGGGAGTCGTGGCGGAGCATCTCCCGCATCCAGCGGGCGTTCACCGGCACGCCGAGGACCCGTGCCACGTCCGTGGTCGTGTTCTTGACGCGGGTGAGTTGGCGTTCGGCCAAGGCACGCAGTGCCGGAAGCAGGAGCCGGGCGGGGGCGGGGAGGGTGCGGGCGATAGAGCGGCCCTGCCAGCGGAAGGCGTCCTCGCCGACCCGGGCGAACCCGGCCAGCAGCACCAACGCCTTGATCTCCGGCTGCTCGTCGGGGGGCTGCGTACCGGGGGACTGCTCCTCGGGTGTCCGTGCGCCGAGGGACATGGCGTGGACGGCGCCCTCGCTGTGGCCGATCACGGCGATGGCGTCGGCCCGGATGTCCGGGTGGGCGGCCAGGGCGCGGACGGCGGCGGCGGCGTCGCGGCGGTTGCCGGTGAAGCCGGCCGTCCGCCAGTCGCCGGGGGTGTCGCCGCAGCCGCGCCGGTCGTAGCGCAGTACGGCGATGCCTGCCGAGGCCAGGGCGGCGGCCAGCGGTGCGCCCAGCCCCATGCGGAGCTTGGCCGTGTCGCCGTCGCGGTCGAGCGGGCCGGAGCCGTGCAGCAGGGCCGCGGGGTGGGGGCCGGGGCCGTCGGGCAGGGTCAGCGTTCCGGCCAGGGGCACCGCGTCGTCCGCGATGACGGTCATCTCGGTGTCCCGTGCGTCCCGTGCGTCCCGCGTGGCCAGGGTGGTGCCTGTGGTGTGTGTGGTGCTCGTCGTGCGCGTGTTCAGCATGTTCCGGATGTCCCCCACACTTCGGCTCTCTCCGCTCGCTTTGGCCCTGCCCGCTTGGCCCTGCTCGCATTGGTCTCAACATCGAGAACATTATCAGACGTGAGACTAATGTGAGACCATGGGACCATGACGACCGCGAACCTCCTCCTCCACCCCGTCCGGCTGCGCATCCTGCAGACCCTGGTCGGCTCCGGTCCGCTGACCACCGCACAGCTTCGCGAGCGGCTTCCCGATGTCGCGGCGGCGACGATGTACCGGCACATCGCCACCCTCGCCAAGGCGGACGTGCTGGAGGTGGTCGGCGAGAAGAAGGTGCGCGGCACGGTGGAGCGCAGCTACCAGGTGCGCGAGGAGCGCGCGCTGGTGGACGAGGACGCGCGGACGACGATGACGCTGGAGGACCACCGCCAGGCGTTCACCGCATTCTCCGGAGCGATGATGGGCGACTTCGACCGCTACCTCGCCCGCGAGGACGCCGAGCCCGCGACGGACGGCGTGCTCTACCGGCAGGGCGCGGTATGGCTGACGGACGAGGAATTCGCCGAGTTGGTGGACGAGTTGCAGAAGGCGGTCACCAAGCGGGCCGCGACCTCGCCGGGGGACGGGCGCGAGCGGCACATCGTCAGCCTGGTGGTGGTGCCGGACGAGCTGGGCGCGGGAAGCGCGGGCTGAGCCGGCCGGCCGCCGTGCGGGAACGCAGGGCGGCTCAGCGGGCGTTGTCCGGGGCTTCCCCGGTTTCCCCGG
Organism: Streptomyces axinellae; assembly: GCF_039532135.1. NCBI lineage: Bacteria > Bacillati > Actinomycetota > Actinomycetes > Kitasatosporales > Streptomycetaceae > Streptomyces > Streptomyces axinellae. The sequence goes on from NZ_BAAARJ010000007.1 coordinate 16,575, forward strand.
AGGGCGGCGGAGCGGGCTTGCCGCGGCGGCGGGAGAACAGGGTGGCGCCGCCGGCCACCAGACCGATGGCCACCACCTTGGCCAGACCGTAGTAGTCGGTCCAGGAGCCCTGCGGGAAACCGGGCATGCCCAGCAGCAGGAGCACGATCGCGGCGAGGCCCAGCGCGGCGACGACCAGGCCGCCGATCGCCCCGAGGTCCGCCCACCACGGCCCGGCTCCTCCGAGTGGGGGCATTCCCTCTTCAGGGCGCGAGCTGGGCTTCGAGGCCCGCGGCGCGTGGCCGTCGGGGTTGCTGGGCACTCGTATGTCGCTGGTCACGGCGCTGGATTCCTCTGCCGACGGGGCTGTACGGCGGGAACGTTAGCAGCGTGGCCCGCGAGCCACTCGGACGGCAGTTCCCGGGGGCCTCCCGTATTCCGTCCGGCAGTTCCCGGGGGCCTCCCGTATTCCGTCACCGGTTCAGGGGGTGACGCTTCGATCACACCCCCGCCTCAGCGGCGGCGCTCGCCGGGTGGCGGCTGGCAGTGGGGGCACCAGACGGTACTTCTGCCCGCCGTACGGGTCCTGCGCAGCGGCGCGCCGCAGCGGGGGCAGGCGGGGTCCTCCTCGTCGCGGTGGCCGGTGAGCCAGGTGGACTTGGGCGGGACCCGTTCCGCGCGGTCGCAGGCGCGCAGGACCTGACGCATGTCCGTGTGCAGCCGGGCGATGTCGGACGAGGTCAAAGCGGTGGTCTGGCGCGCGGGATGCTGGCGGGAGCGCCACAGGAGTTCGTCCGCCAGCAGATTGCCGAGCCCGGCGACCGCCGACTGGTCGGTGAGCGCCGCCTTGAGGGTGCGGTGGTGGGAGGTGAGGGCCCGGCCGAAGTCGTGGCGGGAGACGGTCAGGGCGTCCGGCCCCTGGGAGGCGAGGAGTTCGTCCACCCCGGTCTTGTCCGCGAGCCAGAGCCCCTTGAGCTTGCGCTGGTCGCGGTAGCGCAGCTGGCGCCGCTTGCCGAGGGTGAAGACGACGCGGTCGTGCGCGTGGTACGGGTCCTCCGGGGAGGCGCACACCAGTTGGCCCGTCATCCCGAAGTGCACGAGCAGCGTGGGGCCGCCGGTGTGAGCGAGCAGCCACTTGCCGCGCCGCTCGGGTGCGCCGAAGCGGCGGCCCTCCAGCGCGTCCCGCAACTGCCGGGGGCGTACGCCGTGCAGGACGCCGCTGTCACGTACCTCGATCCGCTGGATCGTCCGGCCCTGCGCGCAGTCCGCGAGGACCCGGCGGAACCCCTCGACATCGGGCAGCTCGGGCATCGAGGCACCTCCCTCGTCTCACCCCCAGACCAGATTAGGAACTTTTCTGCCGTTTCGCGCCCCGGCGGTGTCACAATCCGGCCCCTCCCGCCCGTCACGAACCACGAGTCACGAACCACGACGTCATGGAGTCAACGGAGGCGCGTATGTACCCCCTCACCGTGATCGGCGGCGGCTTCGCCGGACTGACCGCGGCGCTGGCCGGAGCCGAGGCCGGGGCCGAGGTCACGCTGTACGAGGCACACCGTGCGCTCGGCGGACGGGCCCGCACCGCCGACGGCGAACACCGCACCAACGACGGACCGCACGCGCTCTACGCCAAGGGCCCGCACTGGCGCTGGCTCAAGGAGCGCGGACTGCTGCGTCCGCTGGCGGGCATTCCGCCCGCCGAAGGGCTGCGCTTCCGCTACCACCACGGCGGCAGGCTGCGCGCGACGCCGCCGGCCGGGCTGCTGCGGGCGCGGCGCGCGAAGGAAGCGCCGTCCGACGTGCCCTACCTGGAGTGGGCGGCCGGACGGTGGGGTGAGGAAACGGCGGTGGCGGCGGCCAACTTCGCCGCCGTCGCCACCTTCCACCACGCGCCCGGCGAACTGTCGGCGGCCTTCACCCACGCGCGCATGCGGCGTGCCTCCCGGCTCCCGCCCGAGGCGCGCTACCCGCGCGGCGGCTGGGGCGCGCTCGTCAAACGGATGGCGGACCAGGCGCGCGCCAAGGGCGTGACCATCGAGACGGACGCGCGCGTGAGCGACCTGGACGCGCTGCCCGGCGCCCGGCGCGGCCCGGTGGTGGTGGCCACCTCGCTGGCGGCGGCGCACGCCCTGCTCGGGCACCCGTCGCTGACCTGGCCGAGCGGCCGTACGGTGCTGCTGGACCTGGCACTGACGGCACGGCGCGGCGACGCGTTCGTGATCTCCGACCTGGACGCGCCGGGCTGGATCGAGCGCTTCACAGCGGTCGATCGCACGCTGGCGCCGGAGGGGCAGTCGCTGCTCCAGGCGCAGTTCCCCCTGCCGCCCGGCGCTCCCCGCACCCAGCCGCTGGCCCGCGCTGAACACCTGCTCGACCTCGGCTTTCCCGGCTGGCGCGAGCGCGTGGTGCACCGCAGGGAGGCGGTGGCCGAAGGCCGCACGGGCGCCGTCGATCCGCCGGGTACCACCTGGCGCGACCGCCCCGCCGTGGACCGGGGCGACGGGGTCTACGTGGCGGGCGACCAGGTCGCGGCGCCCGGCGTACTGAGCGAGGTCTCCTTCAACAGTGCGCTGGAGGCGGTACGGCTCGCCCTGCGCCAGGGCAGCGGGGCGCGCGTGGTGTAAAGCGCCCCGCTGCTTTCGGCCCGATCGGCGCCTACGCTGAAAGCCTGCTGTGCTCGACAGGTTGGGGGGCGAGTGATGAGCAGTATGCCGAGTCTTCGTCAGGTGCGGGCCGTCACGAAGCTGGTGGGCCGACGCGCCACGCTGCGTTACTCAGCCGTGGCCCTGGGGGCCTCGGTCCTCGCCGCGTGCGGCAAGGACCCTGGTAACAGCGGCTCCCCCGGGCCTCTGGGGCTGACGGTCGCCGCCTTCCTCAAGGGAGAGTGGCGGGTGGAGATGAGCCCCCCAGCGGGAGAGGAGCCGATACGCCTCACCGTCGAGATCACGGGGGGCCGCTGGAGCATCGAGCCGTACCCGCGGGGCGCGTGGGAGAGCGACGCCCCGTGGAAGGGCTCATGGGCGCTGTCCGGCAGCAGATTGAAGCTCAGCGGTCCCAGATCGCCCTACACCCCGCGCATGGTCAGCCGGGTGGCCGCGTACGGCGTCCCCGCCATGATCGGGGCTTCGGGATCGCTGCGGCTGGTGTGGCAGGTCCTGACCGGCAGTTCGGAGGACTCCGACGACGAACTGAGAGTCGAGTACACCGGCAGCACCTTGCATATCGTGCACACCACCAACGAGGGCACTCGCACGGAGTTGCGCTGCGAACGCGCCTAGTGCCCCGCTGTGACAGATCGGTGAAATCGTCGGCGCGGTGGTGACAAAAGGGGAGCGCCGGCACGGGCACTGCCGCGAGATAAACGGGAGGCGGCGTCACGGTCACTGTCGCGGCACAAAGAGGGCGCCACCGTGGTCGGTCGTCTTGTAGGTTGCCGAGGATGTCGGCGACATTCACCGACTGAAAGCGGGGAGAATGTGTCTTTCGAGCAGGAATGGACCGGGCTGGTCGCCAACGCCCGTGCTGAGCAGGCCACTTCGATGCGGCTCGCCGGAGCGGGCGACGGTGAGGGCGGAAATGGTGGCAAGGGGGGCAAGTACCTTCATGTGGACGCGGGCCAACTGAGAGGCCACGCCGGCAAGGCGGACACGGTGCGCGGCGAGTTCGCCAAGGCGGACAACGAGACCATGCGGGAGACCGAACAGGTACCCGGCACCATGAAGGGCTTCGAGAGCGACGAGGCCGTCAAACAGTTCCAGGAGCGCTGGCGCGGCCAGATGAAGTATCTGGACGGGCTGTTCGGCTCCATGGGCAAAGCGCTGCGCAAGGCCGCCGAGGAATTCAAGAGCGACGATACGCGGACCGCGGCCGAAATGGCGGCGCTGGCGAAGAAGAAACGGGAGGAGGCGCACGGCGGCACGTCCGGTCCGGACACCCCGCCGCTGTTCCTGAACCCCAACTCGCCCTCTCTGCTCCGGCCCGGCAGCAACTCGCCTTTTCTGAACACGACACCGGGGCCGACGCCTCGGACGAATCCGTCCTACGGGCCCCCGCTGTACGGCCCTTACGTTCCCCAGAACAGTACGCCCTCTTCCGGATCCGACTCCTGAGAAGGGGCCCGTAAATGACGCTCGATTACTCGGATGTCAGGAATGTGAACCTGACGCCTTTGAAGGAAGCGGCCGAGAAGTGGACGAAACTCGGTGCGAAGTTCCGTACCGTGCGGACCCACTTCAACCGCACCGTCGCCGACCCGCTGCGCACCTCCAACTGGAAGGGCGAAGCGCGGGACGCCGCCGTCAAACGGTTCGACGGGGTGAAGACACAGATCACCAAGGCCGCCGGTGAGGCCGACAATGTGGGCCGGATCATGACCGAGGCACTGGAGGACTTCCAGTGGGCCAAGGACGAACTGAAGGCCATCATCGAAGATGTCGAGGCGCCCGCTTCCGACGGGAAGGTCTACCTGAAGGTCAACCGGGAGAACGGCGTGGTCCATCTCGACCCGCCCGATGACGTGAAGTCGGACGCCGGTTTGCAGAAGTCCTACCACGAGGCCATCGTCTCCTACACCAGGAGGACCGAACGGGCCCTGGAGTTCGCCGGCACCGCCGACCGGCGGCTCAAGACGGCGCTGCGACTCGACCCGAACGGCGCCGGAAAGGGCTTCACCGACGACGGCCTCGCCCACCTGAAGGACGTCGACAAGGAAACGAAGGCGGACGCGAAGGCCGCGGTCGAGCTGGCCAACGACGAGAACCTGAAGAAGGACCCGAAGAAACTCGCCGAGCTGAACGGCCTGCTCGCCAAGAACTCCCTCAACTCCCGGTTCGCCGAACAGTTCACCACCGGCATGGGCGCCAAGGGCATGATGGAGTTCTGGAACCGCGCGGCGCAGCCGTCGTACACCGATGCCGTGCCGCCGGTCGCGGAAAAGCGCCCCGTCGGAGTGACGAAGCAACTCGCCGCGCTCCAGGATAATTTGGGCGTCACGATGGGCCTCGCCAGCCGTTCGGACTCCCCGGCGGTGGCGGCGTGGAAGAAGGACGTCCTCGAAGTGGCCGACGACCGGATAGGGAAGCTCCCGTACACCGGCGTGGGCAGCTCCGATCGGCCCTACGGCTTCCAGGTCATGAGCAACCTCATGCGGACCGGCAAGTGGGACACCTCCTTCCTGAACGACTACGGCGACGCGCTCGTGGAGAAGGACAAGGCCCCCTACGTCCCGTACGGCCTCTCGACGGAGACGGACAAGGACACCCACCGCAAGTGGCTGACCCAGGGGATGACTCCCGCCGAATACCTCAACTTCGGCCCGAAATGGGATAAGGGCGAGGACCCGTTCACCGGATATTTCGAGGCGCTGGGTCACAACAGCGACGCGTCCACGGACTTCTTCCAGGACAAGGAGAACTTCGACCACGTGCTGCGCGACCGCACGTGGCTGCCGGACGGAGAGGTTCCCGGCTCCGGCCGCGAGAAGGACTTCACCGGGCCCCGGGTGTCTCTCGGGCACGCGCTCGCCTCCGCGACGACCGGCCACGACTGGGACGCGCCGCTGAACGTCCCCGCCGAGCACACCAAGGACCAGTCCGATCTCATGTCCAAGCTGATCAAGGGCATGGGGACCGTCGACAAGGACGGCAACGCGGACATCTCGCTGGCCCCGGGGATGCGTCCTGGCCTGGGAAACGCGGCGGCCGAGTACACGCCGGACTTCTTCCGGGCCATGAAGGACGGCGGGGACGGCGACAAGCTGTTCCCCATGACCGGGCAAGAAGCCGAGCTGGACCACCGCGACGTGACGAAGTTCCTCGTGCAGCTCGGACAGGACCCCGACGCCAACGCCACACTCACCGCCGGGCAGAAGCTCTACACCGCCCAGGTGCTCGACCATCACCTGGGCGGGGACGTCCCCGCGGGCCAGAAGTACGACGCGCCCCCGGAAGACATCGTGCACGAGGTCCTCAAGACCTCGGGGGAGACCGCGGGCACACTGGCCGCCGGTGCCCAGGAGGGCATCATCGGCCCGGCGGTCATGGAGGATCAGGACTACGACAAGTCCACGCTCAGCAAGCGCCTGTGGGGCAACGGAGCGTTCGGCACCGTCGTGACGGGCGCCAGCGTGTTGCCCCCCTTCACGGCGACCCCGGTCGGGGCCGCGACCGCCGCGTCGCTGATCATCGGAGCCGAGGGCGCGGCCCTCAACGACCACGACGCGGAGTACTGGAGCAGCAACAAGTCGGCCCCGGCGGCCGACCGGGCCGGTGCGATCTATGACGAGATGGCCGGGCGTGACGTGCGGCAGAACGAGAAGATGCTGGAGGCCATCGGGAAGGAGCACGGCGTCAAGGTCTCGAAGAGCTGGGCGGAGCTGTACTCCGATGAAGGCTTCAGCCAGGGGTACAGCCGGGTCGGATCGACGGCGCCGTTCCTGACCTCCATCGAACAGGTGAAGCAAATGGCCGTCGAGAAGTAGTCGAGAAGCAATGGAGCGCACACACATGAACCGCCCGCTCCGTACAGCCCTGCTCGCCGTCCTCGCCGTGGCCCTGGTCGCGGCGGGGGCGCTGGGCGGCTACCTCGCCAAGGGCGAGCAGGGCAAGAACGGCAACGGCCCAGCGAAGTTCTCCGACCTCTCGGGGGGCACGACCTGCTGGGCGCCGGAACCGGTGGTGGACCGGGTCGTTCCCGCGTCCCGCTCCGCGGACCGCTGGAAGCGGCTGACCCGGGCGGCAGACAGCTACGACGCCCAGTGCGGTGTCACCGTGGACGGCAAGCAGGTACTGCGGGTCTCCGTCGAGCAGCACAACTCGGTGAAAAAGCCCGACCGGGTGGGCACAGGCCCGGGCCATGGCAGGACCAGGAGCATCCCCGGCTTCGACCGGAGCTGGTCCTCCGAGGACACCGCCAGCATCGTCGTCCCCTGCACCAAGAACACGGGCGACGACAACGCCACCAATCTGTACGTCAAGGCCCAGGCGTGGCGGGAGGACTACGGGAAGCTGCGCGGCGACATGGTGCGGATCGCCGAGGAAGCGGTCACGGCGCACCGCACCGCGGCCTGCCGCGCCGCCGCCCCGGGAGGGGACGGCGCGGCGTCGGAGGGCTGAACCGGCCGCGCGTCGGACGGCTTAACCGGCCGCGCGGGACCGGCCCCCTCACCCCAGCAGGCCCGTACGGTCCGGGGTGAGGGGCAGGTCGCGGCAGCGGAGGCCCGTGGCGTGGTGGAACGCGTTGGCGATCGCGGCCGGGGTGCCGACGATGCCGATCTCGCCGATGCCCTTGCCCCCGACGGGGTTGAGGTACCGGTCGTCCTCGTGGATCCAGTCGACGGCGATGTCGGGCACGTCCGCGCAGGCGGGCACGTGGTATCCGGCCAGGTCGGCCTCGATGAAGCGGCCGGTGGCCGGGTCCAGGGTGCTGTGTTCGGTCAGCGCCATGCCCAGGCCCATCGTCATGCCGCCCAGGAACTGGGAGCGGGCGGTACGCGGGTTGAGGATGCGGCCGGCCGCGAAGACGCCCAGCATGCGGCGCACCCGCACCCAGCCGGTGACGGTGTCGGCCTGGACCTCGGCGAAGACCGCGCCGAACGCGTGCCGCGCGTACTCCTCCTGCGCCTGCACGTCGGAGGTGGTATCGACCGTGGCGATGCCGCCGCCCGCGGCGCGCAACTCCCGGCACGCCTTGTGGACGGCCCAGCCCCAGGAGGCGGTGCCCGAGGAGCCGCCTGCCAGGGAGGCGCTGGGCAGGTCGCTGCTGCCGATGTCGATGCGTACGGCCTCCAGCGGTGCGCCGAGTTGTTCGGCGGCGACCTGGGCGAGGACGGTGCGCGCTCCGGTGCCGATGTCGGTGGCGTTGACCCGCACATGGAAGGTGCCGTCGGGCAGGGCCTCGGCCGAGGCGGTGGAGGGCGCGACGATCACCGGGTAGGTGGCGGACGCGACGCCCGTGCCGAGCAGCAGGTCGCCCTCGCGGCGGCGCACCCCGGGCCGTGGGTCGCGCTCGTGCCAGCCGAAGCGGCGGGCGCCCTCGCGCAGGCAGTCGGTCAGGTGGCGGCTGCTGAAGGGTTTGCCGGTGTCGGGCTCGGTCTCCGGCTCGTTGCGCAGCCGCAACTCGACCGGGTCGATGCCCAGTTCGACGGCCAGCTCGTCCATCGCGCACTCCAGCGCGTACATGCCCGGTGCCTCGCCGGGCGCCCGCATCCACGACGGGCTGGGCACATCGAGCGCCGCGACACGGTGCTGGGTGCGGCTGGCCGTGGACGCGTACATCACGCGCGCGGGAACGGCGGCCTGCTCCACGAACTCCTTGACGGTGGAGGTGTGGGTCACCGCCTCGTGGGCCAGCGCGGTCAGCGTGCCGTCGGCGCGGGCGCCCAGCCGCAGCCGCTGGATGGTCGGCGCGCGGTGGCCCACGATCGCGGGCATCTCACGCCGGGGCAGCGACAGCTTGACGGGCCGGCCGGTGTGCCGGGCCGCCAGCGCGGCCAGCACCACGTTGGGGCGGGGGGTGCCCTTGGAGCCGAAGCCGCCGCCGACGTGCTCGGAGACGACGGTGACCTGTCCCTCGTCCAGGTCGAAGAGCGCGGCCAGGGTCTGGCGGACGGTGGTCGAGCCCTGGCTGGAGTCGTAGGCGATCAGATGCCCGCCCTCCCACAGCGCGGTGGCGGCGTGCGGCTCCATGGGGTGGTTGTGCAGCGGGGTGAGGGTGTAGGTGACGTCGATGGCGTGCGGGGCCGCACCGTACTCGCGGTCGAAGTCGCCGCGCTCGCGGCCCCCGGCCGCACCGCCGTTGGCCTCCTCGGGGCGGTAGAGCCCGGGGTGGTCCGGGGTGAGGACGACATCGTGCGGCTCTTCCTCGTACTCGACGCGCACGGCCTCGGCCATGGCGCGGGCCGCCTCGATGGTCTCGGCGACGGCCACCGCCACGTACCAGCCCCGGTGCGGGACGCGGGGGTTCTGGAGGACGTCGAGGATCGCGTCGTCGGCCCGGTTGAGGCGCTCGGCGTTCTCGTGGGTGAGGACGGCCAGCGCTCCGGTGACCGCCATCGCCTCGGTGCCGTCCACCCGGACGACGCGTCCGCGCGCCACGGTGGCGGGCACGGGCCAGGCGTACGCGCAGCCCGGCGGGGTGTGTTCGGCGGCGTAGCGCGCGCCCCCGGTGACCTTGGCGCGGCCCTCGCGCCGCTCGACGGGCCGGCCGACGACGCCGGTGGCGGAGGCTGTGTTGCTGCCGCTACTGACGTTGCTGGTGTCGCTGACATTGCTGATGTCGCTGACGTCGCTGATGTCGCTGATGTCGCTGGTGTGATGCACGGCCATCCTCATCACGCCCCGTCGGGGCTGTCGGCGAAGCTGTCGTCGGGGCTCTCGTCGGGGCTCTGGGCGAGGGTCGTCAGCAGGCGCACGGCCAGGCCGCGGGCCAGCGGCACCTTGAAGCCGTTCTCGGACAGCGGTTCGGCGGCGGCCAGTTCCGCCTCGGCCGCACGCGCGTACGACTCCGGGGTGGCGGGCGCACCGCGCAGCGCCTCCTCGGCGGCGGTGGCCCGCCAGGGCCGGTGGGCGAGCCCGCCGAAGGCCAGCGACGCGTGCCGGATCCCGCCGTCGCCGTCCAGCACGAGCACCGCGGCGGCGGAGGCCAGCGCGAACGCGTAGGAAGCGCGGTCGCGGGCCTTGAGATAGCCGGAGCGAGCACCCTCGGGCAGCGGCGGCAGCGTGACGTGCGTGATCAGCTCGCCGGGTGCCAGCACCGTGTCCCGCTCCGGGCTGTCGCCGGGGAGCCGGTGGAAGCCGGTGACGGGGACGGTGCGCGGCCCCTCGGGCCCCAGCACCTCCACCTTCGCGTCGAGCGCGGCCAGCGCGACCGCCATGTCGGAGGGGTGGGTGGCCACACACGCGGCGGAGTGCCCGAGCACCGCCATGTCGCGGCTCGCGGCCTCGCGTGCCGAACAGCCGGTGCCCGGCTCGCGCTTGTTGCAGGGCGTCGAGGTGTCCTGGAAGAAAGGGCAGCGGGTGCGCTGGAGGAGATTGCCGCCGGTGGTGGCGACATTGCGCAGCTGCCCCGAAGCACCGGCAAGCAGGGCCTGGGAGAGCCCGGGGTAGGCGCGGCGGACGGCGGGGTGGGCCGCCAAGTCGCTGTTGCGGACGTTGGCCCCGGCGCGCAGTCCGCCCTCGGGGGTGGTCTCGACCTGGTCCAGTGCCAGGCCGCTGACGTCGATGAGGTGTTCGGGCCGCTCCACGCCCAGCTTCATCAGATCGACGAGGTTGGTGCCGCCCGCCAGGTAGCGGGCGTGCGGGTGCGCGGCGAAGGCGTCCACGGCCTGCTCGGGCGCCGCGGCCCGCTCGAAGGTGAAGGGCCTCACAAGGTCACGTCCTCGATCGCGTCGACGATGTGCGGGTAGGCGCCGCAGCGGCAGATGTTGCCGCTCATGCGCTCGCGGATCTCCTCGCGGGTCAGCTCGGCGGGGCCGGCGGCGGCGCGCTCCAGGGCGGGACGCGCGGTGACGTGCGAGGGGTGGCCCGCGGACGCCTCGGCGAGCATGCCGACGGCGGAGCAGAGCTGGCCGGAGGTGCAGTAGCCGCACTGGAAGGAGTCGCGCTCGACGAACGCCTCCTGCAGGGGGTGCGGCTTCTCCTCGTCGCCGAGCCCCTCGACCGTGGTGAAGGAGGCGCCGTCGTGCGCCACCGCCAGCAGCAGGCAGCTGTTGGCGCGGCGCCCCTCCAGCAGGACGGTGCACGCGCCGCACTGGCCATGGTCACAGCCCTTCTTGGAGCCGGTGAGCCCGAGCTGTTCGCGGAGCACGTCCAAGACGGTGGCGCGGTGGTCGGCGGTGACGGTGTAGGGGGTGCCGTTGACATGGAGGGTGAGCGTGGAGCTGGTGGCGGTGCGCTGTGGGGAGTTCACGGTGACGGTGCGCGCCTCTCTTCGACTCGGACTCGGACTCGGGATCGGGATCGGACACGGACACAGGCTCGGGCTCGGGCTCGGGCTCGGAGCCGCTCCGGGCTCGGGCTCGGCGTCACTCGGACAGGTCGGAGCGGGGCGCCCCCGGTCGCTCAGCGGCGGCGTTCCAGGACGCCCCGCAGGAACGCGGCCTGGCCGGCGTGCTGCATGTCGTCGCCGATCACACTCACCAGGCGGACACCGAGGGTGACGGGCGGGTCCCACGCGTCGTCCACGATGCGGCCCAGCGACTGCGGACTCAGACCGCGCAGATAGTTGAGAGTCTGCTCGTGCACCGCGTCGTGGTACTCCAGCAGCAGGTCCGGCGAGTCCACCCGGACGGCCGCCACGTCCTCGGGACCGTGGCCGAAGCCGGTGTCGTCGGAGGGGAGGGCCAGGCCGAACCGCTCCTCGAAGCCCCCCGAGTGCCAGACCTGATCGAGTCCGGCGGCGGCGGCGATGTGGTCGTCCTGGACGCGCGTGAGGTGCCAGACGAGCCAGCCGACGCTGTTGGTTTCCTCGTCGAGCCGTTCGTTGAGGTGCTTCTCGCTGATGCCGCTGAGCACGGAGTGGACTTCGTCGCGCACCCGGTCGTAACAATCGGTCAGTAGTGCCGTCGTATCCATGATCCCGACCTTACGACCCGTCAGCTTCCGGGAGCAGACGCACGCCGGAGGGGCGCGAACGGCCCCTCCGGCGTGCGTGCGAAAACACGGGTGCTGGTGCGGTCGGCGACGTGCCCACCTGCGACGGGCGCTACCAGCGGTACCAGCGGCTGCGCTTGCCACCCGCGGGTGTCGAGCGGAGAAGGAACCCCAGCAGCCAGACGACAAGCACGATCACGGCGATCCACCACAGCGCCTTCAGGGCGAACCCGGCACCGAAGAGGATCAGGGCCAAAAGCAGAACGAGTAGCAACGGAACCATACGTATCAACCTCCCGAACCCGGGTGCCCCTGCCTCCCGCGCTCATGCACACACGTTCACCCAGGGGCACCGCGCACTCGCGTCAGGTCCGCACCGCGCACTCACGCGTCAGGCCGCACCGGCTGCTCCGTCAGGCCGCGCGCCGGGTCCGCGGGGAGCCCGCCTCCGGATCCGCGGGGGCCGCCGGATCCGCAGGGGCCGCCGCCGGGCGGGCCCCGCATCAGTTCGCCAAGTCCCCGCCTCGATTCGCCCGTAAGGGCGCAAGGCACCGGATTGGCCCATCCGTGCCGATTATCGCCCCCGTCCCCGCCCCCATCCGGTGCGTCTCGTAGGCAGCGGCAGCGCCCTGCGCGATGTTGGCGCCCGGTACGACGGCGGCGAGGGAGACGGGCGATGGCTGAGCTGTTCATCGACGGGGAGTGGCGGCAGGCCACGGCGGGCGGGCGGCGGGATGTGATCAACCCGTACGACGCCTCGGTGGTGACCACCGTGGACGAGGCGGACGAGACCGACGTCGATCTGGCCGTCCGCGCCGCCCGGCGGGCCCTCGACCGGTCCGGCTGGTCCGACGCGCCCACCCGGGAGCGGGCCGATGTCCTCCACCGGGTGCACGATCTGCTCCTGCGCGACCAGGAGGAGATCGCCCGCACCGAGACCCTCGACACCGGCAAGACCCTCACCGAGGCCCGCATCGACATCGAGGACGTCGCGGGCGCCTTCCGCTACTTCGCCGAGATCGCGGACAAGGACGGTGGCCGGGTCGTGGACGTCGGCCCCGACATTCTCAGCCGCGTCGTCCACCACCCGGTGGGCGTGTGCTCCCTCATCGCACCGTGGAACTACCCGCTGCTCCAGGCGTCCTGGAAGGTCGCCCCGGCGCTGGCCGCGGGAAACACCTTCGTGCTCAAGCCCAGCGAGACGACGCCGCTGTCCACGATCGCCATGATCCGCCTCATCGCGGAAGCCGGGGCGCCGGCCGGGGTCGCCAACCTCGTCCTCGGCTCGGGGACGACCGTCGGCGCCGCGATGACCACGCACCCCGAGGTGGACCTGGTCTCCTTCACCGGCGGCCTGGCGACCGGGCGGAAAATCATGGAGAGCGTCGCGCCCGGCGTCAAGAACCTCGCCCTGGAGCTGGGCGGTAAGAACCCCAACGTGGTCTTCGACGACGCCGACTTCCCCGCCGCGCTCGACTACGCGCTGGACGCCGCGTTCCTCCACTCCGGCCAGGTCTGCTCGGCCGGCTCCCGGCTGCTGGTGCAGGAGGGCATCCACGACGAGTTCGTCGAAGGGCTCGGCGCGCGGGCCGCCGCCATCCGGCTGGGCAGCGGCCTGGAACCGCTCACCGAGAGCGGCCCGCTCAGCTCCGCCGAGCACCGGGCGAAGGTCGAGAGCTATCTGGAGATCGCCCGCGAGGAAGGAGCCCGACTGGTGACGGGCGGGCGGCGGCCCGACGACCCCGAACTGGCGAACGGCTTCTTCCTGCTGCCGACCGTCTACGCCGACTGCGACCGCTCCATGCGCATCGTCCAGGAAGAGGTGTTCGGCCCGGTCGTCACCGTCGAACGGTTCCGCACCGAGGACGAGGCCGTGGAACTGGCCAACGACACCCGCTACGGGCTGGCCGGCGGCGTGTGGACCAACGACGCGAGCCGCGCCCAGCGGGTCGCGGGCCGGCTGCGGCACGGCACCGTGTGGATCAACGACTTCCACCCGTACGTGCCGCAGGCCGAGTGGGGCGGTTTCGGCCGCTCCGGCATCGGCCGCGAGCTGGGGCCGACCGGGCTTCGCGAATACCAGGAGGCCAAGCACGTCTACCAGAACCTCAAGCCGGCTCCCTCCGGCTGGTTCAAGGGCTGAGCGGGACGAGCACGGTGGGAGAGGCAAGCATGAACGAACGCGAGAGCGGCGGCCCCGGCCACGACGTCTCCGGTCACGACGTCTCCGACGGCTACGACTACGTCGTCGTCGGCGGCGGCACCGCGGGCTGCGTGCTGGCGGCCCGGCTGACCGAGGACCCGGACTGCCGGGTGTGCGTCATCGAGGGCGGCCCCAGCGACGTCGGCGACGAGAACGTGCTGCGGCTGCGCAACTGGATCAACCTGCTGGAGAGCGCATACGACTACGGCTACACCACCACCGAACAGCCGCGCGGCAACTCGCACATCGTCCACTCCCGCGCCCGCGTGCTGGGCGGCTGCTCCTCGCACAACACCCTCATCAGCTTCCTCCCCTTCCCCGAGGACCTGGACGAGTGGGTGGGGATGGGCTGCGCGGGCTGGGACCCGGTCACCGTACTGCCCTACCGCAGGCGCCTCCAGAACACGATCGTGCCCGTCGGCGAGGCGGACCGTAATCCCATCGCCAAGGACTTCGTGACCGCCGCCGCCGAGGCGCTGCACGTCCCCGTGATCGAGGACTTCAACCGCCGCCCCTTCCCCGACGGCGCCGGATTCTTCTCCCTCTCCTACGACCCGGCGACCAACCACCGCTCCTCCGCCTCCGTCGCCTACCTGCACCCCGTGCTCGACCGGCCCAACCTGACGCTGAAGCTGGAGACCTGGGCCCACCAGCTGCTGCCCGCCGCGGACGGGCGGCTGACCCAGGTGAGGGTGCGGTACGCGGACGGCTCCACGGGCACAGTGCGCGCCGAGCGCGAACTGCTGCTGTGCGCCGGGGCCGTGGACACGCCGCGGCTGCTGCTGCTCTCCGGCATCGGCCCCGCAAACCAGCTGCGCGCGCTCGGCATCGACGTACGCGCCGACCTGCCCGGCGTGGGCGAGAACCTGCTCGACCACCCCGAGTCGGTGATCATCTGGGAGACGCACGGCCCGCTGCCGCCGAACTCGGCCATGGATTCGGACGCCGGGCTGTTCGTACGCCGCGACACCACCCAGCCCCGGCCCGACCTGATGTTCCACTTCTACCAGGTGCCCTTCACCGTCAACACCGAGCGCCTCGGCTACCCCACACCCCCCTACGGCGTGTGCATGACGCCCAACGTGCCGCGCGCCCGCTCCACCGGCCGGCTGTGGCTGCGCAGCGCCGATCCGGCCGAGCATCCGGCCCTGGACTTCCGCTACTTCACCGACCCCGACGGCCACGACGAGCGCACCATCGTCGAGGGGCTGCGCCTCGCCCGCGAGGTCGCGGGCACCGCGCCGCTGCGGGACTGGCTGCGCCGCGAGATCGCCCCCGGGCCCGGCATCCGCTCGGACGAGGGACTGTCGGAGTACGGGCGGCGGGCCGCGCACACCGTCTACCACCCGGCGGGCACCTGCCGGATGGGCGCCGCCGACGATCCACTGGCCGTCGTGGACCCGCTGCTGCGGCTGCGCGGGCAGGACGGGGTGCGGATCGTGGACGCCTCGGTCTTCCCGACCATGCCGTCCATCAACCCCATGGTGACCGTACTGCTGGCCGCCGAACGCGCCGCCGACCTGATCACCGGCCGGCCGGGCCCCACGCCCGAGGGGAGCGAACGCTGATGAGCCAGGCCGAGGCGGCCACACCCGGGGGCGGCGCGGGGGGCGGTTCCGGGAGCGGCACCGGGGGCGGCGGAGGCGGTTTCGGCGGCAGCCCGGGGGGCGGCACCGGGGGCGGCGCGGAGGGCGGAGGCGGTATCGGCGGCAGCGCGGAGGGCGGCGGGGCGGACGGTGCTCCCGGCTCGGAGTTCCGCAAGGAGATGGGCCCGTGGGCGAACTTCGCCCTCGGCTTCACCTACCTCTCCCCCGTGGTGAGCACCTACACCCTCTTCGGCTCGGCCCTCGCCAAGGGCGGGCCGCCGATGATCTGGGCGTTCGCGCTGGCCGGCTGCGGACAGTTCCTGGTCGCGCTCGTCTTCGGCGAGGTCGTCGCCCAATACCCCATCGCGGGCGGGGTCTACCCGTGGGCGCGGCGGCTGTGGGGCAAACGGTGGGCGTGGATGACGGGCTGGGTCTACATGTGGGCGCTGCTGGTGACCATCACCAGTGTCGCCTACGGCGCCGGCCCCTACATCGCCATCCTGCTCGGCTTCGACTCGAACGTGCACACCACCGTGATCTGCACCGTCATCCTGATCATCGTCGCCGCGCTCATCAACTTCGCCGGTACGAAGGCGCTGTCGCTCGCGGCGGTCATCGGCTTCAGCGCCGAGCTGGTCGGCGCCCTCATCGTCGGCATCTACCTGCTGGTCACCCACCGCGCACACGGCCTCGGCGTCATCTTCGACAACTACGGCACCGCCGGGAACGGTTCGTACCTCCCCGTCTTCCTGGCCGCCGCCATCATCGGCTTCTACCAGTACTACGGCTTCGAGGCGTGCGGCGACACGGCCGAGGAGGTGGCGCACCCCGGGCTCGTCATCCCCAAGGCGATGCGCCGCACCATCTACGTCGGCGGCGCCGCGGCGACCTTCACCTGCGGCTCGCTGCTGCTGTCCGTCACCGACTACGGGGCGGTCATCTCGGGCAAGGACACCAACCCCGTCGTCCACCTGCTCTTCGACGCCATGGGCGAGGTCGGGGCACGGCTGGTGATGGCCGTCGTCCTCATCTCCTTCCTCTCGTGCACCATCAGCCTCCAGGCCGCCGCGGGACGTCTCATCTACTCCTACGCCCGCGACCGCATGGTCGCCGGCCACCGGCTGCTGCGCCGCTTCTCCCCCAAACGGGCCGTTCCCGAGGTGGCCCTCCTGGTGGCCGCCGTCGTCCCCGGACTGATCGCCTTCGGCTCGCTGATCTCCGCCGACGCCCTCACCAAGATCGTGTCGTTCGCGATCCTCGGCATCTACGGCTCGTTCCAGATGGTCGTCCTCGCCGCCCTGCGGGCCCGGCTGAAGGGCTGGCGGGCTACCGGGGAGTTCACGCTCGGCCGCTGGGGCCTGCTGGTCAACAGCGCGGCCCTCGCCTACGGCCTCTTCGCCATCATCAACATCTGCTGGGCCCGCACCCCCGAGGAGCCCTGGTACTCCAACTACATCGTGCTGCTGTGCGGCGGGGTGGTGCTGGTGACGGGCCTGCTGTACATGTTCACCACCCACCACTACGGCCGCGGCGACGCGCCCTCGGGAGATGCCGTACCCAGCACCTCCGGCGCACGGTGACCCCCGCACCGCCGGAACGGGCCGCCTTCTCGCGGCCCCCGCCGGACGCGCCACCTCCCAGGCCGGACCACCTCCGGCACAGACCACCTCCCGGCACCCAGACCACTCCCCGGGACGGACGACCTCCCGGCTCCCGGGGGCAGGCCGGTCTCTTCACCTCGCCTGACGCGCTTCGCGCCCCGCGGGCTACGTGGGAACGATGAAACGGGCCTTGCCCTGCTGCGCCGTGTAGTCGAGGGTCAGCCACGTGCCGGACTTGCGGCTCTCCCCGACCGGGAAGCCGATGGTGAGCGTGGAGCGGTCCACCATCCAGCGGTTGCGGGCCTGATACGCGGCGTCGTCCAGCGGCTCGGCCCCCAGCTCGACGATCTCCGTGACCCGCTCCCGGGCCCGATCGACCGCCAGCCGGGCCTCGTAGGGCTGCTGATCCAGCGTCCCGGGCACCACGACGGTGATCCACGCCCGCGTCTCGACCGCCAGCCACTCCAGCGCGAGACTGTCGATCCCGCGTGCCCCGCCCAGATAGAAGTGCCCCTCGTGCGCGAACGGAGCGAGGTGGTCCGCGAACAGCCGCGCGTAGTGCGCCGGACCCTGATGCCCGGTCGTACGGCTTCCCGTGACGGTCACCGCACGCATCGCGCGCGGCTCCGTGCTCCCAGGCGATGGATCATGAAGCGACTTGGTCTCATGGATCATCCCATCCGTGTCACGACCGCAAGCATCTTCGCATGAGTCCGATTCCGGACGCCGAACACGGGCCCGATCGGCAGGTGGGGCCGGGTGCGGGGGCGGCTCCGGCGCCGGCTCCGGCCGCTGGGACAGGGGGAGGCGGACCAGTGTGCTCTGGTGGGACCGCCGGGCGGGCTCTGGACGGTCAGCGTGCCGTCCACTGTCCGTACGCGTTCCGACAGTCCTTGCAGGCCGGTGGACGAGGGCCCGGAGATCTTCGGCCGCCACGGATCGGCGTACCCCCGCACCAGGCGTGGCATCGCCGCCTCCGCCCTGGTCATGTCTCCCGTCGCCGCCCGGCCTATCGGCGGCGCGCCCCCTTTCCCGTCGTCCGTGACCTCCAGTACGAGTGCGCCCTCTCGTACTCCGACGGTCACCAGCACCTGGCTCGCCTCCGCGTGGCGGGCCACGTTGGTGAGGAGTTCGGCCGCGCAGAAGTAGGCGATGGTCTCAACTGCCTCGGGTGGGCGGGGCGCTACCGGGAGGTCCGCCGTCTGCACGCGTACGGACAGGGCCGGCGACTCCATGTCCGTGCTCAGGGAGGCGAGCGCGGGGGCGAGGCCGCCGATTACCGGCACCGTATGCGGCTGCCAGGGGTGCGGGTCGTGTCCGTCCCCAACATCGTCCCCGAGCCGTCTCCTTCACCATGGCAAGCGGCGGAAGCGGAGTGTGACGTTCCGTCGATGCGGCGCCCGGAGGATGCTGAGCAGCGGCAGACGGGCGGTGCGGAGCATCCGGAGGCCGTCATCGCGGCGGCGGGGCGGCTCGTCCCCGGCAAGCGGTTCGACCTGCTGATCGAGGCGTTCTCGACCGTCGCGGCCAAGCATCCGGAAGCACGGTTGCGCATCTACGGGGGCGGACCCGAGAAGCAGCGCCTGCACCAGCTGTCCGAAGGGCTCGGACTGGGCTCGCGCGTACGGCTGATGGGCACCCGCTCGCCCATCGAGGCGGAGTTCGCACGGGCCTCCCTCGTCGCCAGTTCCTCCGACGCGGAGTCGTTCGGGATGACGCTGGTGGAGGCGATGCGCTGCGGAGTTCCCGTCATCAGCACGGACTGCCCCCTGGGGCCCGCCGAGATCATCCATGACGGTATCGACGGCTTCCTCGTCCCCCGCGACGATGCCGCCGCGCTGGCCGGCCGGATGCTCACACTCATCGAGAACGAGCCCCGCCGACAGGCGATGGCCCAGGCCGCCCTCGTGAGCGCCCACCGTTACGACCCCGAACGCGTCGTAGAGCAGTACATTCACCTCTTCGGGGAACTGCACGGCACCCGGTTGCGCCGGGCCCTGCGGCGCTCGCGCTGGTACGCCGCAGCCCGCGAGACCGCACGCCGCACCGTCCGGCACACCGCCCGACGCGCCACCCGGCCGTGGAAGCGCTGCCGCGCAGCACGCCTGCTCGCCGTTCACCAGGGCCGCCTCATGCACCGTGCGCCCTGGTGACTACTTTGCGCTGTGACCGGTATCGATGACACAGAAGCGGTTGCCTTCGGGGTCGGCGAGCACAACGAAGATCGGACATCAGCAGAGCCGTGGTCCTGGGCGGTCCTGGGCCGAGGGCTGGGCCGTCGGGCGAGGTTCCGAGGGCCGCCGCCGCTTGCAGGAGTCGTCCAGCTTCGACAGCACCGATATGAAACGGCCCCTACGAAGCGTCATCCTCGAACAGGGGTGGACCCGGCGCAGTCTCCTGTCCGAGAACTTCTGACCATCAGCGACGAGTTCAAGCACCCGCACGGTGACGCTGCGGGCCGCCAGGTTCGGCCACCCGCTGCTCGACCTCGGCCGCCAGGCCGAGTAAGCCCGGGAAGTCCTGCGCCGGGGCGGGGCGGGTCGGACGCTTGTCCGAGCGGTGTGGCGGACGAGGAAAACGCTGCCTGAAGTGGCCCTGGCTCATCGTCCGTCGGCATGTCGCCGCCTCACAGCCAGCCGTTGCGGCGGAAGGAGCGGTGCATGACGAAGCAGATCGCCGCCATGACGACGAGGACCACCGGATAGCTGAACTTCCAGTGGAGTTCGGGCATGTGGGCGAAGTTCATGCCGTAGACGCCGCACACCATCGTGGGAACGGCGACGATGGCGACCCAGGCGCTGATCCGGCGCATGCCCTCGTTCTGCGCGGCCGAGACCTGGGCGAGGTGGGCCTGGAGAATCGAGTCGAGCAGGGCGTCGAACGCGGCGATCTGCTCGGTGACGCGGGCGAGGTGGTCCGCGACGTCCCGGAAGTACTTCCGGATCTCGGCGTCGATCAGCTTGTTGGGCTGTGAGGAGAGCAGTTCGAGGGGGCGTGCCAGCGGGCCGGTCGCGCGTTTCAGCTCCAGCAGTTCGCGTTTGAGCTGGTAGATGCGCCCGGTGTCGGAGCCGGCGGCGCCATCCAGCTTGCCCGGCCTGCCCCGTGCGCCCGATGTACCAGAGGCACGAGAGTCACCAGATACACGAGAGGCACCGGAGCCGCCCGTTCCGCCGGAACCGCCCCTCCCGCCGGAGCCGCCCCTCCCGCCGGAGCCGCCCGTTCCGCCGGAGCCGCCCGTTCCGCCGGAACCACTCGATCCGCCAGGGGTGAAGACATCGACCTCCAGGTTGTCGATGTCGGTCTGCACCTCGTCGGCGACGAGCAGGTAGTCGTCCACGACCTGGTCGGCGATGGCGTGCAGGACCGCCGCCGGGCCCTGCGCCAGCCGTTCCGGCTCGGCCTCCAGGCTCTCGCGCAGTGGGCCGAGGGAGCCGTGCGGACCGTGCCGCACGGTGATCACGAAATCGGCGCCGGTGAAGACGACGATCTCGCCGGTGTCCACGACCTCGCTGGTGTTGGTCAGCTTCTCGTGCTCGACGTAGCTGACCGTCTTGAAGACCGCGTACATCATCTCGCCGCCGTACCACTCGGCCTTGGGGCGCTGGTGGGCCTCGATGGCGTTGTCCACGGCCAGAGGATGCAGGCCGAACAGTTCGGTGATGTCCTCGAACTCCTCCTCGGAGGGCTCGTGCAGGCCGATCCACACGAAGCCGCCCTCGTCGCCTTTGCGTACGCACGAGTGGGCCTCGGTGACGGTGCACTCGCCCAACAGCCGAGTGCCTTCGGCGTCATAGGCGACGCAGCCCACTACGGAGGTGCCCAGCGGCGAACGCGACGGGTGCGCGAGATCCACCGTCGGCCGCCCCCGGCGCTGCCGCACCACCCTGCGCAAGCTGCGCACCCCTGGAACCGCTGGCATACGGGGCTCCTCATCACGGCCACGGCGGGCGCCTGGTCCTCGTCGGCCGGGCCCCCGGGCGTCTTCATTACTGTCGGTACTGGTTCAGTCTGCGGCCATACGGCCATGCGGCCATGCGGCCGTTCGGCCGTTCGGTCTCCACCAACTGTGCCCCGAAATCCCCCGCGAATGCGCCCCCTCGCCCCGTACTCCCGCCGGTGTACGGACGGGAGCAGACCGTTGCGCTCCGTGGAGTAAAGCCGCGTCGTCCTCCCGCCCGACGCGCTCCCCCGTCCCCTGGCCCCAGCCTGGACACAGCCGCGGCCACGGACGCTGACCGGGCCGAACCGGGGTGAACCGAACCGGAGGACGGAAGGGGAGGCGGCAAGGGAGATGGCGGAGACAACCGGAATGGTGAAGACAGCCGGGGCGACAGCGGCGGCAGACGCCGTCGAGGCGGTGGGAACGGTGACGGCGGACACGTACGGTGAAGCCGGGCTCGCGGCGTTCGGCGTGCGCTGGGCGCGTGCTGAACTGCGCTGCGACACCCGGGAACTGGACGCGCTGCTGACCGACGACTTCCAGGCCGTCGGGCCACGCGGCTTCCTGCTGGACAAGCCGCGGTGGCTGGAGCGTTACGACTGCGGGGCGCTGGTGCACGATGCGTTCGACTGGCGGGACGTACAGGTCCGGCGTTACGGCGACGGCGCCGTGGCACTGGGCGTACAGACCCAGCAGTCCGTCTACGAGGGCCGCGACATGGACGGGCGGTTCCAGGTCACGCAGTACCTGACCTCGGCGACCGCCGACGGGTGCTGGCGCCTGGCCGGGCTGCACCTCAGCCCCATCGGCGACACCCCGGCGGACCGCCTCGGACCATGATCCGCGACCCGCCCCGGCCATCCGCCGCCCAGTCCGCCGACTGGCGCTGTCGCGCTACCGCGTCAGCTCCCGCGCCCTCTCCGGGGTGAGGTAGGCATCGGTGGCCTCCATGTCCTGCAAGGTGGCGGGGCGGCGGGAGAGGAAGCCGGTGCGGAGGAAATCGTCGCCGGTGACGGCGTTGAGGGTCCAGTTCGCGACCGTACGGGCCTTCGCGGTGACCGAGCGCAGCGCCATCAGGTGGTAGCCACGGGCGACGAACTGCGCGGGGAGCCCGGAGAGTTCGTAGCCGAGAGGGCGCGCGACCGCGTCCGTGCCGCCGAGGTCCACGACGAGGCCGAGGTCCTTGTGGCGGTAGGGGGTTCTGGGCTCGCCGCGCAGCGTGGCCAGCAGATTGCGGGCCATGTGCCGGCCCTGCCGGGCAGCGTGCTGGGCGGTCGGCGCGCACACCGCACCCTCGGTCTTGGTCAGGTCGGGCACGGCGGCCGCGTCCCCGAGCGCGTACACGCCCGGGTGGCCGGGCACCGTGAGGTCGGAGTGGACGACGAGGCGCCCCTTGATCGTCTCCGCGTCGAGGATGCCGATCAGTGGGCTGGCCGCGACCCCCGCCGTCCAGATGAGCGTGCGGGAGGGCAGCACCCGGTTGTCGGTCAGGGTGATCTTGTCCTCGTCGACCTTCGCGACCGAGACCCCGAGCGAGACATCCGTACCGCGCTCGCGCAGGATCTGCTGCGCGCGCCGTCCCAGCCGTTCGCCCAGCTCGGGCATCAGCTTCGGCGCGATGTCCAGCAGATGCCACTTGATCAGGCTCGGGTCGAGCCGCGGGTAGCGCTTGGCCGCCGCGTTGGTGAGGCGCTGGAGGCAGGCCACGGTCTCGGTGCCCGCGTATCCGCCGCCGACGACCACGAACTGGAGCCGCTGGGCGCGGTCCGCCTCGTCCGAACTGGCTGCCGCCAGGTCGAGCTGGGCGATCACGTGATCGCGTACGTAGGCGGCCTCGGCGAGCGTCTTCATGCCGCGTGCCTGTTCGTCCAGGCCGGGGATGTCGAGGCTGCGGGTGACGCTGCCGGGGGTCAGCACCAGGTGGTCGTAGTGGCGTTTGACCACCTCGCCGCTGATCAACTCGATCACACACGCCCGGTCGTGGGGGTCGATGCCGATGACCATGCCGGGGACGATCGTCGTCTTGTGCAGCAAGCGGCGCAGCGGCGGCGCGACGGACTGCGGGGTCAGCACACCGGCCGCGACCTGGGGAAGCAGCGGCAGGTACAGCTCGTAGCTGGCCGGGGTGACGAGGGCGACCTCCGCCTCACCGGACTTGAGTCCGCGCTCCAGACCGCGTGCGCATTCGACTCCGGCGAAACCGCCGCCGACGATGAGGACCTTCGTTCGTTCCATGGATGCACCCGCAACGGTTGACAGACCTTGCCGTACTTTCCCTTCGTCCTCCTTCACCTTTTTTCAGCTTTGACAGTTATTGAAGCTTTTGCGGCTTTTTTCGCCTTGCTCCCCGAAGCCTGCCACGGGCCCCGACCGGTCGCCACCGGTCGGGGACCGTCCCGGACCGTCCCGGGCCGGTCCGGGACGGTCCGGCCCGGGACGGGCGCTCGTCGCCGAGCTGCCCGCCCGCCGTAGCGCCGTCTACCGTCCGACGGACGAGCCGTCCTTGGGCCAGGCGGCGACCACCGCCGGCCGGACGTACTTGCCGGGGCCGTCGGGCCAGGCCGAGGCCGGGTTCTCCACCGAGGCGCCGTCCGACTCGCCCGGATGCTGCACCGCCACCAGGACGCGGCGCTCCTGTACGAGCGGGCCGCACGTCTCGGCGCCCGCCGGAACGGTCAGGAACTGGCGCACCTCGCCCCTGCGCGGTCCGGATGTCGCCACCCCGAACAGGCCGTCGTGCGAGCCCAGCGCGTTCCCGTCCGTGGATATCCACAGGTTGCCGTACGCGTCGAAGGTGACGTTGTCCGGGCAGGATATGGGGCTGACCTGGTCCTTCGGGAAGCCGCCGAAGTAGGTCGCGGGGTCCTCCGGGTCGCCGCAGACCAGGAAGAGCCGCCAGGTGAAACGCAGCGATGCGGGGTCGTCGCCGCGCTCGGCGAACTCCAGTACCTGTCCGTGCTTGTTGGCGTTGCGCGGATTGGCCTCATCGGGTGCGGCCTTGCCGTCCTTGCCGCGGTCGGTGTTGTTGGTGAGCGCCACGTAGACCCGCCCGGTGCGGGGGCTGGGCTCGATGTCCTCGGGGCGGTCCATCTTGGTGGCGCCCGCCTTGTCGGCGGCCAGCCGGGTGAAGACGTAGACCTCCTCGGCCGTCATGCCCTTCACGAACGACCTGTCCCCGCTGGCCAGCGGGATCCAGCGGCCGGTGCCGTCGAACTCCCCGTCCTCGGGCAGCGTGCCCCCGCCGTCGATCTGGTCCCGGGGGCTGTCCCCGCTGAGGCGGGCGACGTAGAGGGTGCCCTCGTCCAGCAGGCTCAGGTTGTGACGGCGCACGTCCGCGCTGGTGCCGCGCCGCATCGCCTTCTTGGAGACGAACTTGTAGAAGTAGTCGAAGCGCTCGTCATCGCCCATGTAGACCACGGCACGGCCGTCGCGGGTCAGCCTCGGCTGCGCCGCCTCGTGCTTGAAGCGGCCCAGCGCGGTGTGCTTGCGCGGCGTGGAGTCGGGGTCGTACGGATCGACCTCGATCACCCAGCCGAAGCGGTGCACCTCATTGGGCTCCTTGACCAGGTCGAACCGGTCGTCGAAGTCCTCCCAGCGGCGCTGGCTGGCGCCGCCCACGACTCCGTACCGCTTCAGCGTGGCGGCGCGGTCGGCGTCGGTGACCTTCTCGGCGTTGGCGAAGTACTGGTTGAAGTTCTCCTCGCCCGAGAGCACCGTGCCCCAGGGGGTGGTGCCCCCGGCGCAGTTGTTGAGCGTGCCCAGCACGCGGCGCCCGCGCGGGTCGGCGGAGGTGCGCAGCAGCGCGCTGCCCGCCGCCGGTCCGGTGAACTCGAAGGGAGTGGTGGCGGTGATCCGGCGGTTGAGTGCGTGGCGGGGCACGGGCCGCAGCGCGCCGGTGCGGCGCTCCTCCTGCACGGCCACGACGGACAGGCCGTGCGCCGCCCAGGCGATCTCGGCCTGCTCGCGGGTGGGCTTCTTCGGGTCGTAGCCCGCGAACATCAGCTCTTCGTTGGTGTACTCGTGGTTGGCGACGAGCAGTTGACGGCCCCGCTCGGAGCGCAGGGGCAGGAGTGTGAGGAAGTCGTTGTTGTAACCGAACTGCCCGGCCTGCGCCTTCGCGGTCTGCCGCGCCGGGTCGAAGTCCGGCGCACCCCGCAGGATCGGCTCACCCCACCGTATGACGACGTTCTGGCCGTATCCCTCCGGCACGGTCACCGCGTCGGTCGTGTTCGGTTCGACGGGGGAGAACCGCAGCCCCTTCGCGGGCTTCCCCCGCCCCTTGCGGGCGGCCCCGGCGGCGGTGGCCCCGGTGGTATCGGCGGGCGCGGCGGCGGCCGGGGCCGCACCGGGCCCGGTGAGCCCCGGCCCGATCGCCGTCGCCGCGCCCACCACGGCGCCGGCCCGCAGCACCGAACGCCGCGAGAGCGCACGGGCGATGACCTCTCCCACGTACTCGTTCCCGCTGGTGTTCGGCACCTCGTGGAAGCACGCGTCGCCGCAGCGGTAGCGGCACGTCATCGCGGACCTTCCGCCCGGGTGCGAGGTGAGCAGCGGCAGCGGTTTTCGCATGGTCGTCGTCCTCCGGTTCTGGGGCGCGCGTCGCCCGTACGCCGCCGCGACGCTATGCGGGCCCGGACGCCACCGGGCAGCGGACAAATGAACACAGCGTGAACCCCACCCCTGGGCACACCTGCGGCCGGTAACCCGGCCGGCTGCCCCCAGATGCCGTCATGTGCCCTCAGAAGCCATCAGGTGTCGTCAGAGATCGCCATATCTCGACAAACGTCGTCAGATACCCGGGGAACCTCTTCTGCCCCCGGCGTACGAGGCCCCTCTCCCCTCTCGGGAGTCCGCGCAGCCTTCCCGTCCCGGCTCACGTCCGGGCTCCCGGTCCCGGATGTCTCGCACTCCGGCGCCTGCCACCCCTTTCCGATCTCCTCCGCGTGTGCGATCGCGTCGGGCAGCCAGCCGGGGGCGAGCGGGGTCTTGGCATAGTCGTGGGCGCAGGGCAGACAGGCGTACGCGCTGCCGCCGGGACCCGAACCGGTCTCGCTGATCGCGATCAGAGCCCGGTGCGTCACCCGCAGACCACAACGGCAACACATTCCGGGGTTGGGCCCTCCGGCATTCACGCTGCGGCCTCCTTCACGGTCCTTCGCGGTCGCTGTCGTTGGTCCACGGCCACATCGGACACAGCGCGCCACCCCCCACCGGCCCGCTCGCGTCCCATGCCAGGGCGTGATGTGCTCGGCCCGGCCTCCCTGCCCCCGGACGGGAGTTCCGCGTTCGACAGAGCAAGCTCCAACTTGCCTGCTGCTGGCCATTTTTGACAGACCGTTGCCCGGACCAGGCCCGCTACGCCCATTCCCTTTGCCCGCCTCGACACCACCGCCTCTTCCGTGGCGGCCCTCGGCCCTACTCGGCGGCCACCGCCGCCTCCACCGGCCGGTGCCGCAGCACGGACCAGGTCGTCAGCAAGGTGGCCCCGAGCGCCAGCGTGCACGCCGTGCCCACCACGGCGCCGGCTGTCCACAGCGGGCCCGACGGTATCCAGCTGTCCGAGGCGGCCACGCTGAACGGGAGCAGCGAGGTGGCGGCCAGTCGCCCAGTACCAGCCCGACCCCCGTCACCCAGACCCAGGCCATAACATTCCTGGTGGCCGCCGCCCGCGGGGCCCTGTGCGCGCTGACCGCCGCGTTCCCCCCGTCCGGCCCGCACCGGACACCGGGCCGGACACGGGCCGGACACCGGGCCAGGCCCGGGCCCCCATACGGACGCCGGAACTCCGGTAGGGCGCCGCAGTGGCGGCCGGTGAGCGGGGCCTGTGGAAAACCCGGCGGGTCGGTGATCCGACGGCCGTTAGGATTCGGGTATGGCGGCCACTGGATCTGAGCAGGCGGGGCCGACGGCGTACTACGTCTCGACCCCCATTTACTACGTGAACGACGCTCCCCACCTGGGCCACGCCTATACGACCGTCGCAGGCGACGTGCTCACCCGCTGGCACCGTCAGCGCGGCGAGAAGGTGTGGTACCTCACCGGCACGGACGAGCACGGTCAAAAGATCATGCGCACCGCGGAGGCGAACGGGGTCTCTCCGCAGGAGTGGTGCGACAAGCTCGTCGAGGAGGCGTGGAAGCCCCTCTGGGAGCACCTGGACATCGCGAACGACGATTTCATCCGCACGACGGAGAAGCGCCACACCGACCGGGTCCAGGAGTTCGTCCAGGACCTCTACGACCGTGGCGAGATCTACCAGGGCGGCTACGAGGGCCCGTACTGCGTGGCGTGCGAGGAGTACAAGACCTACGCCGAACTCCTCGACGGCGAAGGCCCCTTCGAGGGGCAGAAGCTCTGCCCCATCCACAAGAAGCCCGTGGAGATGCTCCAGGAGGAGAACTACTTCTTCAAGCTCTCCGCCTACGGCCCCAAGCTCCTGGAGCACTACGAGGCCGACCCCGGCTTCATCCAGCCCGAGTCCGCGCGCAACGAGGTCATGCAGTTCGTGCGCCAGGGCCTGGAAGACCTGTCGATCTCCCGCTCCACCTTCGACTGGGGCGTCAAGATCCCGTGGGACGACAAGCACGTCATCTACGTGTGGGTCGATGCCCTCCTGAACTACGCGACGGCCGTGGGCTACGGCTCCGACCAGCGGAAGTTCGACGAGATCTTCCCCGCCGACGTCCACCTCGTCGGCAAGGACATCCTCCGCTTCCACGCGGTGATCTGGCCCGCGATGCTGATGGCCAACGGCCTCCCGCTGCCCAAGCGCATCGCCGCGAACGGCTGGCTGATGGTCGGCGGCGAGAAGATGTCCAAGTCGAACCTGACGGGCATCTCCCCGCAGCAGCTGACCGAGCACTTCGGCGTGGACGCCTACCGCTGGTACTTCCTCCGCGCCATCGCCTTCGGCCAGGACGGCTCCTTCTCCTGGGAGGACTTCGCCGCCCGCTACACCAGCGAGCTGGCCAACGACTACGGCAACCTCGCCTCGCGCGTCGCCGCCATGGTCGGCAAATACTTCGACGGCGCCCTCCCCGCAGCGACCGCGCACGGCGAGGCCGAGCAGGCCATCGCGGACGGGCTGACGCGGGCGGTGCGCGACGCCGACGAGCGCCTGGGCGAGCAGCTCGACTTCGCGGGCGGCATCGCGGCGGTCTTCGACTTCATCAAGCAGGTCAACGGCTATCTCACCGAGCAGGCGCCGTGGAAGGTCGCCAAGGACACCTCCCCCGAAGCGCAGGCCCGCCTGGCGACGATCCTCTACACCGCCGCCGAGTCCCTGCGCGCCTGCGCGGTCCTGCTCAACCCGGTGATGCCCGACTCCAGCGCCAAGCTGTGGGACTCCCTCGGCGCCGAACCCGCCCTGGGCGCCCTCGCCGACCAGCCCCTGCCCGACGCCGCCCGCTGGGGCCAACTCCCCGCCGGCACCAAGGTCACCAAGGGGTCGGCCCTCTTCCCGCGCCTGGAAGAGCCGAAGGGGGACTGACACCCACGCGGAAGGCCCCCGGGGGCCTGGGGGCCGCCCCCAGAAAACACAGCCCGCGCCTGGACGAGCCCAAGGGGAACTGACACCCACACGGGAAGCCCCCGGGGGCCTGGGGCGCTGGGCACCACATCGTTGAGCCCTCGTTCCCATCCTGGTCAGGATGGGAACGAGGGCTCACGGGTAGCCGAAGGTCTCCGGAAGAGCCGCCCGGCGGGGACAGGGCGGGCATGAGGCGCCGCCGTAACGGGGGGACAGGCCGTGTCCACGGGGCGGGAGAACGGGGCGGCCGGCAGCAGCTCGTCTCCGTACTTGCCACGTAGTACGCCCTGGTACGCCCGGGCCCGGTCCCCTTCTGATCACCGCTCCGGGTAGGGGTGCCAGCCAGTGGTCGGGACGCTGAAGCCGAGCGGCTCGGGCAGGAGCAGTGGCTGGCCGAAGATGCCCTTTCCCGTTTACACGTAGCAGCGGCCGTCAAGTTCCAGCACGTGCCATGTGGCGTCGTTGGGATCGACGATCACATACACGGGGACTCCCACCGCCGCGTAGCGCTCGCGCTTGTCCTCGTAGTCCCGCTTGATCGCCGTCCGGGTGGTGGAGACCGTCTCGATCACGGCGTGGGCGATCTGCGCGGGCCAGTCCGGGTCCGCGTCGTCGGCGGGTCGGTCCTCGCTGCGGATGACGACGGCGTCGGCGCGCGGCCGGTAGTCGTCCGCGACCAGCAGGCCCCGTTCCGACCACGCCTCGAAGGGTTCCGGGGTGTGCCGGACGAGGGTGCGGCCCGGAAGGTCGTGGAGATGCCCGGGGTTCGCCCGCAGGACGAGTTCCCCGTCCAGCAGCTCCACGTGCAGGCCGTCCGGCACCTCCAGCTCGTGCCACATGCTGAGCAGTGCGTTCTTCTCCGCCACGATCGGCCTCCAGCCCTCTGGCACCTGGAACCAGGGTATGCGGCTCGTCCTGGAGGGGCAGGACCATGGGCACACCGCGGGCCCGGGCCCCGCTGAAAGGGACCCGGGCCCGTGGGCGTGCGGCGTGCTCCGCGCGCTACTTCGCCGTCGGCTTCACCTGCGAAGCCTGCGAAGCGGACTTCCGCAGGGACAGGTGCAGCTCCCGCAGGCGGCTCTCCTCGACCTCGCTGGGGGCGCCCATCATGAGGTCCAGGGCGTTGTTGTTGAGCGGGAAGGCGATCGTCTCGCGGATGTTGGGCTCGTCGGCGAGCAGCATCACGATGCGGTCGATGCCCGGGGCGATGCCGCCGTGCGGCGGGGCGCCGAACTGGAAGGCGCGCAGCATGCCGCCGAAGTCGCGCTCGACGTCTTCCTTCGAGTATCCGGCGATGCCGAACGCCTCGAACATGATCTCCGGCTCGTGGTTCCGGATGGCGCCGGAGGACAGCTCGGTGCCGTTGCAGACGATGTCGTACTGCCAGGCGAGGATGTCGAGCGGGTCCTTGGTGCGCAGCGCCTCCAGGCCGCCCTGCGGCATGGAGAACGGGTTGTGCGAGAACTCGATCTTCCCGGTCTCCTCGTCCTTCTCGAACATCGGGAAGTCGACGATCCAGCAGAAACGGTAGACGTTCTCCTCGAAGTGGCCGGCGCGCTTGGCGGCCTCGACGCGGACCGCGCCCATGATCTTGGAGACCTCGTCGAACTCCCCGGCGCCGAAGAAGACCGCGTGGCCGGGCTTGAGACCGAGCGCCCCGGTCAGCGCGCGTACGTCGTCCTCGGTGAGGAACTTGGCGATCGGGCCGCTCAGCGCGCCGTCGTCGCCCACCCGCACCCAGGCCAGGCCCTTGGCGCCCTGTTCGACGGCGAAGTCGCCGAGCGCGTCGAAGAACTTGCGCGGCTGCGCGGCGGTGTCGGGCACCGGCAGGGCGCGCACGTGCTTGTCGGCGAACGCCTTGAAGCCGGAGCCCTTGAACACGTCGGAGACGTCGGTCAGCTCCAGTCGGGCGCGCAGGTCCGGCTTGTCGGAGCCGTACTTGACCATGGCCTCGCGGAACGGGATGCGCGGGAACGGGGAGGTGACCTCGCGGCCCTCGCCCAGCTCCTGGAACAGCTCGGTCATCACCGTCTCGATGACCTCGAAGACGTCCTCCTGCTCGACGAAGCTCATCTCCATGTCGAGCTGGTAGAACTCGCCGGGTGAGCGGTCGGCGCGCGCGTCCTCGTCGCGGAAGCAGGGCGCGATCTGGAAGTAGCGGTCGAACCCGGCGATCATCAGCAGCTGCTTGAACTGCTGGGGCGCCTGGGGCAGCGCGTAGAACTTGCCGGGGTGCAGCCGCGAGGGGACGAGGAAGTCGCGGGCGCCCTCGGGGGAGGTGGCGGAGAGGATCGGCGTCGCCATCTCGTTGAAGCCCTGGGCCGTCATCTTCTCGCGGATGGCGGCGATGACCTTGCTGCGCAGCATCACGTTGCGGTGCATGCGCTCGCGGCGCAGGTCGAGGAAGCGGTACTCCAGCCGGCGCTCCTCGTTGACCCCGTCCTCCGCGTTGATGGTGAAGGGGATCTGCTCGGCGCCGCCGAGGACCTCGACCTGGGCGACCTCCACCTCGATCTCGCCGGTCGGCAGTTCGGGGTTGACGTTCTCCTCGCCGCGTGCGGTGACCTTGCCGTCCACGCGCAGCACGGTCTCCTTGGAGAGCGAGCTGAGCTTGTCGTTGATCTCGCTCGACTCGTCGCGGACGACGAGCTGCACGATGCCGTAGTGGTCGCGCAGATCGATGAACAGGATGCCGCCCAGGTTCCGGCGATTGTGCAGCCAGCCGCTCAGTCGGACGTCAGCGCCGACGTCCGTTGCGCGAAGCTCGCCGCAGGTGTGGGACCGGTACCGATGCATCATTCATCCAAGTCGTCGGGCTCAGGAGTCAGAGATGTTTCTCAGACTACCGCCCTGGGCCGGACCCCCTCGCCCCGTTTCCGGAACCCCGTGAAGTCCGCATAAAGTGGTGCAATGCGCACCGATGACGTCCTGTCGGCCCTGGGCGTTGGGCTCTGGACCTGGGATAACGCCACGGGGCTTGTGACTCTCGACGTGCGGGCGGCGGGCCTGCTCGGACTCGCCGAGAACGCCTCCGCCGCCACCTCTGCCGCCACCCCGGCCGCCACCGCTGGCACCCCTGCCACCGCTGCCACCGCTGCCACCGCTGCCACCGCTGCCACCGGCACGTCGGCTCCCACCGCCACGTCGGCTGCCCCCCTCACCGTCCCGGCCAACGCGGTGCGCTCCCGTCTGCACGCCGTCGACTACGTCGGTTTCCAAGGCATTGTCACCCTTGCCCTCGCCGAGGAGACCACCGCGGAAGCCCTCATGCGGGTGGTTGACAGGGACGGCTCGGTGACGCGCACCGTGCGCACCGTCGTACGCCCCTGCGCCCCCTACTCCTCCCGTTCTTCCAGATCCTCCGGCTCTTCGTCCCCTGCCACCCCCGACCCCTCACCCCCCCACCCCTCACCGGCCCTCCCGCACGGGACCGGAACGCCCGATGCCACGGTCCGCATCACCGGCATCATCTACGAGGTATTCGAACCGGAGAACGCCCGGACGCAGCGCGGCGGGACAGAGGCCGCCAGGCAGGCGCCGGGCGCGGGGGCGGGCCCGGCCACGCAGAACGGCACGGCGGCCCAGTGGGACTGGCGGCGCAACCGCGAGGCATTCTTGCTGGACACCGGGCGCGCGCTGGCCGAGGCGTACAGCACCGCCGAAGTGCTGCGCGTCGCCTCCTCGCTCGCGATGCCCGGCTTCTCCCCCGACGCGCTCGCGGTCTTCTGCCTCTACGGCGAACAGCTCACCGTCTACGGGGCCCCGCAGGGCGGCGCGGCGGCGGGCCTCGGGCACGCCTCGGGGCTCGGCTCGGGCGGCGCCCGGCTGCGGCTGTCCGACGACGATCCCGCCGCCGAGGCCGTGCGCACGGGGCGCGCCCTGTACCTGCTCAGCCCCTACGAGTACGCGGAGCGCTTTCCGACCGCCCGGCCGGGGGAGGCTCAGCCCGGCCGCCGCGCCTGGGCCTTCTTGCCGCTGACGGTCGCCGGGCGCACCATCGGCGCCTGGATGGCGGCCTTCTCCCGGCCCGTCACCTTCACCCCGGACGAACGCGCCATCCTCACGACGGTGGCCCGGATGCTGGCCCAGTCGCTGTCGCGGGCGATGCTCAACGAGTCCGAGCGCGAGCTGTCGGCCCGCCTCCAGCGCACCATGCGGCCGGCCCACAAGCCCGCCATCTCCGGCATGGACCTGGCGGCCCGGTACATCCCCACCGGCGGCGGCCTCCAGATCGGCGGCGACTGGTACGACGTCATCCCGCTGCCCTCCGGCCGCACCGCGCTGGTCATCGGCGATGTGCAGGGCCACGATGTGCGCGCCGCCGGGATCATGGGCCAGCTTCGGGTCGCCCTGCGCGCCTACGCCTCCGAGGGACACCACCCCGACGCGGTGCTCTCGCGGGCCTCCCGCTTTCTGCACGGCATGAGCGGCGGGGAGCGGGTGGTGGCGCCCCCGCCGTCCGAGCCGCCGGAGGAGACTCCGGCCCCGGCCCCTGAGATCCCCACGGACGACGAGGACCCCGAGTACGCCGACCCGCGCTTCGCCACCTGCCTCTACATCGAGGTGGACCCCGCCACCGGCACCCTGGACATCGCCCGCGCCGGGCACCCGGACCCGGCCGTGCAGATGCCCGACGGCCCGATGCTCGTACGTCCCACCGCCGGGGGCCTGCCGCTGGGCGTCGAGCCGGACTCGGACTACCCCACCACCCGGCTCGTGCTGGAGCCCGGCGAGCGGCTGCTGATGTGCACGGACGGGCTGATCGAGACCGGCGGCCACGACCTGGAGACCGGCTGGGCACGCATCCGCGAGGTCGTCGAGGACCACGCGGGCCCCGGCAACGATCTGGAGCAGGTCGCCGAGGCGCTCGTACAGGCCGTACACGGCGACGAGGGGCCGCCGCACTCGCGCGTGACCGGGCCGCTGGCCGACCGGCACGAGGACGACATCGCCCTGCTGCTGCTCGCGCTGAGCGCGCCCACCGACGGCTCGCGGCCGGAGGGCGCACCCGTCTCCTCGCGCCGCACGGTGATGACCGTCGCACAGGCCGAACCCGACCGGATCGCCGCCGCCCGCCACCAGCTGCGCGACCTGCTGCACGACTGGGCCGACCCCGATCAGGTGGACGGGGCCGTGCTGATGCTGTCGGAGATGCTGACGAACGTCCTCGTGCACACGGACGGCGACGCGGTGCTCGTCGCGCAGGTCACGGGCCCGCAAGGCGGCGAGGGCGACGCCCAGGGGGCGGATGGTCCCGGGGGATCCGGGGTGCCGCCGGTCTCCGGTGAGGAGCGGGGCCGGACGCTGCGGGTGCAGGTCTCGGACTCCAGCGACGAACTGCCGCACCGCCGCAGCCCCGGCGAGCTGGCCTCCTCGGGGCGCGGCCTGATGCTGCTGGGCATGCTCGCCGACCGCTGGGGCGTGGACCCCAGGGGCGAGGGCAAGTGCATCTGGTTCCAGATGCGCGAGACCGGCCTGACGAAACGGGCCGACGACGAATCCGAGGCCGTCGGCGCCGATGCCCGGGACGCCAGGGACGCCAGGGACGCCCAGGACGCCCGGGATGAAGCCCTCGACAGAGCGCTGGCCACGGAGTTCGCCGACTTCTTGGAAGACGAGGAGGGGGAGGCGGGGGCGGAGCCGGGTGATCAGGGCCCGGGCCCGCGGTGAGCCCTGCCTTCTGTTGCCCTCTTTCCTGGTGCTGATAAGAGGGTGCCCCTGGCTGTGCTTCGCAGGGTGCGGGGGCATACGCGCTGAGCGCGCCCTTCCCCGCGCCCCTTCGGGCGCCTCAGCTCTGGGGTGCCCTCCGGGTGGCCGGGACCCGGCCGAGGCGGCCGGCCTTGAAGTCTTCGAAAGCCTGGGCCAGTTCTACGTGGCTGTTCATCACGAACGGCCCGTAGTGCGCCATCGGCTCCCTGATCGGACGGCCGCCCAGCAGCGCCACCTCCAGGTCAGGAGTGTGGGAGTCCTGGGACGCGTCGGCGCGCAGCGTCAGCGAGCCCGATCCGCCGCGGGAGGTGCTGCCGCGTCCGAAGACGGCGGTCTGGCCGGTGTGCACGGGGCGCCGGTCCGTGCCCGCCGTACCGCGCCCGGCCAGTACGTAGGCGAGCGCGTTGTAGTCCTCGCGCCAGGGGAGGGTCAGTTCGGCGCCCGGGGAGACGGTGGCGTGGATCATCGTGATCGGGGTGTGGGTGATGCCGGGGCCCTCGTGTCCGTCGATCGTGCCCGCTATGAGCCGCAGCAGCGCGCCGCCGTCGGGGGTGGTCAGCAGCTTCACGTTGCCGCCGCCGATGTCCTGGTAGCGGGGCGCCTTCATCTTGTCGGCGGCCGGGAGGTTGACCCAGAGCTGAAGCCCGTGGAAGAGGCCGCCGCTGACCACCAGCTCCTCGGGCGGCGCCTCGATGTGCAGCAGTCCGGAGCCGGCCGTCATCCACTGGGTGTCACCGTCGTTGAGGACCCCGCCGCCGCCCTCGGAGTCCTGGTGCACGAAGGAGCCGTCGAGCAGGTAGGTCACGGTCTCGAAGCCGCGGTGCGGGTGCCAGGGGGTGCCTTTGGGCTCGCCGGGCGCGTAATCCACCTCACCCATCTGGTCCATCATGATGAAGGGGTCCAGGTGCCGGTAGTCGATCCCGGCGAAGGCCCTGCGCACGGGGAAGCCCTCGCCCTCGAATCCGCTGGGCGCCGTGGAGACGGTGCGGACGGGCCGGGGTTGCGCGCTCTCCGGTGCCGGGGCGGGGATGCGGGGCAGCGCGAGCGGGTTCTCGACGGTGACGGCGGGCATGGCGACCTCCAGATGGTTCACCGTTCAATTTAGTTGAAGGGTGAACGTCCGACCGCACCGGGGGATTCCCCGGAGGACCACCAGCCCACACAGACCCCAGGGACAGAGGGCCCCGGGCCGCACATCGTCAGCTGTCGGCTTCAGCCCTCAGCCGTACATCCGGCGCATCGCGAAGTCGACCATCTCCTCGACCGCCTTCGCGTCGAAGACCACCCGGTGCTCGCCCTCCATGTCGAGCACGAAGCCGTACCCGGAGGGCAGCAGGTCGAGGACCTCGGCGCCGGTGATGACGAAATACTTCGACTCCTTGCCCGCGTAGGCGCGCAGCTCCTTGAGCGTGCTGAACATGGGGATGACGGGCTGCTGGGTGTTGTGCAGCGCGAGGAAGCCGGGGTTGTCGCCGCGCGGGCAGTACACCTTCGATCCGGAGAAGACGCCCTGGAAGTCCTCGGCCGACATCGAACCGGTGGTGAAGGCCCGCACCGCCTCCTGGAGGGAGGGCGGCGACGGCTCGGGGTACAGCGGCTGCTGCCCGCCGGGCTGACCGTACGGCGGCGCCCCCTGCTGCGCCCCGTAGGGCGGCGGAGGCGGTGCCTGCTGGTGGTGCCCTTGCTGGCCGGGGTGCCCGGCGTGCGGATAGCCGTGGCCCTGTCCGGCCTGAGCACCGGTCTGGTCGTAGCCGTACATACCGAAGAGAGTAACGAGTCACAGATGCGGGCGGGGGGTTGCTTCTTATTACCGACGGGTAGCATCATCACTGGGAATACTGACAAGTACGAGCGAGCCACAACGGAGCCGTCGCCATGGGGCACTACAAGTCGAATCTCCGCGACATCGAGTTCAACCTCTTCGAGGTGCTCGGGCGCGACACCGTCTACGGCACCGGTCCGTTCGCGGAGATGGACATCGAGACCGCCAAGAGCGTGCTGAGCGAGATCGCCCGGCTGGCCGAGAACGAGCTGGCCTCCTCGTACGAGGAGGGCGACCGCACGCCTCCGGTCTTCGACCCGGACACCCACACCGCGCCCGTCCCCGCGGCCTTCAAGAAGAGCTACCAGGCGTACATGGACGCCGAGTGGTGGCGGCTGGGCATTCCGGAGGAGATCGGCGGCACCACGGCGCCGCGCTCGCTCCTGTGGGGCTTCGCCGAGACGATCCTGGGCGCCAACCCGGCCGTGTGGATGTACGCCTCCGGCCCGGCCTTCGCCGGAGTGCTGTACGAGGAGGGCACCGAGGAGCAGCACAAGGTGGCTACCTTGATGGCCGAGAAGCAGTGGGGCTCCACCATGGTGCTCACCGAGCCCGACGCCGGCTCCGACGTGGGCGCCGGGCGCACCAGGGCCACCCAGCAGGACGACGGCACCTGGCACATCGAGGGCGTCAAACGCTTCATCACCTCCGGTGAGCACGACATGTCCGAGAACATCGTGCACTTCGTCCTCGCCCGCCCCGAGGGCCACGGTCCCGGCACCAAGGGCCTCTCGCTCTTCATCGTGCCGAAGTACGACTTCGACTGGGAGAGCGGCGAGCTGGGCGAGCGCAACGGCGTCTACGCCACCAACGTCGAGCACAAGATGGGCCTGAAGGTCTCCAACACCTGCGAGATGACCTTCGGCGCATCCGGCCGCCCCGCCAAGGGCTGGCTGCTGGGCGAGAAGCACGACGGCATCCGCCAGATGTTCAAGATCATCGAGTTCGCCCGGATGATGGTCGGCACGAAGGCCATCGCGACGCTCTCGACCGGATACCTCAACGCCCTCGAATACGCCAAGGAGCGGGTGCAGGGCGCCGACCTCGCGCAGTTCACCGACAAGACCGCGCCGCGCGTCACCATCACCCACCACCCCGATGTGCGCCGCTCACTGCTGACGCAGAAGGCGTACGCCGAGGGCATGCGCGCCCTCGTCCTCTACACCGCCGCCGTCCAGGACGAGATCCTGGTCAAGGAGCACAACGGCGAGGACGCCGCCGCGGCCAAGCGCCTCAACGACCTGCTGCTGCCGATCGTGAAGGGCTACGGCTCGGAGAAGTCCTACGAGCAGCTGGCGCAGTCCCTCCAGACGCTGGGCGGCTCGGGCTACCTCCAGGAGTACCCGATCGAGCAGTACATCCGGGACTCCAAGATCGACACCCTCTACGAGGGCACCACCGCGATCCAGGGCCAGGACTTCTTCTTCCGCAAGGTCGTCCGCGACCAGGGCCAGGCCCTCACCGCCCTCTCGGAGGAGATCAAGAAGTTCCTGGCCGACGCCCGCGGCGGCGAGGAACTGGCCGGCTCGCGCGACCACCTCGCCAAGGCCGCCGCCGACCTGGAAGCCATCGTCGGCACGATGCTGACGGACCTGGCCGCCACGGAGAAGGACATCAAGTCCATCTACAAGGTCGGGCTCAACACCACCCGCTTCCTGATGGCGTCCGGCGATGTCGTCGTCGGCTACCTGCTGCTGCGCGGCGCCGCCGTCGCGGCCGAGAAGCTGGCGGACGCCGCCCCGAAGGACGTGCCGTTCTACCAGGGCAAGATCGCGGCGGCGAAGTTCTTCGCGGCCAACGTCCTGCCCCTCGTCTCCGCCCAGCGCGAGCAGGCCGACGCCGTCGATCTGTCGGTCATGGACCTGGACGAGAACGCCTTCTGAGCCGCGAGGGTCCGGCCCGGTGGCCCCAGACCCCGGCCCGGTGACCCCACCGCGCCCCGCTCCCGCACCCCCGGGAGCGGGGCGCTCCCGCTGCGCGGCCCGGGGTGGCTCCGGCCCGGCTCTGCCTGGCTCCGCGGGCGGTCCGCGGGCGGCAATCGGCTGTGACCAGGGCGGCCGTAAGCTGGGAACATGAGCGAAACCATGCCGTTCGACCGCGGGCACACCGACGGTCTGATGTCCTTTCTCGCCGCGAGCCCCTCGCCGTACCACGCGGTGGCCAACGCCGCGGCGCTGCTGGAGAAGGCGGGCTTCCGGCGAGTGCTGGAGACCGAGGCATGGGACGCGGGCACGGGCGGCAAGTACGTGCTGCGAGGCGGCGCCCTGATCGCCTGGTACGTCCCCGAGGGGGCAACGCCCGCGACGCCGTACCGCATCGTCGGCGCCCACACCGACTCCCCCAACCTGCGCGTCAAGCCCGTGCCCGACACCGGCGCACACGGCTGGCGGCAGATCGCCGTGGAGATCTACGGCGGAACCCTGCTCAACACCTGGCTGGACCGGGATCTCGGCCTCAGCGGCAGGCTGACCCTGCGTGACCGCTCCACCCACCTGGTGAACGTGGACCGGGCACTGCTGCGCGTCCCGCAACTCGCCATCCACCTCGACCGGCAGGCCAACGAGGGCCTCAAGCTGGACCGGCAGCGCCATATGACCCCGGTCTGGGGGCTGGGCCGGCCCCGCGAGGGGGACCTGCTGCGCTTCCTCGCGGAGGAGAGCGGGGTCCCGGCGGACGAGATCGCCGGGTTCGACCTGATGGCACACAGCGTGGAGCCCCCCTCCTACCTGGGGCGCGACCGCGAACTCCTGGCAGGGCCGCGCATGGACAACCTGCTGTCGGTGCACGCGGGCGCCGCCGCGCTGGCCGCCGCCGCCCAGCACGACACCGCGCCCACCTGCGTCCCCGTACTGGCGGCCTTCGACCACGAGGAGAACGGCAGCCAGTCGGACACCGGGGCCCAGGGCCCGCTGCTGGGCTCGGTCCTGGAGCGGTCGGTCTACGCCCGCGGCGGCTCCTACGAGGACCGGGCCCGCGCCTACGCCGGGACCGTCTGCCTCTCCTCCGACACCGGCCACGCCGTGCACCCCAACTACCCCGAGCGGCACGAGCCCGGCCACCACCCCATGCCGGACGGCGGGCCGATCCTCAAGGTCAACGTCAACCAGCGCTACTCGACCGACGGCGCGGGCCGTGCCGTCTTCGCGGCGGCCTGCGAGCGAGCGGGCGTGCCCTGGCAGAGCTTCGTGTCCAACAACGACATGCCCTGCGGGACCACGATCGGCCCCATCACCGCGGCCCGGCACGGGATCACCACCGTCGATATCGGCGTCGCGATCCTCTCCATGCACGCGGCCCGCGAACTGTGCGGCGCCAAGGACCCGTTCCTGCTGGCCAACTGCCTCACCGCCTTCCTGGGGGAGTGAGGCGGGGGCGTGCGGCCGGGGTCAGGTGTGCTGAATGGCCGCTCCCGGCCCGGGTACTCGCGGCCCGGTAAGCGAACCGGCCCGGGAAACGAGCCAGTTCGGGGCACGAGCCGCATGGCTCAACCGAGCTTGGAGGCACCATTCATGGGCATCGTCGTGTGCATCGGCATGATGGCCGTGGGCGCGATCCTGACCCTGGCCGTCGACTGGGACATCAGTGGTCTCAACGTCGACGTCATGGGCATCATCCTGCTCATCGTCGGCACGATCGGCCTGTGCGCCTACATCAGCATCCTGAAGCGGCGCCGTGTACAGCCCCCGTCCCCCGGCGCACCGGTGATCGAAGAGGTCAACAAGCACCACTGGGAG
The DNA here is from genome assembly GCF_039532135.1 of Streptomyces axinellae. Classification (NCBI taxonomy): domain Bacteria; kingdom Bacillati; phylum Actinomycetota; class Actinomycetes; order Kitasatosporales; family Streptomycetaceae; genus Streptomyces; species Streptomyces axinellae. The sequence continues at coordinate 56,265 of NZ_BAAARJ010000007.1, forward strand.
TGAGCCGCCCCACGGATTCCCGGAGCCGGCCGCCCAGGCCGGGCTAGCCGGCCAGGCCCTTCTCGTCCATCCCGGCGAGCACCAGGGGCAGGCGGTCGGCGCCGTCGGCGTCGAGGCGTACCGGAACGCCCCAGTCCTGCTGGTGCACATGGCAGGCGGGGAACTCGCCCTCCTCGTCACAGGAGGCGGCCATGGCGGAGATGTGCAGGACACCCTCCGTGCCCTCGCCCCCGGCCAGCCGCACCTCGCGGGTCAGCTCCGTGCCCTGCCCGTCGCCCTGTTCGAGGAGTTCGGGCGGGGTGGCGCTGACGATGAGCCGGGTCGAGGGGCCGTAGCGATTGTCGAGCTTCTGGCCCGCGGGCGCCTGGAAGACCACGTCCAGCCGCAGTACACCCGGCGCGACGTCGGTGGCCGCGCGCTGTGTGCGGTGCGCGACACCCGCCACCCGTACCGCGTCCTCGGGCAGCCGCAGCCGGGTCAGCCGGTGGCGCGCCGATTCCACCACCACGAGGTCGCCCGAGCCGTCGGCCGCCAGCACGGCGTCCGACGGCTCGCGCACGTCGGTTGCCAGGGTGCTCACTTCACCGGTCGCCGGGTCGAAGCGGCGCAGCGCGTGGTTGTAGGTGTCCGATACGGCCACCGAACCGTCCGGCAGCGCCGTGACGCCCAACGGATGCTGCATGAGCGCCTGGTCGGCGGGGCCGTCGCGGTGACCGAAGTCGAACAGCCCGGTGCCCACGGCGGTACGGACGACGAACCGGCCCTCACCGCCGCCCCGCGTCGCGTCCGCATCGTCCGGTACGTCGGCGCGCTCCACCCAGCGCAGCGCACTCGTCTCGGAGTCGGCGAACCACAATCTCGCTCCATCCGGTGCGACGGCGAGCCCGGAGGGCTGTGCGAACCAGGCTTCGGCCGCCGGGCCGTCCACCAGGCCCTCGTTGGTCGTGCCCGCCTCGGCCCGGACCGTCCCGCTCTCCGGGTCGTACGTCCACAGCTGGTGCACCCCCGCCATCGCGATCCACGCGCGGTCGGCGAACCAGGCCACGTCCCAGGGCGAGGAGAGCGCGATCTCGCGCGCGGGGCCCTCGGTGGGGGCGCCCTGCCACCACTGCGCGCCCGTGCCTGCCACCGTCGTCACCGCGCCGGTCGTCAGGTCGAGACGGCGCAGCGCGTGGTTGACGGTGTCGGCGACGAGGACAGTGCCGTCGGGCAGCGGCGCGAGCCCCTGCGGCTCGTTGAACCGCGCTTCATCCGGTGCGCCGTCCGCCATGCCGCGCTCTCCGGTGCCGATACGGCGCAGCGCGCTCTCGCCGTCGGCCGCCAGCTCCACCAACTGGTGGCGGGTGGTGTCGGAGACGAGGTAGCCGCCGTCCGGCAGCGCGAGCACCTTGCCGGGGAAGCGGAGGTCGGTCGCGGCGGGCTCCGGGATCAGGGGCGCGAGGCTCATTGAGGGGTGGTGGTCGGGTGACGGGAGGGCGGGGCCTTCGCCGCGGCGGAGTGTGCCCTTGGCCTCGTGCTCGGCCTCCAGCTCCCCGATCAGCCGCTCGATCGCGTGCACATGGCCCTCGCCCGCGTGCTGCGCCACCACATAGCCCTCGGGGTCGATCACGACGAGGGTGGGCCAGGCGCGCACCGCGTACTGCTTCCACGTGGCCAGGTCCGGGTCGTCGAGCACCGGATGCTCCACGCCGTAGCGTTCGACCGCGTCCACGACCGCGGCGTGCTCGGCCTCGTGCACGAACTTCGGCGAGTGCACGCCGACGACCACGACCGTGTCCTTGTGCCGCTCCTCCAGCTCGCGCAGCTCGTCCAGGACGTGCAGGCAGTTGACGCAGCAGAACGTCCAGAAGTCGACGATCACGCACTTGCCGCGCAACGAGGCGAGGTCGAGCCGCTCACCGCCCGTGTTCAGCCAGCCGCCCGCGCCGGACAGCTCGGGGGCGCGGACCCGGGGGCGGCGGGTGGCGGCAGGGGCGGGTGTGGCGGCGGGGTCGTTCATACCCCCAGCCTGCCACCTCCCCGGCGAAGCGCCCGCCGGGACCAGAACCAGGACCGGAACCGGACCCAGGGCTCAGAGGACGCGGTCCTTCAGGACCGGGAAGGACTCCCGGACCTTGTCGATCTGGGAGAGGTCGAGGTCGGCTGTGACCACCGTCTCCTCCGCGCCGTCGGCCGCCGCGAGCACCTCGCCCCACGGGTCGATGACCGCGCTGCGGCCGGCCTGGGCGACGCCCGCGTGGCTGCCGGCCGTGCCGCAGGCGAGCACGAAGGTCTGGTTCTCCACGGCGCGGGCGCGTGCGAACAGCGACCAGTGCTCCGCGCGCTTGGCGGGCCAGCCCGCCGGGACGACGATCACCCGCGCGCCCTCCGGCTCGGCGTCCACCAGCGCGCGGAACAGCTCCGGGAAGCGCAGGTCGTAGCAGGTGGCCAGGCCGAGTGTGGCCTGCGGGTGCGGCACGGTCACCGGCTGGGTGCCGGCCGTCATCAGCGTGGCCTCGCCCCGGTCGAAGCCGAAGCGGTGGATCTTGCGGTAGGTGCCGGTCAGTTCACCGGCGGGGGAGAAGACCAGGGAGGTGTTGTAGAGGGCGCCGGCCTCGTGGCCCTTCTCGACGATCGACCCGGCGTGCAGCCACACTCCCGCGTCCCGCGCCGCGGCCGACATGGCCAGCGCGGTGGGCCCCGCGGCCGGGTCCGCGTCCTCGGCCTCGGCGGCGAAGCGGTCGAAGGCGAAGGCGCCGACGGGCCACAGCTCGGGCAGCACCACCAGGTCCGCACCTTTTTGGGCGCGTACGAGCGAAGCGACCCGCTCGCGGCGGGAATTGACCGACTCGTCCGGGTCTACCTGGATCTGGAGAAGAGAAGCGCGCACCGTACCACCGTCCATGCGATCGAGGGGGGCGATTGGGCCTAGCATCGTCCCAAAAGCACTGCCGGGTGCCCGCGCGCAGCGTAACTTGAGAGCACCCAGCCCGCGAACGATCCGTAACGCCGAGGGGTTCCGTGACCGACCACCCAAGCCTTCAGCCCTACGTTGACGCCTGGACGCAGTCCATGGAAGCAATATCCGAGCTGGTCACCCCGCTCGCCGAAGGGGAGTGGAACAGGCGGACCGAGTGCCCCGGCTGGTCGGTTCGCGATGTGGTCTCCCACATCATCGGCCTGGAGTGCGAGTTGCTCGGCGACCCCCGCCCGATCCACACACTCCCTCGCGACATCTATCACGTGCGCGACGAGACGAGCCGCCACATGGAGGTCCAGGTCGATGTCCGGCGGCACCACACCGGTCCGGAGATGACCAGCGAGTTCGAGTACACGTTCATCCGCCGCTCCCGGCAGCTGCGCAACGAGAAGCGGGGGCCGGAGGCCGAGATCAACACCGTGGTGCCGTTCGGGCCCCGGAAGGTGCCCCTGGAGCGGCTGTTGATGACGCGCGCGTTCGATGTCTGGGTGCACGAACAGGACCTGCGGCGCGCGCTCAACACGCCGGGCAACCTGGATTCGGCGGGCGCGCACGTGGCGCGGGACGTGCTGCTGGCGGGCCTGCCCAAGGTCGTCGGCAAGGACGCCGGGGCGCCGCCCAACTCCGCGGTGGTCTTCGATGTGAGCGGCCCGGTGGAGTTCATGCGGACCGTGCGCGTGGACGCGAACGGCAAGGCGAGCGTGGGCGGCAGCCCTTCGCTGGGGCCAGAGGCGACGCTGTCGCTGGACTGGGAGACGTATCTGCGGCTGGCCACCGGGCGGGTGCGTGCCGAGGCGGTCGCGGACCGCGTCAAGACCGAGGGGGACGCCGAGTTGGCGACCGCGATCCTCACCCACTTCTCCGTCACGCCCTGACGGCGCACACCTCGCGGTTCGCACACGCCTCGCGGTTCGGCACACGCCTCGCGGCTGGTGTGCCCCCGTTGACTCATGTGCGCCTCACACCGGCACGTGTACCGCCTCGACCCTGCTGGCCACGACGCGCTCACGCTCGCGCCGCACCGCGCGCCCCCGCAGCCGGAGCACCTGGGCGAGGCCGAGCGCCTGGAGAACGAAGACTCCGGCGAAGGCGATACGGAAGTTGTCGCCGGTCAGGTCGAGGAGTACGCCGACGGCGAGCAAGGTCGTCATGGAGGCCGTGAAGCCTCCTATGTTGACGATGCCGGACGCGGTTCCCTGCCGCTCGGGCGGGTTGGCGGGGCGGGCGAAGTCGAAGCCGATCATCGAACCGGGCCCGCAGGCTCCCAGGACGACGCAGAGGACGACCAGCAGCCACATCGGGGACCGTCCCGGCCAGGCGAGGGTGGCGGCCCACACGGCGGCCGTCGCCAGCACGGTGCCGAGCACCAGCGGGGTGCGGGCGGCATGGTGGCGGGAGATGACCTGGCCGTAGACGAGGCCGCAGCACATGTTCGAGATCACCACCAGGGTGAGGAGTTCACCCGCGGTCCCGCGATCGAGCCCCTGGGCCTCGACCAGATACGGCATGCCCCACAGCAGCAGGAAGACCATGCCGGGGAACTGGCAGGTGAAGTGCACCCACATGCCCGTCCGGGTGCCGGGCTCGCGCCACGCCTCGGTGATCTGCCGCCGGATGAAGCCCGGCCCGGGCGCACCGCCCTCCTCCCTGGCGCGGGCAGGGGGCGCGAACCCTTCCGGGTGGTCCTTGAGGAAGAAGATCACCAGCAGCAGGATCGCGATACCGCCCGCCGCGCTGCCGGCGAACGTCGGGGTCCACCCGAAGACGTCGAGCAGGCGCGCGAGCACCAGCGTGGTGACGAGGTTGCCCGCCATCCCCATCAGCGCCGCGACCTGCGCGATCACCGGGCCGCGCCGGGCCGGGAACCACCGTGCGCCCAGCCGCAGTACGGCGATGAACGTCATCGCGTCCCCGCAGCCGAGCAGGGCGCGGGAGGCCAGCGCCATGGCGTACGAGCCGGAGACCGCGAAGCCGAACTGTCCGGCGGTGAACAGCACGACGCCCAGCAGCAGGATGCGCCTGGTGCCCCAGCGGTCCACGAGCAGGCCGACCGGGATCTGCATGCCCGCGTAGACGAGGAGCTGGAGTATGGAGAAGCTGGAGAGCGCGGAGGCGCTGATGCCGAACCGGTCGACCGCGTCGATTCCGGCCACGCCGAGGCTGGTGCGGTAGGTGACGGCGACGAAGTAGACCGCGACGCCGATACCCCATACCCACATCGCGCGCGTGCCGCCCGGCGGGTCGCCGGGCAGGCGTATGCCGGTCGAGTCGGCTGAACTCATCGCAGCGCACCGCCCCAGGACCCGCCCGCGAGCCCGTTGCCGTGGTCGTGCCCGTGTCCGCGCCCGTCATGGAGCCCGTGCCCGTCCGCCCGGAGTCCGCGCCCCTCCGCGCGGAGCCCGTCCTCGCCGCGCACCAGGTGCCGTACGCGGCTGACGTGCTGGTGGACGGCGAGCGCCGCCGCCTCCGTGTCGCCCTCGCGCAGGGTGCGCAGGATGTCGCCGTGCTCGGTGAGGGTCTTGGCGATCCGGTCGGGGTGCGCGTGCATCACCGCGACGCCCATGCGCAGCTGCCGGTCGCGCAGCTGGTCGTAGAGCCGGGTGAGGATGTGGTTGCCGGTCGCCTTGACGATGGTGGCGTGAAAGCAGCGGTCGGCCACGGAGACGGCCGCCAGATCGCCGGTGGCGGCGTGTGCGCGCTGCTCCTCCAGCAGCTCCTCCAGCCGCGAGACGAGCGCATCGGAGACAGGCACCGCACGGCGTACGGCGTGCTGTTCGACCAGCAGCCTCGTCTCCACCACGTCCTCGATCTCCTGCGCCGATACGGGCAGGACGAGCGCGCCCTTCTTGGGGTAGAGGCGGATGAGTCCCTCGACCTCCAGCCGGAGCAGGGCCTCGCGCACGGGGGTTCTGGACACCCCGACCGCCTCGGCCAGCTCGCCCTCGGTCAGGAGCATGCCGCCCTCGAAGTGCCGTTCCAGGACGGCCTGCTTGACGTGGTGGTAGACACGTTCGGCGGCGGGGGGCTGTCTGACGGCGGCAGCGGAAGACATGTGCACACCATAGATACAACAGAGATCCAAGCGAAGGCGCCGTCCACGATACGGACGGCGCCTTCAGCCTGCGGAACGGGCTCAGCCCCAGGTCAGCCCAGGGCCTCGGGCCTCGGGCCTCGGGCCAACGGTCCTGGGCTACCGGCCCCAGGCCGTCAGCCATCAGCCCGAGGCATCAACCCCAGGTCATCAGCCGCTTGGGCTGCTCCAGGACCGCGGCCACGTCGGCCAGCACCCTGGAGCCCAGCTCCCCGTCCACCAGCCGGTGGTCGAAGGAGAGCGCGAGCGTGGTGACCTGGCGCGGCTTGACCTTGCCCTTGTGCACCCACGGCTGTTCGCGGATCTGCCCGAAGGCGAGGATCGCGGACTCGCCGGGGTTGAGGATCGGGGTGCCGGTATCGACACCGAAGACCCCCACATTGGTGATCGTCACCGTGCCGCCGCTCATCGCCGCCGGACTGGTCCTGCCCTCGCGGGCGGTGCTCACCAATTCCCCGAGCGCGGACGCCAGTTCGGGAAGGGTCTTGTCCTGCGCGTCCTTGATGTTCGGAACGATCAGCCCGCGCGGGGTCGCGGCGGCGATGCCGAGGTTCACGTAGTGCTTACGGACGATCTCCTGACGCTCCTCGTCCCACGCGGAGTTGACCTCCGGATGGCGGCGGATCGCCAGCAGGAACGCCTTCGCGACGAACAGCAGCGGGTTGACACGGACGCCCGCCATGTCGGGGTCCTGCTTCAGCTCGCCGACCAGCTTCATCGTCCGGGTGACATCCACCGTCACGAACTCGGTGACGTGCGGCGCCGTGAACGCGCTGGTGACCATCGCCTGTGCGGTCGCCCTGCGGACGCCCTTGACCGGGATACGGGTCTCCCGGGCGCCGTTCGCCGTCGCGTCTGCCGCGTCCGCCGCCGGTTCGAGCCCGGGTGCGGGGGCCTGCCGTACGGAGTCCGGGGCCGCGCCCGGCGCCGGGGCTCCCGGCGGGGCCGAGGGCGCCGCGAGGCCGGTCGCGGGAGCCGCAGCCGCGTGGACGTCCTCGCGGGTGACGACGCCTTCGGGCCCCGTCGGGGTGACCGCGTTCAGGTCCACGCCGAGGTCCTTGGCGAGCTTGCGCACCGGAGGCTTGGCCAGTGGCCGCTCCGGACGTCCCGCGCGCTCCCCCTCGGCGGACGCCGCCGCACCATGCCCGTTGACGCCCGGTGCCGCCGACGGGGCCGGTGCCTGCGGCTGGGCCGGTGCCTGCGGCTGGGCCGGAGTCTGCGGCTGGGCCGGGGCCGGGACTTCGCCCTCGGGGCGCTTACGGGGCCGCCGCTTGGTGGAGCCGGCCGAGACCCCGTAGCCGACCAGCACGGGCTGCCGCCCCGCCGGCTGCTCGTCCTGCTCGGACTCCTCGGCCCGCACGGACTCGGCCTCCGGCGCGGACGCGGCCTCGCGCGCGGACTCGTCCGGCTGCCGGGACTCCTGTCCGGCGCCGACAGGTCCCGTATCGACGGTGATGATCGGCGTGCCGACATCGACGGTCGCGCCCTCGTCGAAGCGCAGTTCGTGTACGGCGCCGTTGAACGGAATAGGCAGTTCCACCGCCGCCTTGGCGGTCTCCACCTCGCACACGACCTGCCCGTCCGTGACCGTGTCACCGGGCTGGACGTGCCACTTGAGGATCTCTGCCTCGGTCAGCCCCTCGCCCACGTCGGGCATCTTGAACTCGCGGATACGAGCGGCGCTGCCGGCACTGCCGGCGTTGCTGGCGCTTTCAGTCATCGTCACGGCTCTCCTCAGTACGCCAGCGCGCGGTCGACGGCATCGAGCACCCGGTCCAGGTTCGGCAGGTACTCGTCCTCCAGGCGGGCCGGAGGATACGGCGCGTGGAAACCGCCGACGCGCAGCACCGGTGCTTCCAGATGGTAGAAGCACCGCTCCGTGATGCGGGCGGCGATCTCCGCCCCGGTGCCCAGGAAGACGGGAGCCTCGTGGACGACGACCAGCCTGCCGGTCTTCTCCACCGAGCGCTGGAGCGTGTCGAAGTCGATCGGGGACATCGAACGCAGGTCCACGACCTCCAGCGAGTTGCCCTCCTCCTCGGCGGCGGCTGCCGCCTCCAGGCAGACCTTCACCATCGGCCCGTAGGCGGCGAGCGTCAGCGCGGTGCCCTGCCGTGCGAGGGAGGCGGTGTGCAGCGGGGCCGGGATGGCGGCTGTGTCCACCTCGCCCTTCTCCCAGTAGCGGCGCTTCGGCTCGAAGAAGATCACCGGGTCGTCGCTCTCGATGGCCTGCTGCATCATCCAGTAGGCGTCCGAGGAGTTCGAGGGCGAGACACACTTGAGGCCCGCGACGTGCGCGAACAGCGCCTCGGGCGACTCGCTGTGGTGCTCGACCGCGCCGATGCCGCCCGCGTACGGGATACGGATGACGACCGGCAGCTTGATCTTGCCCAGCGCCCGCGCGTGCATCTTGGCGAGCTGGGTGACGATCTGGTCGTAGGCGGGGAAGACGAATCCGTCGAACTGGATCTCGACGACGGGACGGTAGCCGCGCAGCGCCAGCCCGATCGCGGTGCCGACGATGCCGGACTCGGCGAGCGGGGTGTCGATGACCCGGCCCTCGCCGAAGTCCTTCTGGAGCCCGTCGGTCACCCGGAAGACGCCGCCGAGCTTGCCGACGTCCTCACCCATGACCAGGACCTTGGAGTCGTTCTCCATCGCGGTGCGCAGCGAGGCGTTGATCGCCTTGGCGAGCGGCAGCTTCTTCGGGCCCGGAGCGCCCGCTGTGTTCGCGGTGTTCCCGGTGCTCGAAGCGTGCCCCGCCTCGCTGCGGCTCGGGGCGGGGCCGGCGGTGGTGGTGGCCATCAGCGGCCCTCCTCGTGAGAGTCCGAGTCGGCGAACGAGTCGAGGTACGACGCGAACTGCGCGCGCTCCTCATCGACGAGCGCGTGCCCGTCGGCGTAGACGTTCTCGAAGATCGCCATGGTGTCGGGGTCGGGCATGGTGCGGATGGCCTCGCGCACGTGTTTGCCCATGGCCTCGCTCTCCTCCTCGATGGAGGTGAAGTAGGCGGCGTCGGCCAGCCCTTCCTTCTCCAGGTAGGAGCGCAGCCGCTGAATCGGGTCCTTGGCCTCCCACGAGGCGCGCTCCTCGTCGGAGCGGTAGCGCGTGGGGTCGTCGGACGTGGTGTGGGCGCCCATGCGGTAGGTGAACGCCTCGATGAGCATGGGCCCTTCGCCGGCGCGGGCGCGCTCGACGGCTGCCTTGGTGACCGCGAGACAGGCCAGCACGTCATTGCCGTCCACGCGCACGCCCGGGAATCCGAAGCCCTGGGCACGCTGGTAGATCGGCACCCGGGACTGGCGCTCGGTGGGCTCGGAGATGGCCCACTGGTTGTTCTGGCAGAAGAACACCACGGGCGCGTTGTAGACGGCCGAGAACGTGAACGCCTCCGCGACGTCGCCCTGGCTGGAGGCGCCGTCGCCGAAGTAGGCGATCACGGCGGAGTCGGCGCCGTCCTTGGCCACCCCCATCGCGTACCCGGTCGCGTGCAGGACCTGGGAGCCGATCACGATGGTGTAGAGGTGGAAGTTGTTGCTGTTGGGGTCCCAGCCGCCGTGGTTCACGCCGCGGAACATGCCGAGCAGCATCGTCGGGTCCACGTCACGGCACCAGGCGACGCCGTGCTCGCGGTAGGTGGGGAAGACGTAGTCGTCCGCGCGCAGCGCACGGCCCGAGCCGATCTGGGCGGCCTCCTGGCCGAGCAGTGAGGCCCACAGCCCCAGCTCGCCCTGGCGCTGGAGGGCCGTCGCCTCCGAGTCGAAACGGCGGGTGAGCACCATGTCGCGGTAGAGGCCGCGCAGCTCCTCCGCCGAGAGGTCCACGTCGTAGTCCGGATGGGTGACGCGCTCGCCTTCCGGGGTGAGCAGCTGCACCAGCTCGGTGCTCGCGGGGCCACCGGGGGTGACCGCGCCGGTCTCCACGGGGGCGTCCGCCGTCACGGCCTTCGAGCGCCGGGGACTCTTGGTCCCGGCGGACGCGGTGGATGCGGTGGATGCGGTGGATGCGGCCGACGCGGCGGCCTTGGCGGACGCCTTGGTTCCGGAGGTCTTCGCCGGAGACTTGCCGGACGTCTTGGCCGGGGCCTTCGCCGGAGACTTGGCGGACGTCTTGGCCGGGGCCTTCGTGGGGCCCTTGGCCGGGGACTTCGCCGTCGTCGCGGCCGGGGTCTTGGTGGGGCCCTTCGCTGAACCCTTCGCCGGGGTCTTCGCCGCGGCCTTGCGCGGTTTGGCCGCAGCGCGTGCGCTGCGGTCGCCCGCCTCCCCGCGTGCGCCGGTCGCGCCGTCGGCGCCGCTCGCTCCGCCCGTCGTACTGCGGGCGCCGCTCGGGCCGCCCGTGCTGGTCGTAGCGGCTGCCTTACCCGTCCCGGCGGTCTCCGCCGCCTGGGTAGCGCTCTTTCGTCCGGTGCCGCTGCGGCGCGCGTCGCTCCGCGCGGCAGTGCTCTCCACGGTCACGTGTGCTCCTCCGTCTGTCCGGCCCCCGGGGTTGCCGGTGGCCTGGGGCTCCCCCGCCCAATGGCGGGGGGAGGCTCGCCCGATCCCGTGCGGCGCACGGGGTGGGAGCGTCGCGGTTGGCACCGGGCGGTGACTGCTGTCCCGGTCGCGGCCCGCTCGTCCTGACCTCAGTCGGGAACGCCCCTAGCCATGGCCAGTATCTCCATAGACGCACGAGGCGCCCCTGACCTGCAACTTTGCTCGGATATCCAACTAAGAACACGGAAGTCCAAGCACTTGCGCGAAGAATCAGGGACATCACTGGTCACGGCTTCGCGAGCCGCGGACCCTCGCACGTTAACCCGGGGTGCCGAAGCCCGGGAAGAGTGGAGAGAGGATCAGTATGTGAGACTGAACGGGTGGCCGAAAACGGAAGAATCCGCGTATTCCTGGTCGATGATCACGAGGTGGTCCGCAGGGGAGTGCGCGACATGCTCTCGGTCGAATCCGACATCGAGGTCGTGGGCGAGGCCGGTACCGCCGCCGAGGCGATCGCTCGCATCGACGCCCTTCACCCGGACGTGGCAGTCCTCGACATCAGGCTCCCCGACGGCAGTGGCGTGGAGGTCTGCCGGGAGATCCGCTCGCGCGACGAGAACATCCGCTGTCTGATGCTGACCTCCTTCTCGGACGAGGAGGCACTCTTCGACTCGGTCATGGCCGGTGCCTCGGGGTTCGCGCCCAAGGCGATCGGCAGCAGCGAACTGCTGACGGCCGTACGGGACGTCGCCGCCGGAAAGTCACTGCTGGACCCGGTGGCGACCCGGCGCGTACTGGACCGGCTGCGCGCCGGTAGTGGTCAGAGAGCCGGTAGTGGTCAGAGTTCCGGGAGTGATCAGGGAGCTGGGAGCGGCCAGGGAGCTGGGAGTGGCCAGGGCTCCGGCAACGGACGGAGCAGCCGAGCCGTGGACGGGCACCACGGTGGAGGCGACGGGGACGAGCGGATCAACGCGCTCACCGAACAGGAGCACAAGATCCTCGACTTGATCGGCGAGGGCATGACCAACCGCGCCATCGGCGAGCAACTGCACCTCGCCGAGAAGACGATCAAGAACTATGTCTCCAGCCTGCTGGCCAAGCTCGGCATGGAACGCCGCTCCCAGGCCGCGGCGTACGTGGCCCGACTCCAGGCCGGCAGACGGCGATAGCGCGCCCGCCCCCGCGCACGGCGATTGCGCGCCCCTCCCGCACCGGCGAGAGCGCCCGCCCCGCCGGTCTCCCCCGCCGTCCTGCCGCTGTCACTCCCCGGAGCGCAAGGGGCCGAAGGGCCCTCGAATAGGGGCTGATCACCCTGGTCCGGGACCGCTGACAGGGGCAGGGTGTGGGCATGCCACCGGATCCGGAACGCGAAGAGGCGCTGACGCTGCTGCCGAGCATCCGCTACGGGCGGGTCGCGATGAGCAAGCACGCGCTGCCCTTCGTGACAGTGGCCCGGCACATCGTGGACGGCGAGAGCGTGCTCATACGCATCCACCGAGGTTTCGAGTACCACTCCGCGCTCGATGGCAACGTTGTCGCCTTCGAGGCGGGAAACGTGGAGTCGGGCGCCCCGGAGGTCTGGTCCGTGCAGTTCGTGGGGCAGGCCCGGCTCATCGTGCCCAGCGAGGAGCAGTTGGGGTGCTTCGGGCCGCTGACCGAGCGGGCCGACGGACAGCGGTTCGACCCGGCGTATCTGCGGATCGACCCCGAGTTCGTGACCGTCCACCGGCTCAGCGGCGTCCCCGGCCCGCCCGGCCGGTCGCGCCACGGCCCAGGTGACACCCGCGGCCCGGATGACAGCTTCGCCCCGGATGACACCCGCCCCCCGCGCGTCCCGCCCCAGCACACCCGCTCCTCCGAAGCCCCCTCCGGTCAGGCATCCGGACAGGCATCCCGGCAGGCATCCGGACGGGCGCCCGTTCAGCCATCCGGTGAGCCATCCAGCCGGACTTCCCGCCAGGCATCCGGTCAGTCGCAGAACGCGGACCGCACCGCCTCGTAGCGGGCGCTCCACCACACCACCAGTGCGGCCGCTGCCGGGAACTGGGGGTCCGCGCGCACGTCCCGCAGTTGATAGCGCCAGCGCAGCATCCAGAAGTCGTTCAGCCGCTCCCACCACACCCGGTGCACAGCGGCGGCGAGTTCCGCGCGGGAGGCCCCGGCGAAGAACCGGTACGCCCGTGCGAAGCCCCGGATCTTCCGCAGATCGAGCGTTCCGTCAGGCCGTACGAAGAAGATCGCCGCCCCGCGCACGGCCTCTTCCGCGCGCGGGTGCACCCCCAGCCGGTCCCAGTCCAGGATCGCCACGGGCCTCGGCTCGCGGCCCGCCGTCGCGTAGAGCAGGTTCAGCGGGTGGAAGTCCCCGTGCACCCAGCCGCTGAAAGTGCCGGGCACCGCGGGCGGGCGGGCGTCGGCGTAGCGGCGCAGCAGTTCGCGGCGCTCGGTGAGCCGGTGTTCGGCCAGTTCGTCGAAGCTGTCGCGGCGCCGCCGCGCCCGCACATGGACGAGCAGCTCCCCGATCACCTCGTAGGTCGCGGACAGGTCGGCGCTCTCATGGGTCGCGTCCGGCACTTGGGGTTTGACCTGCGCGAGACGGGTGTGCACCTGCCCGAGCAGGGCGCCCAGCCGGTGGCACTGCGCGGCCGACAGTTCACTGCCGTGCCGGTGGCTGCCCTCGACCCAGGGGTGCAGCGCATAGCAGCGCCCGCCGACCACAGCTACCGTGCGCCCCCCGCGGCACGCCAGCGCGGAGACCACGGGCAGCCCGAGCGCCCCGAGTTGGGCCGTCGCCCGGTGCTGGCCCTCGATACGGGCGAGTCCGGCCGGGTCGGCGGGGTCGCCGTCGAGGTGGTGCTTGAGGAAATAGCTGCCGTGCGTGGTGGCGAGGCGGTAGCCGCGGTTGAGCAGCCCCTGCGACACCGGTTCGCACGACAGCGGCTCTCCCACGTCGTACCGCCGCACCAGGGAGCGGAGGGTGCTCTCGGTGAGGGCGGGCGATGACGGCTGCACGAGCCGCATCGTAGAGGAAACGGAGCGACTGACTCCGCGACGTCGGCACCAGAGTGACGAACATCAAACCGTCAACCGGCCCGGGTCAACTCGTCACTCTCGTACGACAGTCGGCCGAGAGCAAGGTCAATCCGCCTGCGCCGTAGGGGATTCGGGCCACCGCACCGCCAACTGACCACCGCGGTCAGCCCCTCCCGGGCCGAGGCGGCCGAAGACGCCGACAGGGGCCGAGGGCACCGAGGGGCTCCGGGAGGCTCCGATGAGGAGTGGAGGGCGCCGACGGGGAGCCGAGCGCGCCGGCGGGGCGGCTCAGTCGCCCTCGCCGCCGTCGTTGTTGCCCGACTGGCCACCCTCGGTGATACCGCCCTGGTCCGCGTCACCGGACTCGGTGGGGGGCTTGGTCGGCGTGTTCCCGCCGTTCCCGCTGCCGTTCGACGCACCGCCACGGCCACCGCCGTGGCCGCTGCCGGTCGGGGTGTCGTTCGGTCCCCCGGTCGGCGAGGTGGTGGGCCGGGGCCGGTCGGGCACCGAGTTCGACGACGTCTCGGTCGGCTGCCAGTCGCCCGGATTGTCCGTGCCGGCACCGGTGTTCTCGTTCTCGGTCTCGTTCTCGGTCTCGGTCGGCGTGTCCGACGGCTCCTTGGGCTTCTTCTCCTTCTTGGTCTCCGAGCTGGAGTGGGACGGCTTGTCCGGCTTGTTGTCGCCGCCCGTGTCGCTCTTGAGCGCGAAGGCGACGCCGCCCGCGATGGCGATGACCGCGAGGAAGGCAACCAGCGCGTACTTGAGGCCGTTGCCGCCCCTGCCGCCGCCACCGCCGCGCCGGCTCCCGCCGTCGAAGCCGCCGTCGTCGTCCCGCGCGCCCGGCAGCATGGGCGCGCCCATCTGCGAGGTTTCGGAGTGCGAGGGGTGCGGGCGGGCGTTGGCGCCCGGGACCCCCATGGCGGGCGTCGAGGCGCCACCGTGTGCGACCGGGCCGGTGTTCCACAGGCCGCCGGTGTGGCTGCCTTGCTCGTGCAGCATCTGGAGCGCGAACTGCGTCAGCCCGCGCATCTCCTCGGCCGACTGGAAGCGGTCGTCCGGATCCTTGGCCAGCGCACGCATCACCAGCCCGTCCAGCTCGGGCGGCACGATGTCGTTGATCTGCGACGGCAGCACCGGGTCGTCCTGGACGTGCTGGTAGACCACCGAGAGCGGCGTCTCGCCGGTGAACGGCGGGCGCAGCGTCAGCAGCTCGTAGAGCAGACAGCCCGTCGCGTACAGGTCGGAGCGGGTGTCCACGGTCTTGCCGAGCGCCTGCTCGGGGGAGAGGTACTGCGGGGTGCCCATGACCATGCCGGTCTGGGTCATGGTGTTGGACGCGCCGTGCAGCGCGCGGGCGATGCCGAAGTCCATCACCTTGACGGCGCCGCCGTGAGTGATGATCACGTTCGCGGGCTTGATGTCGCGGTGCACGATGCCGTGCTGGTGGCTGTAGGCCAGCGCTTCCAGCACGCCGGAGACGATGATCAGCGCTTGGTCGGCGGGCGGCGCCTCGGCGGTCATCAGCAGGTCACGGATCGTGCTGCCCTCGACCAGCTCCATCACGATGTACGGCGTGATGTTGCCGCCGATCATCTCCTCGCCGGAGTCGTAGACCGCGACGACGGAGTGGTGGTTGAGACCCGCGACGGACTGGGCCTCACGCGTGAAGCGAGCCTTGGAGACCGGGTCCTCGGCGAGGTCGGAGCGCAGCAGCTTCACCGCGACCGTGCGGCCGAGACGCAGATCCTCGGCGCCGAAGACCTCCGCCATGCCGCCTCGGCCGAGGCGGTGCGTAAGGCGGTATCTGCCGTCGCCGACGAGGCCGTTGTTGCCCCACAACTCCGGCGAATCGGGCATGGAGCCGCCGCCCGTCGCGTCGGGGTCCGAAGGGCCCCCGGCGGCTTGCGTCTGTGCCATCAGTCCTCGCCGTCGATTCGAATCCGCGGACGTTCACGCGGTGCGTACTCCCCCCATGGAGGCTACAGGCACGCGGGGGGTACATGGATGGGGACGGAATTCCGGAAGAGTTAGGAAGAGGGGCCATCCAACAAGTTGGAACACCGGCCTCGCAAGTTCGCAGACAGCGACCGCGTGTACACGGAAGGACGCGCAGAGTCGTACTCGCCGGGCCCGCGAGACGCTACGCGACGGCGCACTCGGCACCGTTCCCGCCCAGGGGCCCGGCCCGGTGAAACAGCCGGAAGCGGCTGGATGGCGGCGCTCGCGAAGGCCGTATGCGCATCCGGTCACGGAACGGGCAACGAGCTTGACGTGAGCAAGCCCTCGGGCAAACTTGGGCCAGTATCAGGTCTATGGATCACTCAACGTACCTGCACGGGGGCAGCGCCGCCGAGGGGGAAGCAGTCAGATGAGCGAGGACGGCGCACAGGCGGCCGGTAACTACTTGGGCCGCATGGTCGGCGGGGGGCGCTTCGAGCTCCGTTCACTGCTGGGTGCGGGCGGAATGGCGTCGGTGTACCTCGCCTACGACTCCGTACTGGACAGGCACGTCGCGGTCAAGACACTCCACACGGAGCTGGGCCGCGAACAGTCCTTCCGCGAGCGCTTCCGGCGCGAGGCACAGTCGGTGGCCAAGCTGACGCACACCAACATCGTGTCCGTCTTCGACTCCGGCGAGGACGAGATCGACGGCGCGATGGTGCCGTACATCGTCATGGAGTACGTCGAGGGCAAGCCCCTGCGCACCGTGCTGGACGAGGACATCGCGCAGTTCGGCGCGATGCCGGCCGACCGGGCGCTGAAGATCACCGGCGATGTGCTGGCGGCACTTGAGGTCAGCCACGAGATGGGCCTGGTCCACCGCGACATCAAGCCCGGCAATGTGATGCTCACCAAGCGTGGCGTCGTCAAGGTCATGGACTTCGGCATCGCCCGCGCCATGCAGTCCGGTGTGACGTCCATGACACAGACGGGCATGGTCGTCGGCACCCCGCAATACCTCTCCCCCGAACAGGCGCTGGGCCGCGGTGTGGATGCCCGCTCCGACCTGTACTCGGTCGGGATCATGCTCTTCGAGCTGCTCACCGGGCGGCTCCCCTTCGACGCCGACTCGCCGCTGGCCATCGCCTACGCGCACGTCCAGGAGGAGCCGGTCGCGCCCTCCTCCATCAACCAGTCCGTGCCGCCGGCCCTCGACGCCCTGGTCGCGCGCACGCTGAAGAAGAACCCCAACGAGCGCTTCCCGTCCGCCGAAGCGATGCACGACGAGTGCGCCCGCATCGGCGGCTCGGGCGTCGCCTCGGGCGCCTCGCCGATCATCATCAGCGGCGGCCCGCCCGCCAACAGCGGCGCGGGCGTGGGCCAGGCGGTCTTCCCGCCCGTCGAGGCGGGCACCCCGCCCTCGCAGGGCGGAGTACAGCAGCCGTACCAGCCGGGGCCGTACAACAGCGGGGGCTTCGGCCCTTCCACCCCGCCGCCCACGCAGCCCGTGATGGGGCAGCCCGGCTTCGGGCCTTCCACCCCGTCGCCCGCTTCCTCGCCCTATGCCGCGTCCGGCGGCCCCGCCACCCCGCCGCCCTACAACCTCGCGCCCACCCAGGGCGGACACGGCGCGCACGGTGGGCAGGGGGGTCACGGCGGGCAGGGCGGCAACGGCAAGAAGCTGTCGCCGGGCGCCCTGGCCGGGATCGGCATCGCCGGTCTCGCCGTCATCGTCGCCTTGGTCCTCGTGATCGTGAACGCCGGGGGCGACGACGGGGGCCAGCAGGCCGACAACAAGCCCGACAAGAAGCGCACACAGTCCGTGGACCCGGGTGGGGACACCACCTCCGGCGGCAGCGACGGCGGCGGCTCGGACAAGAAGTTCAAGGGCCCGGACAAGAGCCGCACCATCGACTCCAGCAAGTGCACCGACGCCACCAAGTCCTATGACGACAAGAGCAAGGTCATGATCCCGAATCTGACCATCAAGGACCTCACCTCGGTGAAGGCGTGCCTGCGCGCGGCGGGCTGGAAGCTCGGCGATGTCACCACCGAGGACGAGAACGTCTGGGGCAAGAACACGGTGCTGGACCAGAACCCGAGTGACCTCGACGACTTCGACCCGAGCAAGGACAAGGTCGATCTGACGGTCTCCTCGGGCCAGCCCGCGAACTGACCCCCGCCACCGGCCCCGGCCCATCCTTTGCCGGGGCCGGGGCCGGTTTTGCCGGGGCCGGGTTCCGCGCTGCCCCGTCGCCGGCCCCACCCCCCTCTCCCGGACGTCAGGCGCAGCCTCCGGATGCCGGGCCCAGCCTCCGGCTGTCAGGAGCAGTCTCCAGATGTCAGGAGCAGCCTCCGGATGTCAGGCGCTTCTCCCCGGAGTCGATCAGGGCCCCGGCGCCGGTCAGGAAGCCGCCATGCGCCTCACCTCCACCACGCGGAACCGCCCGGCCACGAACGCCCCGTCGCACAGCGTGCAGTTGGCGGCCGGGTTGCCGCCGGAGCCGTGGAAGTCGGAGAAGCCGGCCGTCTGATTGACGTACACGCCGCCGGTGAGATTCAGCGAGAGCTGCGCCGACTCGTCGAAGCAGACCTCCTCCACCTGGCGCTCCACCTCGGCCGAGGTGGTGTACGCGGCGACGGTCATCGCGCCCTTCTCCCTCAGCGTGCGCCGCAGCAGCGTCAGCGCGTCCTCCGTCGAGCCGACGGCCACCGCGAAGGAGACCGGCCCGAAGCACTCCGCGAGATAGCCCGCCTCGGCTTCGGGCTTGGCGGCGTCCAGCTTGACGATCGCGGGGGTGCGGACCGTCGCGTCGGGGAACTCGGGATTTTCCACCGCCCGTGAGGGGAGGGCGACTTCGCCCAGCGAGGAGGCCGACTCCAGCCGCTCGCGCACCTGGTCGCCGACGATCGCGCCCAGCAGGGCGTTCGCCCGTGCGTCGTCGCCCAGCAGCTTGCTGACGGCGGCACCGAGGTCCGCCACGACCTCGTCGTAGGACTTGTGCCCCGCATCGGTCGCGACGCCCCCGGCGGGGATCAGCAGATTCTGCGGGGTGGTGCACATCTGGCCGCTGTAGAGCGAGAGCGAGAAGGCCAGGTTGGAGAGCATTCCCGCGTAGTCGTCGGTGGAGTCGAGGAGAACGGTGTTGACCCCCGACTTCTCCGTGTGGACCTGCGCCTGGCGGGCGTTGGCCTCCAGCCACTCGCCGAAGGCCGAGCCCCCGGTGTAGTCGATGACCTTGATCTCGGGGCGGGTGGCCAGATTTTTGGCGATGCCGTCGCCCTCCGCCTCGGCCGCCAGCGCCACCAGGTCGGCGGCGAATCCCGCCTCGGCCAGCACTTCGCGCGCGATCCGGACCGTCAGGGCGAGCGGCAGCACCGCGCGCGGGTGCGGTTTGACCAGCACGGCGTTGCCGGTGGCGAGGGAGGCGAAGAAGCCGGGGAAGCCGTTCCACGTCGGGAAGGTGTTGCAGCCGATCAGCAGGGCGATACCGCGCCCGGCCGCGGTGAACTCCTTGGTGACCCGAAGCGGGTCGCGCTTGCCCTGCGGCTTTTCCCAGACGGCCCGCTCCGGGGTGCGGGTCTGCTCGGCGTAGGCGTAGGCCACCGCCTCCATGCCCCGGTCCTGGGCGTGCGGCCCGCCCGCCTGGAACGCCATCATGAAGGCTTGGCCGCTGGTGTGCATCACGGCCTGGGCGAACTCGTGGGTGCGTGCGCTGATCCGCGCCAGGATCTCCAGGCACACCGCGGCGCGCCCCTCGGGCCCGGCCTGGCGCCAGCCCGGCAGGCCCCCGCTCATGACCGGCAGCAGTGCGTCGATGGCTCCCTCGTCCGTACGGGGATAGGAGATGCCCATCTCCAGGCCGTACGGGGAGACTTCGGTGGCGGTCCACTCACCGGACACGGGCTGGCCCGGCACCTCGAAGCGGCTGCCGCGCAGCGCGTCGAAGGCGGCCTTCCCCTCCTCGGGCGCGCCCTCGCCGTACGCCTTCGGGTGCTCGGGGTGCGGCGTCCAGAACTCTCTGGTGCGGATCGCGTCCAGCGCGCGGTCCAGGGTCGGACGGTGCTTGGTGATGAGCTGCGCCGTGGTGGATCCGTTACCGGTGGTCACGCGGACCAACTCCTCGCTGAGCTGGGAAGACGGTGGACAGGACAGAGGAAGGAACGGGCGGGGGAGTGCGTGGTCACGGTCGGGGGCCTTTGCCGTGCCCGCCCGTGTGATAGATACTGCAACCGACCGATCGTTCGGTGCAAGGGGGTCGGTGAACCTGTGGATAACTCCTCTCGGCGCCGGGCTGGTGCCGTGACCGGCAATGTTTGCCCGTCGAGGAGCGTCGTCGTGGGGGCACCGCCCGCGCGAGCGGAGCCGAGCGTGGGGCAGCGTGCGAGCGCAAGGCGGCCGAAAGTCCTGGATTGGGGTCTCCCCTGCTCTGGGGGGGCACCTCCCGGCCGAAGGCCGGGGGAGGAGTTGAGAGCTTGGGGAAGGAGCTGCCAGGGCTTGTGGCCAACGCCACTGGGGGCGCCCCCTGCTCGTAGAGCTCGGGAGAGTGCGTGCCGGGCGGCGCGACAGGGCAAGGCTTACCGGGAGGGGAACTAGCATCGGCCGCATGCCCACGGTCAAGCGCGACACCTACACGCCCGACTCCCTGCTCTCCGTCGCCGTGCGGGTGTTCAATGAGCGGGGCTACGACGGCACCTCGATGGAGCACCTCTCCCAGGCGGCGGGGATCTCCAAGTCCTCGATCTACCACCATGTGCGCGGCAAGGAGGAGCTGCTCCGCCGGGGTATAAGCCGCGCCCTGGACGGCCTGTTCGGGGTGCTGGAGGAGCCGTCGGCGCTTGAGGGGCGCGCGGTGGAACGGCTGGAGCACGTCACGCGGCGCACGGTCGAGGTGCTGATCACCGAACTCCCCTATGTGACGCTGCTGCTGCGGGTGCGCGGCAACACCGGCACCGAGGTCTGGGCGATGGGCCGCCGCCGGGAGTTCGACCAGCGGGTGGCGGAGCTGGTCAAGGAGGCCGCAGCCGAGGGGGATCTGCGCGGGGACATCGACGCGCGGCTCGCCACCCGGCTGCTGTTCGGGATGATCAACTCGATCGCGGAGTGGTACCGCCCCGACCGGGCGAGCGGTGACGGAGCGCAAGCATCAGGTGGCGGTGCGGGCACCGGCACCAGTGCCGAGGTCGCCGAGGCCGTCGTCCGTACGGCTTTCGCGGGCCTGCGCACCCACTGAGCCCTGCCCCTTCCGACCCCTCGGCCCGCCCCCGTGCCGCGTGCCGCGTGCTACGGCTCCGGCTCCAGGTCCGTCTCCTCGAACACCAGCAGCGTGCGGGTGCTCAGCACCTCGGGTATCGACTGGATGCGGGTGAGCACGAGGTCGCGCAGCGCCCTGTTGTCGGAGGTGTGCACCAGCAGCAGGACATCGAAGTCCCCGCTGACCAGGGCCACATGTGCGGCGCCCGGCAGTTCTTCGAGCTTTTCGCGCACGCTGCGCCAGGAGTCCTGCACGATCTTGAGCGTGATGTAGGCGGAGGCGCCGTAGCCCGCCCGCTCCTGGTCGATCCGGGCGCTGAAGCCGCGGATGACCCCGTCTTCGATGAGCCGGTTGATACGGGCGTAGGCGTTGGCCCGGGATACGTGCACCCGCTCGGCCACGGAGCGTATCGAGGCTCTGCCGTCGGCCCGGAGCAGCCGCAGAATGTCCCGGTCGATCGAGTCGAGAGGGCGCGCGGCGGAGCCGGTGTCCCCACCGGCACCGGGCGCTCCCGGTCCACTGGCCATCTGTTCATCCGGCACAGCCCCCTGCCTCCCCTTGGTGGACGCCCTGCGGTCATCGAACGGTCCTGCGGGCCATTTGTCCACAGGCCAGGGCCCCCCATAGCCAAAATGCGCCGGCGACCGAACAATCGGTAGGGGGCGGCCCGGCGGGCCGTCCCGCCCGGCCAGCCGGTGGCCTGCCCCGGCTCGCCGGTGCACCACGCCGCGACCCGCCCCACGAGGAGGTGCTCACATGACGGTCCTGGAGCAGCACGGTGCCTACACCCCCGCGCCGCCGCCGTCCTGGCGCCCTCGCACGGACCCGGAGCCCCTCCTCCCGGATGCCGTGCCGTACCGCGTGCTCGGTCTCGGCGCGATGGATGCCCGGGCGGCGGAGCAGGGCGGCCGTCCGGCGCGGGGCGGGGCACGGCCCGATGACGAGCTGCTGCGGCGCCTGCACACCGCGGTGGTGCACGGCCGCCGGTTCAACGAGCAGGCGACGGCGCTCACCAAGCAGGGCCGGCTCGCCGTCTACCCGTCCTCCAGGGGCCAGGAGGCGTGCCAGGTCGGGGCCGCGCTGGCCCTCCGGGAGGAGGACTGGCTCTTCCCCAGCTACCGCGACACCCTCGCCGCCGTCGCACGCGGGCTGGATCCCGTCGAGGTGCTGTCCCTGCTGCGGGGCGACTGGCACCACGGGTACGACTCCCGCGCCACCAGGGTCGCGCCGCTGTGCACTCCCCTGGCGACCCAGCTGCCGCACGCCGTGGGCCTGGCGCACGCCGCCCGGCTCAAGGGCGACCGGCTCGCGGCGCTCGCGCTGGTCGGGGACGGCGGCACCAGCGAGGGCGACTTCCACGAGGCGCTCAATTTCGCGGCCGTATGGCAGGCACCCGTGGTCTTCCTGGTGCAGAACAACGGCTTCGCGATCTCCGTACCGCTCGACAAGCAGACGGCCGCACCGTCCCTGGCCCACAAGGCGGTCGGCTACGGCATGCCGGGGCGGCTGGTGGACGGGAACGACGCGGCGGCCGTCCACGAGGTGCTCAGCGGCGCTCTGGAGCACGCGCGCGCCGGCGGCGGGCCCACGCTGGTGGAGGCCGTCACCTACCGGCTGGAGGCGCACACGAACGCGGACGATGCGACGCGCTACCGCGCCGACGCCGAGGTCGAAACCTGGCGCGCACACGATCCGGTGACACTCCTGGAGCGCGAACTGCGAGAGCGCGGCCTCCTGGACGACAGGGCCGTACGGGAGGCCGAGGAGGCCGCCGACCGGCAGGCAGCCGCGCTGCGCGACCGGATGAACGAGGATCCGCGGCCGGATCCGTGGGAGCTGTTCGGCCACGTCTACGCCGGGCAGACCGCACAACTGCGGCAGCAGGAGGACCAGTTGCGCGCCGAGCTGGCGGCCGAGGAGTCGGCGGGCCGTGCCGGGGCGGGGAAGGAGACCCGATGAGCACAGCGGTGCGCAGGCCGCCAAAGGAGGCGGGCGCGGTGGCCCGCAAGCCCGCCACGATGGGCCAGGCGCTCAACCGCGCGCTGCGGGACGCGATGGCCGAGGATCCGGAGGTGCACGTCTTCGGCGAGGACGTGGGCACCCTGGGCGGGGTCTTCCGGGTCACCGACGGGCTGGCCGAGCGCTTCGGGCCCGACCGGTGCGGCGACACCCCGCTGGCCGAGGCCGGGATCCTCGGTACCGCGGTGGGGATGGCGATGTATGGGCTGCGGCCGGTCGTGGAGATGCAGTTCGACGCCTTCGCCTTCCCCGGCTTCGAGCAACTCGTCTCGCACGTCTCCCGGATGCGCAACCGCACCCGTGGCGGCCTCCCCATGCCGGTGACCGTGCGAATCCCGTACGGAGGCGGCATCGGCGGTGTCGAACACCACAGCGACTCCTCCGAGGCGTACTACATGGCGACGCCCGGCATCCACGTCGTCACCCCTGCCACCGTCGCGGACGCCTACGGGCTGCTGCGCGCCGCCATCGCCTCCGACGATCCGGTGGTCTTCCTCGAACCCAAGCGGCTCTACTGGACGAAGGCCGACTGGAATCCGGAGGAGCCCGAGCGGGTCCCCGGCATCGGCGAGGCCGTCGTACGCCGCCCCGGCACCTCGGCGACGCTCCTCACCTACGGCCCCTCCGTGCAGGTCTGCCTGGAGGCCGCCGAAGCGGCCCGGGAGGAGCCCGAGGGCTGGGATCTGGAGGTGGTGGACCTGCGCTCCCTGGTGCCCTTCGACGAGGAGACGGCCGCCGCCTCCGTACGCCGCACCGGGCGCGCGGTCATCGTCCACGAGTCGCCCGGATTCGCGGGCCCCGGTGCGGAGATCGCCGCCCGGATCACCGAGCGCTGCTTCCACCACCTGGAAGCTCCCGTACTGCGCGTCGCCGGATTCGACATCCCGTATCCTCCACCGATGCTGGAGCGGCATCATCTGCCGGGCGTGGACCGGATTCTGGACGCGGTGGCGCGCCTCCAGTGGGAGAGCCGATGGACCGAGGGCCCGGCGAACGGGCCGGGCACCCGGCATCCGGACGGAGGCGTGCGCTGATGGGTGAGGTCCGCGAATTCACCCTCCCCGACCTGGGGGAGGGGCTGACGGAGGCGACAATTGTCCGCTGGCTGGTGGCGGTGGGCGACACGGTGCGGGTGGACCAGCCCGTCGTCGAGGTCGAGACCGCCAAGGCACTGGTGGACGTGCCCTGCCCGTACGGGGGAGTGGTGACCTCGCACAGCGCGGCGGAGGGCGCCGAAGTGCCCGTGGGCGCCCCGCTGATCACGGTCGCGGTCGGCCCCGAGGTGGCCGATGTGGCAGGCGCCGGGGCGGGCCTCGAAACGGCCACCGGGACGGATACCGGGACGGATACCGGCGCGGCTGCGGGCACTGGGGCGGGCCGCTCCCCCGAGCCCGAACACGTGGGCGGCTCCGGAAATGTACTGGTCGGCTACGGCACCGGCCCGGCCCCGAAACGGCGCCCCCAGGCCACCGTGCGCGCACAGGGAGCGGGAACAGGAGTGGGGACAGGGGCGGCAGCCGGCCCTGGAGCGGGCACGGGTCCGCGAGCGGGCGCCGGGGAGTCCCGGCCGGCCACGGGCCGGTACGACGCCGCACAGGCCCCCGCAGCCGGCCCCGCACCAGCCGCCGCGCCCACCCCCGCCGGACGCGGCGAGCACGGCGCCGGAGACAGCGCCGAGGCAGCACCGGGCCGCCCCCTCGCGGTCATCTCGCCCCTGGTACGCCGTCTGGCCCGCGAACACGAAGTCGATCTCGACGAGATGACGGGCACGGGCCCGGACGGGCTGATCCTGCGCGCCGATGTGGAACGCGCCATACAGGAGGCGTCCGCCCCTGCGCAGCCGGCATCCGGTGCCACGCCCGCCATGCCTGCCCCGCATGCCTCGCCTGCCTCGGGTGCCGGGGCACCCGGTGTGCCTTCCGGGTACGCCGCGCGGCACGGCGCCCGGCGTATCCCCCTGCGCGGCATCCGGGGCACCGCCGCCGAGCGCATGTCCCGCAGTCGCGACGAGATCCCCGACGCGAGCTGCTGGGTGGACGCGGACGCCAGTGAACTGCTCGCCCTGCGCCGGGAGATGAACGCACCGCCGGGGCACGGAGCGCCCGCGACATCGGCATCCGCATCAGCGCCGGGACCGGCATCCGCACGGGCATCCGGTGAAGCGGGCGGGCCGGACGGCGCGGCACGGCCCAAGATCTCCCTGCTGGCGCTCCTGGCGCGCGTCTGCACGGCGGCGCTCACCCGGTTCCCCGAGCTGAACTCGACCGTGGACACCGAGGCCCGGGAGATCGTCGTCCTGCCCGAGGTGCATCTCGGCTTCGCCGCGCAGACCGACAGAGGGCTGGTCGTCCCCGTCGTGCGGAACGCGCACACGCTCTCGGCCGAGCGGCTGTCGATGGAGATGGCCCGGCTCACCGAGGCCGCGCGTACCGGCACGCTCTCGCCCGCCGAACTGACCGGCGGCACCTTCACGCTCAACAACTACGGCGTCTTCGGCGTGGACGGGTCCACCCCGATCATCAACCATCCGGAGGCGGCGATGCTCGGCGTCGGACGTATCGCCCGCAAACCCTGGGTGGCCGGGGGTGAACTCGCGGTGCGGGACGTCGTCCAGCTCTCCTTCACCTTCGACCACAGGGTGTGCGACGGGGGCACGGCGGGCGGCTTCCTGCGCCATGTCGCGGACTGCGTGGAGCGGCCGGCGATGCTTCTCCGTACGCTCTGATGCGTGACCCACGCATCCGGACCCCCGCGCACCCCACCCGTAACGCCCGGCGCGGATGAGCCACGGCGGGCCTATGGCGCGCTGGTACTGGCGGGCGGTGGAGCCAGTCGGCTGGGCGGCACGGACAAACCGGCCGTCACGGTCGGCGGCCGACCGCTGCTCGACCGCGTACTGAGCGCCTGCGCCGACGCCTCGGTGACGGTCGTCGTGGGCCCGCGTCGGCCGACCTGCCGCCCGGTCGCGTGGGCGCGCGAGGACCCGCCGGGCGGTGGCCCGCTCACGGGCCTGTACGCCGGTCTGAGCCGCCTCGGCGCTCTCGATGAGCCCGGAGCCCGCGAGGGCGCCGGGAGAGCCGACAGCGCGGACGGGGCAGCCCGCGCCGCGAGCGGCGGGCACATCCCCGTGACCCACCGGGCCCCCGTGGACCCCGTGCTGGTCGTCTCGGCGGATCTGCCGTTCCTGGGTGCGGATACGGTGCGCGAGTTGCTGGACATTCCCCCGGGGTACGAGGGCGCCGTCGTCCATGACGGCCGCGACCAGCCGCTGCTGGCCGCCTACCGCGCCGAGCCGCTGCGCCGCGAACTCGCCCTGCTGCGTACCGAGTACGGATACCTTTCGGGGCTGCCGTTGCGCTTGTTGCTGTCGGGGCTGAAGCTTCACCGTGTGACCTCTCCCTCCGCCGTGGCCGCCGCGCTGGACTGCGACACCTGGGACGACATCGCCACAGCGCGCGCCCGTATCAGGGAGCATGGCACCGTGCTGGATGAATGGATCACCGCAGTCAAGGCCGAACTGGGCATCGAGACCGAGGTCGATGCCGCGACGCTGCTCGACCTCGCCCGCGACGCCGCGCACGGGGTGGCGCGTCCGGCGGCGCCCCTCACCACGTTCCTGGTGGGCTACGCGGCAGGGCGTGCCGGTGGCGCACCGGAAGATGTCGCACGCGCGGCGGCCAAGGCGGCGGAGCTGGCCCGCCGCTGGTCGGACGAGGACCAGGGTCCCCCAACGCCCGCCCAGAGCACGGATTCGTCCGCCCGGAGCACGGAATCGGATTCGGCGCGCTCCCAGCACACCGGCGCGGAACGGGCGAACTCCCAGGACGCGGAAGACGAACGATGAGCGGGTCCGACGAACTCGACGAAGCCATCGCCCTGGCCAACAGTGGCAGGACCCGGCCCCCGGCACCGCCCGCGCCCCGGCTCAAGCGGATTCGGCGCATCCAGTGGAGCGAGGACCAGCAAGAAGCGCTCGACGAGGGGGCCGAGCGCGCCTCCCGGCGCGTCGCCCCCGGCACGGGATACGCTCCCGCGCCCAGATCGGGCACCGACCCCGGCCCCGGCTCGGCATCCGGCTCCCGCCCGGGATCCGGCTCCCGCCCGGCCTCCGGAGGGGACTCGGGCCCGGGCTCCGGCGGCGTCCGGCGCGACGGGGACGTGTACGACGTCGATGACACCTTCGATGCGCCCCCGCGTCATCCGGAGCCGCACGGCGGAGCCCACCCGGGCGCCACTTCGCGCACGACCGGATGCCAGGGCGGAACGGGAGACTCCGGTATGCGGCCGGATGCATGGAAGCCTCCGCGTCCGGAGTGGGCCGAGGCCGTCACGCTGGCCTTCCGCGCCGCAGCACCACTCCCCCGTACCACGCTGCCGCTCGACCGCGCGCTGGGCCACACCCTGGCCGCGCCCCTGCGGGCCCTGACCGACCTGCCCTCGTTCGACACCTCCGCGATGGACGGCTGGGCCGTCTCCGGGCCCGGGCCATGGGAGTTGGTCCACGGGCCGGAGGGCGCCGAGGGCCACGGCATCCTGGCGGGCGACATGTCCCAGCCGCCGCCGCTGGCCGACGGGAAGGCGGTCCGTATCGCCACCGGCGCCCGCGTACCGGCCGGCACCAGCGCCGTCCTGCGGTCCGAGTACGCCGAACCGACCGGCAACGGGCGGCTGCGCACCGCGAGCCCGCCCCAACCGGGCACCGACGTACGGCCACGCGGCCAGGAGTGCAGCAAGGGCGACGAACTGCTCCCCAGCGGCGTGCTCATCACCCCGGCCGTGCTGGGCCTCTCCTCGGCCGCCGGCTACGACGCACTGGATGCCGTGCGCCGGCCCCGCGCCGAAATCCTCGTCCTCGGCGACGAACTGCTCCCCAGCGGGCTCCCGCACGACGGCCGTATCCGGGACGCGCTCGGCCCGATGGTCGGGCCGTGGCTGGCAGCTCTGGGCGCCGAGGTGACCGCCACCCGGCGGCTGGGCGACGACGCCGAAGCGCTGCACGAGGCGATCGCGACGACCACGGCCGATGTGGTCCTCACCACCGGAGGGACGGCGGCGGGCCCCGTCGATCACCTCCGGCCCACGCTGCGGCGGCTGGGGGCCGAACTGCTCGTCCAGGGCGTACGCGTACGCCCCGGCCACCCGATGCTGCTGGCCGCGCTGCCGGATGAAGCACGGAAAGCCGGCCGCCCGGCCCCGGAGGGCAGCGAGCGGCAGCCGCGCCGCACCCATCTGGTGGGCCTGCCCGGCAATCCGCTCGCGGCGCTCTCCGGACTGGTGACCCTTGCGGCTCCGCTGCTGCGCGCGCTCGCCGGACGTGCCGAACCCGTGCCGCAGCAGGCCGCGTTGGGCGAGGAGGTGCCCGGCCACCCGCACGACACCCGGCTGGTGCCCGTCCTCCGTGAGGGCTCGGGTATCCGGGCCCGCATCCGTCCGCTGCGCTTCGCGGGGCCCGCCATGCTGCGCGGTATCGCCTCGGCCGACGCGCTCGCCGTCATCCCGCCGCTCGGCGCGGCTCCGGGAACGGACGTACCGGTTCTGGAGTTGCCGTGGTGAGGCGGCTGCGCAGTTCCAAGGACGAGGACAGCGCCTCCGAGCCCCAACGCCAGGTCCTGCTGCCGCGCCCCGACGTCAGCCCGATCCTGCAAGTCGTCCGGCGGCTGCTCGCCGCGTTCGCCGTCCTGTGGATCACGGTCCTGCTGGTCTACCTGGATAGAGGCGGCTACGTCGACGACGTGGACCACCATGTGTCGTTCCTCGACTGCCTCTACTACACGACGGTCACGCTCTCGACGACCGGATACGGCGACATCGCCCCCGGCTCCGACAGCGCGCGGCTCGTCAACACCCTGCTGATCACGCCGCTGCGCGTGCTGTTCCTGATCATCCTCATCGGCACCACTCTCGAAGCTCTGACGGACCGCACCCGGCAGCAGTGGCGCCTCTCCCGCTGGAGGTCCGCCTTGCGCGACCACACCGTCGTCGTCGGGTTCGGCACCAAGGGCCGCTCGGCGACCCAGACGCTCCTTTCGACGGGGCTCGGCCGCAATCAGGTCGTGGTCATCGACTCGCACACCCACGTGGTGAAGGCCGCGAACGCGGAGGGCTTCGCCGGCGTCGAGGGGGACGGCACCCGCAGCGAGGTGCTCGTCCGGGCCGAGGTGCAGCGCGCGAAACAGATCGTGATCGCGCCGCAGCGCGACGACACCTCGGTCCTGGTGACCCTGACGGCCCGGCAGCTCAACCCGCGCATCAAGATCGTCGCGGCGGTGCGCGAGGAGGAGAACGCCCCGCTGCTGCGGCAGTCCGGCGCGGACGCGGTGATCACCAGCGCGAGCGCGGCGGGCCGGCTGCTCGGCCTGGCCATGCTCAGCCCGTACGCCAGTACGGTCATGGAGGACCTCATCCAGCAGGGCACCGGGCTCGACCTCAAGGAGCGCCCCGTCACCAAGGCGGAGGCGGGCCACGCGCCGCGCGACTGCGCCGACCTGGTGGTCTCCGTCGTCCGTGGCCACCGGATACTGCCCTTCGACGACCCGGAGGCCGCCAAGCTCCAGCTCACCGACCGGGTCGTGGTCATCCACCGCGCCTCGCACACGACCCCCGAACCGGGCGAGCGGCGGGGGGAGTTCCGGTAGACGGCCTCACCCCTTCGGGTGGCAGTACCGCGCCTCGCGGGTGTCCGGGGTCGCCACGCGTGACGATGACGCGATGGACCCGCCTCCCACCTGTCCCAACTGCCCCGCCAGGCTGCTGTGGAAGGACACCCGCGAGACGGGACCGGGCAAGGAAGACTCCTGGTTCTGGTTCTGCTCGGGCTGCCACCACGGCTATGTGCCGACCCCGGACCAGAAGCTCCGCTTCACCTATGCCGCCTGAGCGCCGTCCCCCTGCGGCGGCCTGAGTGCCGTACCCGTGCCGCCTGAGCGCACCGGGCGGACACCCGTGCGGGTAGCGTCGGCCGTATGCATGCGATCACGATTCCCGAACCCGGCGGTCCCGAGGCGCTGGTCTGGGCGGAGGTCCCGGACCCCGAGCCAGGGGAAGGCGAGGTCCTCGTCGATGTCGCGGCGAGCGCCGTCAACCGCGCCGACCTCCTCCAGCGCCAGGGCTTCTACGATCCGCCGCCGGGCGCCAGCCCGTACCCCGGCCTGGAGTGCTCGGGGCGCATCTCCGCCGTGGGTCCCGGGGTGTCCGGCTGGGCCGTCGGCGACAAGGTGTGCGCCCTGCTGGGCGGTGGCGGCTACGCCGAGAAGGTGCCGGTGCCCACCGGTCAGCTGCTGCCCGTACCCGAGGGCGTCGGCCTGGAGGAGGCGGCCGGTCTGCCCGAGGTGACCTGCACCGTCTGGTCGAACGTCTTCATGGTGGCGCACCTGCGGCCCGGCGAGACGCTGCTGGTGCACGGCGGCTCCAGCGGCATCGGCACCCTCGCCATCCAGCTCGCCAAGGCGGTGGGCGCCCGGGTCGCGGTGACGGCGGGCAGCGCGGCCAAACTGGAACGCTGCGCCGAACTGGGCGCCGACATCCTGATCAACTACCGCGAACAGGACTTCGTCGAGGAACTGCGCACGGCCACCGACGGCGAGGGTGCCGATGTGATCCTCGACAACATGGGCGCGAAATACCTGGAGCGGAACGTCACGTCCCTCGCGGTGAACGGCCGTCTGGCCATCATCGGCATGCAGGGTGGCACCAAGGGCGAGCTGAACCTCGCGGCGCTGCTCGCCAAGCGCGGCGCGGTGACGGCCACTTCGCTGCGCGCCCGCCCGCCCGCCGAGAAGGCGGCGATCGTGGCGGCGGTACGCGAGCACGTGTGGCCGCTGATCGCCGAGGGCCGCGTGCGGGCCGTCGTGGACAGCACGGTCCCGATGCGCGACGCGGCCGAGGCACACCGCGCGATGGACGCGAGCGGCCACATCGGCAAGATCCTCCTCAAGCCGTGAGCCGCGCCGTGAACCGTGAGTGACCCCGGGAACCGTGAGTGACCCCGTGAGCCGTGAGCGACGCCGTGAACCGACTGTGAGCAACGTTCTCCCCAAGCCATGAGGCAGTGAGCCCGGGGTACCCCGGCGCCCCAATACCCGGGACGCCGGGAACGCGCACCTCGACGCCAAGACGCTGGATGCCGATGACACGGGCACTGCGGGCCCGAGGGCCGCCGGCAGCACGGGCGGGTCAGAGGGCTGTGCCGTGGGGGAACAGGCCGAGGAGGGGCACGTCCCCCATCCAGTCCGCCCGAAATGCCGCATTTGTCACGCCGTGTGACGCTGGTGAGGTCTCTGGACCATCCAGCTCGGGAGGGTCACGGCCGTGGGGCACACTCAGCGCAGGCGCCTGGCATTTTCCCTGCTGACCTGCGGCTTGTTGGTTCTCCCCGCACCCGCCGCGCTCGCGTGGCCGGCCACCGGCGAAGCGGTGCGCGTCCTCCGGGAGGCGCCCGCCCGCCAGGAGGCGGGGGATCCGGACGCGGGCCCGGAGAGCGGCAGGGGCGACCGGCACCCCCGTACGGCGGAACCGGCCCCGGGGCGGACGGGCGCCTCCGGCGCGCGCACCGTTGCGTCCCCGGCATCCGGTGCGCCGCGAACCCTCGTACCGGATGCTCCACCGAAAGGCGCGGGCCGCACCGGATCGGCCCGGCCTCCGCAGCTGCCGCTTCCGCTCCCGCCGGCCGCGGGCGAAACCGCGTCAGACCCGTCGGACCTGACACCGCCGCGCGGGAAGAACTCCGGCCCTCCGGTGCCGCTCCTCGGCCCGGGGCTGCCGTCGGCCGGACCGGGTGCGGGCTTCTCGCACCGGCCCGCCTCACCTGCCCGGCCCGCCCGGCTCGGCCCCCAGGCGCGGCCCCCTGGCCCCGGGCAGGCCGACGGTCTCGACTGGCTCGGCCGCTCCGGACACCCCGGCGGTCTCGGCCGTCTCGACCCTCCCGACCAGGGCTGGGAGACGGGGGAGACCTGGGAGGAATGGCTGGCCTGGCGACCCGGCGAATCCCCCCGCCCCCGGCGTACCAGCGTTCCTGACCCGGACGAGGGACGGTCCGAAGACACCCGCCCGCCCGGCGGCCGACAGGGCCCGCCCGGCCCGCCCTCGAAGACGCCCGGCCCCTTCGGGAGTACCGGCACGGCGGAGAGCGGGGCGGACAGGGACGCGGACAGCGGGGCGGACAGGGACGCGGACAGGGACGTGGACAGCAAAGAACGGGACAGGGAAAGCGACCCGGAACGCGACCGGAAGCGCGGCACAGAAGGCGACAGAGACCGCGAAGCGGAACGCGACCGGGAAGGCGGCAGAGAGCGCGGAGAACGCAAGAACCAGAGCGCGGACAAGGCCGGGAAGCGCAAGGACACCGACGCCGGCCCGCCCCGCCGCTCCCCGGGGCCCGAGGCGAGCCGGCGGCCTGCCGCACCTCCCCCGTCCGTCCGGTTCCCGCGCCTGCGGCCCCGCTCCTCCGAACAGGCCATCGGGCGGCACAACCTGTACGAGTCCGACAGTGCCCGCCCCGGCAAGGCGGACGAGGAGGAGCGTGTCGCCGACCAGCCGTCCGGGCAGGTGCTGCCCGTGCTGCCGCTCGGCGCCGGTATGACGCTCGTGGGTCTCGGCCTGGGCTTTCTGGCCCTGCGCATGCGGCGGAGCTGAACCCGCCCTCGCCCGGCGGGTGGAGGGGGTCAGGATGCAGAATGGGGGCATGACACAGCCCAGCAACGAACAGCCGCAGGAGAGCCCCCAGGTCCTGGTCGTGGGCCCCGACGGGATGGCTCTCAGCAATACCGCGCCCAAGGGCGGCGGGGACGGCGATGGCGATGAGCAGGCTGAGGTCCCCGTGACGGAAATGGTGGAGCAGCCGGCGAAGGTCATGCGGATCGGCAGCATGATCAAGCAGCTGCTGGAGGAAGTGAAGGCGGCCCCGCTGGACGAGGCCAGCAGGGCGCGGCTCAAGGAGATCCACACAAGCTCGATCAAGGAGCTTGAGGACGGTCTGGCACCCGAGCTGATCGAGGAGCTGGAGCGGCTCTCCCTCCCCTTCACCGAGGACTCCACCCCCACCGACGCCGAACTGCGCATCGCGCAGGCACAGCTGGTCGGCTGGCTGGAGGGCCTCTTCCATGGCATCCAGACGGCGCTGTTCGCCCAGCAGATGGCGGCGCGCGCGCAGTTGGAGCAGATGCGCAGGGCACTGCCGCCCGGCGCCGTACCGGAGGATCTCGCCAACGAGGCGCAGGGCCGCACCGGCGGCCCCTACCTGTGACCAGAGGCACCTGTCCGTAACCGAGCCACCGGATACCTGTGAACTGAACCGGGTCGCCGGATACCTGTGAACTGAACCGGGTCGCCGGATACCTGTGAACTGAAACAGGCCGCCGGATGCCCGGCCGCGCGGCGCGTCAGCCCCTCGGCCGCGCGCCGCGTCAGGTGTCGCGGGCCATCCAGTGGTAGAGCGCCATGGCGACGCTGGTGGCCAGGTTGTAGCTGGAGACCTGCGGTTCCATGGGCAGCGCGACGAGATGGTCGGCACGGGCCCGGACCTCGTCCGAGAGCCCGTGCCGCTCCGATCCGAAGGCGAGCATCGCGCCCCGGGGGAGCGGCACCTTCCGTAGATCCGCGCCCTCCGGATCGAAGGCATAGAGGGGGCCCTCCGGCAGCGCGGCCACTTCCCGGTGTTCGACGGCCGTCGCGAAGTGCAGCCCGGCGCTCGCCCGCACGGCCGAGGGGTGCCAGGGGTCGGCGTCGCCCGTGGTGAGCACGCCACCGGCTCCCGCGCCCGCTGCCAGCCTGATCACGGCTCCGACGTTGCCGAGGTTGCGGGGGTTGTCCAGGACGACGACAGGCGCGTCCCGGCCGGTACTCGCCCGGGGGACGCCGCCGCGTGCGGGGTCGCGCAGGGCGAGCGCGGCGACTCCCGTCGGATGCGGGCGGGGCACGAGGGCCCGCAGTCTTTCCCCCGGGACCTCGTTCAGCAGTTCCTCAAGGGTGCCGGTCAGATCGGGCGCCAGGTCGGCGGCCAGCGCCAGCGCGGCGGCCTTGTCCCTGGCGATCGCGACGGGCACCCGCGCGCCGAAGCGCAGCGCGTGCTTCAGCGCGTGGAACCCGTCCAGCAGCACGCCCTCGGTGGCGTACCTCTCCCATTCCGTCCCACCAGTCACCCGGCTACCCTACGGGCCGCTACGGCCGCCTGACGTGGGCCTTCAGTGGCGGGAGACAGCATCCGGACCCGCGTCCCCGGCCGGTACGCCCCCGTCGGGTGCCCGTCCGTCCGGCACCCGCCCACCCGGTGCCCGTCCATCCGGCGCGTCTTCGCCCCGTACGCCGTCGTCCTGTACGTCTTCGCCCCGTATGCCTTCATCCGGTGCGCCGGATCCCCGTGCGCCCCAGGTGACCTTTTGCGCCCCGCCGGGCTCTTTCGCACGCCCCGTGCCCGGCAGCGCGCCCCAGGCACGTCCCGCGAGCGCGGAGACATGGCGTCCCGACCAGACCAGGAAGACCGTCGGCAGGAATACCGCGTCGGCGGCGATCATCGCGAGCGAGAAGAAGGGCAGTCCGAGCAGCGCCGCGATGCTCAGGTGCTCGATGATCATCATGGCCAGCAGCACGTTCTTCACACGCCTGTTGAGCAAGGTGAACGGAAAGGCCACCTGGGTGGCCACGGTTCCGTAGGTGACCAGGAAGATCATGAGCCCGCTGCCCGCGAGCACCGAACTCAGCTCCGGCCAGGGCGTGAAATAGTCCAGTTTCATCGGGTAGTAGACCGCGGTGCCGTCCTGCCAGCGCGTCCCCTGGATCTTGAACCATCCGGCGGTCGAATAGATCAGGCAGACCTCGACCATGATGACGAGCAGTACGCCGTTGTGCGCGAGGTTGGCGAGCACATCGCACACATCCCGCAGCTCGCGCACCGTGCGTCCGCTCCGTGCCGCCGCCTTCACGAGCACCCACCACAGGCCCTGGACGGCCCACACCGCCCAGTAGAAGATCCCCCAGCCGACCGTGAAGCCGCCCGCGAAGCTGCTGCCGAGCAGCACGGCGCCGAGCAGCGCCCACAGCACCACCCCGCCGGCACCGCCCGTACGGGCATCCGTACCAGCATCCGTCCGGCCATCCGTACCGCTCCGCTCGCGCTCCCGTGCGAGGCGGCGCGCGTCCAGGGACCACACCTGCGCGCAGCGGGTGAACACCAGGTACATCGACATCAGATGGATGACGTTGTCCCCGCCGTCGCCCATGAAGACGCTGCGGTTCTGCAAGGAGAGCACGCCGACCATGAACAGCACGCTCGCGGCCCGGGTGTGCCAGCCGAGGATCATCGCGAGCGAGGAGGCCATGGCAAGGAGGTACACGAGCTGGAACCAGCTGTCGTTGCTGGACCACATCAGCACCGTGAAGGAGTGGTTCGTATCGATCAGCTGCTCGGCGAGCCCCCAGCTCCAGGGCCCGTCGGGCCCGTACAGCTCCTGGCGGTGCGGCCACTCGCGCAACAGGAAGAAGAACCAGGCACAGCCGAATCCGATCCGTACGATCGCCGACTGGTACGGCCCCAGGGCGCGCGCGGTGACCCGGGTCAGTGCGCGGGAGACCGCGCGTTCGACGCGTGCGCGGGGGCTGCCGATGGCCATGTACCGTCCCTGGTCTGTCGCTTGGTACCGCCCCTGGCCCGTCATCGGCCGCCTCCCGGAAGGTCGGCGCTGCTGACCTGCCACCAGGGCTGGAGGGCGTACTGCGTCTTGATGTCCACGCGCTCCTGGCTCCACGGCGGCGGGGCGACCGGCGTGACGGCGGAGCGCACCTGGATGCGCTCGACGCTGCCGCCGTTCAGCTCCGGCCCGAAGCGCCGCATCACGATGCGCTTCAGGTAGTCCTCGGAAAGCTGTCCGCGCAGCCCTATGGGCCGGCCCTTCTCGTCATGGTTGTCGGCGTAGAACTCCCAGCCGCGCCGCAGTTCGTTCTGCTGGGTGTGGCTGGGCGCCGGGTTGCCGCGGATCGCCTCTCCGTCCATGGCGCTGAGATTGACCCAGCCCGTGGTCTCGGTGTCGCCGCTGTCCTTGGCGACGGTGGCGCGGGCGTGCACGGCGATGTTCTGCTGGAGCGGGTTGGGCGCGAACAGCTTCCAGTTCCGCTCGAATTCGGGGTACACGTACGAGTCGATGACGTCGGCGTGCTGCTTGCTGATGGTGTTGTCCGGAGCTGTCTGGAAGAAGACCATCGCCACGTGGAAAGCGATTCCGACCGTGACGATGGCCACGGCTATCGCTACGAAGATCCGCGAGGGCAGTGAGAGCGCGGCGATACCGGCCGCCTCCTCGCCCTCGGGAAGCCCGGCACCGTGGCCGCCGGGTGGCCTGGCCCCGTCGGCAACGGGGGCCTCGGTGCCGCCCTGGGATGCTCCGGCGTCCACGGCGGGAGTTCCCGTGCCCACGGCAGAGGCTCCGGCGTCCACGGCAGGGGCTCCCGCGATGCCTTCAGAAGCCTTCGGGCTCCGGTCGGCGGCGGTTGCGGTACCGCGCCCGTGAAATTCCGTGTCGCGGTGGGGAGTTGTGCCCGCCCCCTCACCGGAGCCCGTCGGCTCTTCCGGCCTGTTCACGCCTTCCGGCCTGTCCGCCTCTTCCGGGCTGGTCGTTCCTACCGGCCCTTCGGCCTCACCAGGTTCGCCGTGTTCGCCGGGTGCGCCGGACTCGTCCGCCCCGTACTTCGCGCGCGGCCTGTCCGCCCCGCTTGTCCCGTCCACCCCGTCGGCCCCGTCCGCCTGCGCGCCACCCGGCGGGTTCGCTCCGCCGTCCGCCGCCCCGGGCACCTGGTGCGCTGCTGGCTCCATGCCCTGCCTGCTCCCATGTTCTCCATGCCCATGACTGGGCCGGTCCGCCTCGAAGACTCTCAGAGACTACTGGGGTGCGGGAGCCCGGCCCCGTGGGTCCGTGGCATTCGCTCTTGACACCTCGCGAGACCTCGGCACACCATTGGACCGAACGATCGGTCGGCTGGATTCGTCGGGAGATCACCGGGAGATCAGGGGGCTCGTATGGCAACGGGGACATCGACGCTGGTCGGGAATGACGCGACAGGGGGGACGGGTGAGGCGGAAGAGGCCGCCCTCCTGGCCGCATTCGACGCCGCCGTGGCCGCGGACGAGCGCATCGAGCCGCGGGACTGGATGCCCGACGCCTACCGCTTCTCCCTCATCCGCCAGATCGCCCAGCACGCGCACTCCGAGATCATCGGCATGCAGCCGGAAGCCAACTGGATCACCCGCGCCCCCTCCCTGCGGCGCAAGGCGATCTTGATGGCCAAGGTCCAGGACGAGGCAGGTCACGGCCTGTATCTCTACAGCGCCGCCGAAACGCTGAGCGCGGGCCGGGACGAACTGCTCGACAAGCTGCACACGGGCCGGCAGAAGTATTCGTCGATCTTCAACTACCCCACCGTGACCTGGGCGGACGTCGGCGCCATCGGCTGGCTGGTGGACGGCGCCGCGATCACCAACCAAGTGCCGCTGTGCCGCTGCTCCTACGGTCCCTACGCGCGCGCCATGATCCGCGTCTGCAAGGAAGAGTCCTTCCACCAACGCCAGGGCTACGAACTGCTGCTGGCCCTGAGCCGGGGCACCGAGGCGCAGCACACCATGGCGCAGGACGCGGTGGACCGCTGGTGGTGGCCCTCGCTGATGATGTTCGGCCCGCCCGACGACGAGTCGGCCCACAGCGCGCAGTCGATGCGGTGGAAGATCAAACGGCATTCCAACGACGACCTGCGCCAGCGGTTCGTGGACATCTGCGTCCCCCAGGCCGAAGCGCTCGGCCTCACGCTGCCCGACCCGGACCTGAAGTGGAACGAGCAGCGGGAGCACTGGGATTTCGGCGTCATCGACTGGCGAGAGTTCCACGAGGTCCTGAAGGGCAACGGCCCGTGCAACGAGCAGCGGCTGGCCCAACGCCGCGCCGCGCACGAAGAGGGCGCCTGGGTCCGCGAAGCCGCCGCCGCCCACGCGGCCAAGCAACGCGCCGCCAGGCAAGACCGCACCCCACAGGGCGCTGCCACCGAACACCGTGACGCCCACGCCCCTGCCGCCGACCCCGCACAAGCGGAACGAACGGACTGGGCGGAACGAACGGACCGGGCGGACCGAGTCGACCGGACAGAGAGGAGCTGAGCCCGATGAGCGCTGACTGGCCCCTGTGGGAGGTCTTCGTCCGCAGCAGGCGCGGCCTCTCGCACACCCACGCGGGCAGCCTGCATGCCCCCGATGCCCAGATGGCCCTGCGGAACGCGCGGGATCTCTACACCCGCCGCTCCGAGGGCGTTTCGCTCTGGGTGGTGCCCTCCCGTGAGATCACCGCGTCCTCGCCGGACGAGAAGGACCCCTTCTTCGACCCGGCGGCCGACAAGGCATACCGCCACCCGACGTTCTATGAGGTCCCGGAGGGGGTGAAGAACCTGTGACGCCCACGGCCTCGCCGACCGCCCTCGCCACACTCCCCCTCGCCGACGACGCGCTCGTCCTCTCCCACCGCCTGGGCGAATGGGCCGGCCACGCACCCGTGCTGGAGGAAGAGCTGGCGCTGGCCAACATCGCGCTCGACCTGCTGGGCCAGGCCCGCTCTCTCTACGCCGGGCTCCGTGAAGAGCTGGGCACCGAGGACGAGATCGCCTATCTGAGAGACGAACGGGAGTTCCTCAACTGCCAGTTGGTGGAGCAGCCACGCGGAGACTTCGCTCACACCATCGTGCGGCAGCTCTTCTTCTCCACCTATCAGCAGCCGCTCTACACCCAGCTCGCCCCGGCGCTCCCCCTCGCGGAGAAGGCCGTCCGGGAGACGGCGTACCACCGCGATCACGCCGAGCAGTGGACGCTGCGCCTCGGGGACGGCACGGTGGAGAGCCACGCGCGTACCCAGCGAGCGGCCGACGCGCTGTGGCGCTTCACGGGTGAGCTGTTCCAGCCAGTCGAAGGTCTGGATGTGCGCTGGGAAGAGCTGGAGGAGGAGTGGAGCGCCGGCATCGCAGATGTCTTCGGCCGCGCCGGGCTGACCGTTCCCGAAAGCCCCCGTACGGGCGCCTGGACCGCGGGTGCCGGGCGTCAGGGGCTGCACACCGAGCCGTTCGGCCGGATGCTCGCCGAGATGCAGTACCTCCACCGCAGCCACCCGGGGGCGACATGGTGACCGCCCCTGTGCGGGCCGACGGTGAGGAACGGCTCGAAACCCTGGCGAGACTGGCGGGTTCGGTCCCGGATCCGGAGCTTCCGGTCATCACCCTGGAAGAGCTGGGTGTACTGCGCACCGTCAGCGAACCCGAGCCGGGCCACCTCGACGTCCAACTGACCCCGACCTATACCGGATGCCCCGCGATCGAGGCCATGGCCTCCGACATCGAGCGCGTGCTGCGCCGAGCCGGAGCCGAGCAGGTCACCGTGCGGATCGTCCTGTCCCCACCCTGGTCCACCGACGACATCAGCGAGGAGGGCCGGCGCAAGCTGGCCGAGCACGGGGTGGCCCCGCCACGGCCCACCGCCCGCGCCGACGGCCCGTTGCTCGTGCCCCTTTCCCCCACCCGCCGCACCGGGCCCGCCTCCTCCGCCCCATCCGACCCGGCCATCCCACCCGCCGACCCGGTGCGCTGCCCGCACTGCGGCTCGGCCGACACCGCCCTGCTCAGCCGCTTCTCCTCGACGGCCTGTAAAGCGCTGCGCCGCTGCGAGCTGTGCGGAGAGCCGTTCGACCACTTCAAGGAGGTGTGAGCGGTGTTCCATCCCCTGCGCGTCACAACCGTCGAGCAGCTCACGGACGACTCCGCGGCGCTGACCCTCGAAGTCCCGCCCGAGTTGCGCGCGATGTACGCCTACGCGCCGGGCCAGCACATCGCGCTGCGCAGAACGAACGAGCGCGGCGAGGAGGTCCGCCGCACCTACTCGCTGTGCGACCCGGCAGACTCCGCGCCGGAGACACTGCGGGTCGGGGTCCGCCTGGTCGAGGGCGGCGAGTTCTCCACGTACGCCCTCAAGGAGCTGACCGCGGGGGGCACGGTCGAGGTGTTGCCTCCGACCGGCCGGTTCATTCTGGAACCGCGCGCCGGACGTTTCGCCGCGGTGGTCGGGGGGAGCGGCATCACTCCCGTACTGTCCATCGCGGCGACACTGCTGAAACGGCAGCCCGAGGCCCGTTTCTGTCTGATCCGCAGCGACCGGACGACGGCCTCGACGATGTTCCTGGAGGAAGTTGCCGACCTCAAGAACCGCTACCCCGACCGCTTCCAGCTGGTGACGGTCCTCTCCCGCGAGGAACAGCACAGCGGGCTGGCCTCCGGGCGACTGGACGAAAAACGGCTGACGGCGCTGCTGCCCGCGCTTCTGTCCGCGCCCGGAATACCGGCCATGGACGGCTGGTATCTGTGCGGCCCGCTGGGGCTGGTGGAGAACGCGTCCAAGGCGCTGCGTTCCCTGGGGGTGCCCAGATCCCGTATCCACCAGGAGATCTTCCACGCGGGCACACAGCCGGGCACGAGCAGGAACGCCGGACCCGGCACGGCCGTCCCCGCCGGTCCGGTGACGGTCAGCGCCACGCTCGCGGGGCGCGGCGGGACCTGGCCCATGGATGACGGTGAGTCGGTCCTGGAGACAGTGCTGCGCAACCGCGCGGACGCCCCGTACGCGTGCAAGGGCGGCGTCTGCGGCACCTGCCGGGCACGGCTGCTGACGGGCGAGGTCCATATGGACCGCAACTTCGCGCTGGAGCCCGACGAGTTGAACGCGGGCTATGTCCTGGCCTGCCAGTCCCACCCCCTCACCCCGAAGGTCACAGTGGACTTCGACGCATAGCCCCCACACGCGCCCCGTACGCCCCGCGCCACCCCCGGGCCCATCCGCCCGCCGCAGCGGGGCCGGGCCCCCACCCCCACTTCACACCCCGCCCCCTGGCAAAGTCCGCCCCCCGCCATTA
The DNA here is from genome assembly GCF_039532135.1 of Streptomyces axinellae. Classification (NCBI taxonomy): domain Bacteria; kingdom Bacillati; phylum Actinomycetota; class Actinomycetes; order Kitasatosporales; family Streptomycetaceae; genus Streptomyces; species Streptomyces axinellae. The sequence continues at coordinate 96,947 of NZ_BAAARJ010000007.1, forward strand.
ACCTGACGCCCCGTCAGCAAAGGGCACGTCGCCGCCGGAAAACGCAGCGCAGCCGCACACCAGCCGGGCAGACAGCGCACGCAGGGGAGAGAAGCCATGGACTTCAGCTTCAGCGAGGAGCAGCAGGCGGCCCAGGAAGCGGCGAAGGCCGCCTTCTCGGGGGTCTCACCCGAAGAGGTCGAGAGCCCCGCGCTGGTACGGGAAGCCGTGGCCGACGACTTCGACCGTGCGCTGTGGCGACGGCTGGCCGCCTCCGACCTGCTCGGCCTCCTCGTCCCGCAGGAGCACGGCGGTTCGGGGCTGGATCCGGTCGCGCTGTGCCTGCTGCTGCGCGAGGCCGGCCGCGTGCTCGCCCGCGTCCCCCTGCTGGAGACCAGCGCGGCGGCGCTCACCGTCGGCGCGTACGGAAGCGCGGAGCTGCGGGCCGCGCTGCTGCCCCGTATCGCGACGGGCGAGCTGGCGTTGACGGCGGCAGCACACGGCCGCACGGGGCACGAACCGCCCCACCAGGCCGTCACGGCCACCCGCGAGGGCGAGGGCTGGTCCCTGGAGGGGACGCAGACGGCGGTGCCCTGGGCCCAGTCCGCCGACCTGACGCTGATCCCGGCGCAGACCGCGCAGGGCGCACCCGTACTGGCGTTCCTCCCGCCGGACGTGCCCGGCGTCACCCTGGCCGGGCAGGCGTCCACCAACGGCGAGCGCTACGCGGAGATCCGTCTCGCCGCGGCCCACGTCCCCGCGCGCGACCTGATCGACGCCCCGGAGGCCGCGGACCACCTGCAACGCCTGCTGACCACCGGTACCTGTGCGCTCGCGCTCGGACTCGCCGGGCGGGTGCTGGAGATGACCAGCGCATACGTCAGCGAGCGCCGACAGTTCGGCTTTCCCGTCGCCACGTTCCAGGCGGTGGCCGTCCAGACCGCCGACCGCTATATCGATGTCCGGGCGATGGAGGCCACGCTCTGGCAGGCCGCCTGGCGGCTGGCGCCCCTGGACGTGGCGGTCGCCAAGATCTGGGCGTCCGACGGGGTACGCAGGGTGGTGCAGACCGCCCAGCATCTGCACGGCGGCATGGGAGCCGACACCGACTATCCGCTGCACCGCTTCCACGCCTGGGCCAAGCAGTGGGAGCTGTCCCTGGGCCCGGCAGCCGCCCACGAGGAAGCCCTGGGCGACCTGCTCGCCACCCACCAGCCCGCCTGAGCCCACCGGCCCACCAGGCACAGGCAATTGCACCACCACCTGAACCGGCACCGGCACCGGCACCAGCACCACCACCGGCACCAACTCTCAGCGCACGAACGCCCGTTCCGTCTCCCCGACCAGGGGACGACCCGCGCTCTCCCACGCGAGCATGCCGCCGTCCACGTTCACCGCGTCCACCCCCTGCTGGAGCAGATACGCGGCGACCTGAGCCGAGCGCCCGCCGACCCGGCAGACGACATACACCCGCTCGCCCTCCCCGAGGCGCTCGGTCAGCTCGCCCTGGCGGGCGACGAATTCGCTCATCGGAATGTGCAGCGCGCCTTCGGCGTGCCCGGCCGCCCATTCGTCGTCCTCGCGGACGTCCAGCAGCAGCGCTTCGGACGGCAGCGAGGCCACATCTGTCTGCGGCACCTGTCCGGGAAGGGCGTTCATCCCTGCTCTCCCTCTCTCAGCCGGGCGAGCTCGCGCTCGCGCTCGGCCACTTGTCCGAGCAGTTGCTCGGCGATCACTTCCAACAGCGTGTCGGGGTCGTCCGGCGCCATCTTCAGCATGGCGCCGATCGCGCCGCCCTCCAGTTCGGCGGCTGCGTCCGCAAGCATCTCCTTGCGCCGCGCGAGCCACTCCAGGCGCGCGTACAACTCCTCGCTGCGCAGCAGCGCGGCGATCGGCCCCGGCAGCGGCCCGGCCTCCCACTCCTCGGCGAGCGCGTGGAGCGTGGCCGCGTCCCCTTCCGCGTACGCCTTGTTCACCCGTACGAGAAACGCCTCGCGCCGCTCGCGCTCCGCGTCGTCCTGCGCGAGGTCGGGGTGGGCCTTGCGGACCAGGTCGCGGAACGCCTTACGGGCCTCCTCGCTGGGCCGCACCCGGCTGGGCGGGCTGACGGGCTGCTCGTTGAGCATCGCCTGGGCCTCGGGCAACATGCCCTCGGAGTCGATCCAGCCGAAGAACAGCTCTTCGACCTGCGGCATCGGCAACACGGCACCGCGCGCCTCTTCGGCCTTGCGGATGTCTTCCGGATCGCCGGTACGCGCGGCGACGGCCTCGGCGATCTGGGCGTCCAGCTCGTCCAGGCGGGCGTAGACGGGGCCGAGGCGCTGGTGGTGCAGCCGCGAGAAGTTCTCCACCTCCACCCGGAAGGTCTCGACCGCGATCTCGTACTCGATCAGCGCGGTCTCCGCGGCCCGCACCGCCTTTTCGAGCCGCTCGGTACCGGGCTCTTCGCGCTCGCCGCTCGCGGGCGTAGGGGAGTTGGCATTCATCGCCACCACCCTACGGCCGACCCCCACGGAGCCGGCCCCGCGCTCCCGGATGATCGCCTACAACCGGACTGACCATTCCAGGCCAACCCTGACCAACCTCGCCCAGCCCTGACAGGCCCTGCCCGACCCCGCCACCAGGCCGCCCCGCCCCCGACCCGGCCCTCACTCCCTGAACGCGTCCGGGCACTTTTCCGCAGTATGCGGAAGGTGTCCGTCCGCCCAGCGCGTCAGCTCCACCATGGCCGGTCTCAGCGCGTGTCCCGAGTCGGTGAGGCTGTAGCTGACCCGCAGCGGCGGGCCCTCCTCCACGGCGCGCGTCACCAGCCCGGCCGCCGACAGCTCCGTCAGCCGGTCGGAGAGCATGCGCTCGCTGATGCCGGGGACCGCCCGGCGCAGCTCGGCGAAGTGTCCGGGGCCGCTCATCAACGCGGCCAGTATCACCCCTGTCCACCGCTTGCCCAGCAGCTGGAAGACACGGGTGATGGCGTGCTCGGGTGCGGTGCAGGCCGAAGCCGGGGACCGCTCGGGCGGCAGCTCTCGCAGCTCTCCACGCTCTGACATGCCTCCAGGGTACTGGCTCTCCACAAGTAGGTGCGGAAAAGTAAGTCCCTGTGTTAGAAATAGTTACGTAGGAAACTTCCCCTGCTTACTCTGCACTAGGAGCCCCCCATGGCCACGCTGCTGCACATCGACTCGTCCCTGTTCCCGCAGGAAGCCTCCGTCTCCCGGGACGTGGCCGCCTCCTTCCGCAAGACATGGGAGGCCGAGCACCCCGGCGGCACGGTGATCTACCGCGACCTGGCCGACGCCCCGATCCCGCACCTGGACGGCCAGGCAGCCGCGGCCGGCTTCGTCGCGCCCGAGGACCGCACGCCCGAGCAGGCCGCGGCCTTCGCCCTGCGGGAGGAGCTGATCAGCGAGCTGGAGCGCGCAGACGCCGTACTGATCGGCGCCCCGATGTACAACTTCACGATTCCCTCCACCCTGAAGGCATGGCTGGACCAGGTGATCGTCGTCGGCCGCACCACCGGCAGCGACACCCCGTCCGCGGCGGGCAAGCCCGCCACCGTCGTCGCCAGCCGGGGCGGCGGCTACGGTCCCGGCACCCCCCGCGAGAGCTTCGAGTTCGTGCTGACCTACCTCGACAAGGTCCTCGGCGAGGGCGGCTTCAAGCTGGACGTCGAGTTCATCGTCCCCGAGCTGACGCTCGCCGAGACGACGCCCGGCATGGAGGAGCTGATCGACCTGGCGAAGGCGTCCCGCACCCAGGCGCACGAAGCCGCCGAGAGCCGCGCCAAGGCCCTCGCCGCGAACATCGCCGCGTAGCCACCCGGCCGTCGGGCACGCCCGCTGTCCGCCGGCGCCCTCACCGGCGAATGTCTGCGGCCGGCCACAACCCAGTGGCCGGCCGCGGGCAACAGCACGCTCGGCCCGCTCGGCTCGCCGGACCCGTCCGAGCCGATCCACTGGCGTGTGACCGGCCAACCGCCCAGCCGGGCAACCCCAACCGGCCAGCCCCGCAGCCGATCAGCCCGCCCCGGGCCCGTCTCGGACCGGTCTCGGGCCCATCTCGGCCAGATACGCGGCGGATCCCGGCCAGTGCCCGCCGAATCCCGGCCACAACCAACACCGGGCACGCACACGGAGAATCCCCGCCCTGTCCCGTCCGCCGGGCCGCAGGCAGGACACACCACACGGTTCGTGACGAGCCCGGCGAGATCCGTGACCAGAAGACCGCGGCCAGAAGACCGCGGCCAGAAGACCGCGGCCAGAAGACCGCGGCCGGAAGAGCGTGAGCACAGGACGAAGCCCGTGACCGGAGAAGGGAAGCTCATGAGCCCACGAAAAAGGCCCCCACCGGAACCCGGTGAGGGCCTCTTCACTGTGCGCGAGGGGGGAGTTGAACCCCCACGTCCTTTCGGACACTGGAACCTGAATCCAGCGCGTCTGCCTATTCCGCCACCCGCGCATTGGGTGTTGTCGCCTGGCCCGTGGCGGGCCCCTGCCGACATCCAGAAGATTAGCACGCTGCCGGGGGTGGACTCACATCCGTTTTCCACAGCCCCGGGCGGACGCTCGGCGCGGGCCCTCTACGATCCATGCGAAGGTGTGAGGCGGTGCGAGGCACTGTGAGGGGCAACACTGGACCGGGGGCCTCCACTGGGGAACCAGCTGATTTCCCCGCGCGTGGATACGATCAGTAAGCAGTACCGCAGACTCGTCGTGCCCGCACCCGGGGCGACACACTGGGAAGTGGCACTAGGTCCGAGGGCATCTGGGAAGGAGGTGCACCGTGGGAGTTATGAAGCGCTTCGAGCAGCGTCTCGAAGGTCTCGTCAACGGCACCTTCGCGAAGGTGTTCAAATCGGAAGTGCAGCCCGTGGAGATCGCGGGTGCCCTTCAGCGCGAGTGCGACAACAACGCCACGATCTGGAACCGTGAGCGCACCGTCGTACCCAACGACTTCATCGTCGAGCTGAGCACCCCCGACTTCGAGCGGCTCAGCCCGTATTCGGGGCAGCTCGGCGACGAACTCTCCAGCATGGTGCGCGACTACGCGAAGCAGCAGCGCTACACCTTCATGGGCCCCATCAAGGTCCATCTGGAGAAGGCCGACGATCTCGACACGGGCCTGTACCGCGTGCGCAGCCGCACCCTCGCCTCCAGTACCTCACAGCCCCAGGCCCAGTCCCCGGGGCAGCGCGGCGCCCCGAACCCCGCCGGCGGTGCGGCGCCCGCGGGCTTCCCGCCCCGCCCCGGCTCGGCGCCTCCCGTGCCGTCGGGGCCGCCCGGCGCACCTCCGGCCTACGCGCCGGGCCCCTCGGGCTCGGCCGGGCCGCTGCCGGGAGCCGAGACCCGGCGCTGGATCGAGATCAACGGCAACAGGCACCAGATCTCCGGTCCGACCCTCGTGCTGGGCCGCAGCACGGAGGCGGACGTGCGGGTCGACGACCCCGGAGTCTCGCGGCGGCACTGCGAGATCCGGGCGGGAAATCCCCCGTCGATCGCGGACCTGGGCTCCACAAACGGGATCGTGGTGGACGGGCAGCACACCACGCGCGCTACGCTCCGCGACGGCTCACGCATCGTTGTGGGCAGCACCACGATCATTTACCGGCAAGCCGAAGGGTGAAGCGGGGGCAATGTCAGAGCTGACCCTCACGGTCATGCGGTTGGGGTTTCTCGCCGTATTGTGGCTGTTCGTCATCGTGTCCATCCAGGTCATCAGAAGTGACCTGTTCGGCACCAGGGTGACCCAGCGCACCGCGCGGCGCGCCGAAGCGCAGCGCCCGCAGCAGCAGCGGCCCCAGCCGCAGCGCCAGCAGCAGGGGGGCGGTGGCCGGCGCGGACGCGGGGGCGGGCGGAACGCCCCCACCAAGCTCGTGGTCTCGGAGGGTTCGCTCACCGGTACCACGGTGGCCCTTCAGGGCCAGACCATCACCCTCGGGCGTGCCCACGATTCAACGATCGTGCTGGACGACGACTACGCGTCCAGCAGGCATGCCAGGATCTACCCGGACCGTGACGGCCAGTGGATCGTCGAGGACCTCGGGTCGACCAACGGCACGTATCTCGACAGGACCCGGCTCACCACGCCGACGCCGATCCCGCCCGGAGCGCCGATCCGTATCGGCAAGACGGTCATCGAGCTGCGGAAGTAGTACCGACATGACGACCGGAGGGTGGGCACCGTGCGGATGTACCCGGAGCCGACGGGCGAGGTGCGCATGAGCCTGTCACTGCGCTTTGCCGCCGGATCACACGACGGCATGATCCGCGAGCACAACGAGGACTCGGGTTATGCCGGGCCACGGCTGCTCGCGGTGGCCGACGGCATGGGCGGCCAGGCCGCCGGCGAGGTCGCCTCTTCCGAGGTGATCTCCACCATGGTCCAGCTGGACGAGGACATTCCCGGGTCGGACATCCTCACCTCTCTCGGCACGACCGTGCAGCGCGCGAACGACCAGCTCCGGCTCATGGTCGAGGAGGACCCGCAGCTGGAGGGCATGGGCACCACGCTCACGGCCCTGCTGTGGACGGGGCAGCGGCTCGGGCTCGTCCACGTCGGCGACTCGCGCGCCTACCTGCTGCGCGACGGCCAGCTCACTCAGATCACCCAGGACCACACCTGGGTGCAGCGGCTGGTGGACGAGGGCCGGATCACCGAGGAGGAGGCCACCACCCACCCGCAGCGTTCCTTGCTGATGCGCGCGCTGGGCAGCGGTGACCACGTCGAGCCCGATCTGTCGATCCGCGAGGTGCGGGTCGGCGACCGCTATCTGCTGTGCTCGGACGGGCTGTCCTCGGTCGTCTCGCACCAGACGCTGGAGGAGACCCTCGGCGGCTATCACGGCCCGCAGGAGACCATCCAGGAGCTGATCCAGCTCGCGCTGCGCGGCGGCGGGCCCGACAACATCACCTGCATCATCGCGGACGTCCTCGACGTGGACACCCTCGGCAGCGAGGACACCCACGCGGGGCAGCTCAATGACACCCCGGTGATCGTCGGCGCGGTCGCCGAGACCCAGCAGCCGCTGGGCGGCGACCCCGGCACCCTGCGCACCCCGGCGGCCCGCGCCGCCGAGCTGGGCAGGGGCGGCGTGCCCCCGCAGGGCCAGTCAGGAGATCCGGAGGGCTTCGGTCCGCCCAATGGCGATCCGGTCGCCTCCCCCGCCGGAGCGTTCGGGCCCTACAGCGACGAGGACTTCACCAAGCCGCGCGCCAAGGGCAGGTGGCTGAAGCGCTCGTTGTGGATCACGCTCGCGCTGGCCGTCGTCGCGGGCGGGCTCTACGGCGGCTACCGCTGGACGCAGACGCAGTACTACGTCGGCTCCAACGACGAGCACGTGGCGCTCTACCGCGGCATCAGCCAGGAGCTGGCGGGCGTCAAGCTGAACAAGGTCCACGAGGACCGGCCTGAGATCGAACTCAAGTACCTGCCCCTTTTCCAGCGCAACCAGGTGCGCGAGACGATCGCCCTCAACAACCTGGCCGAGGCCAAGAGCAAGATCGACGAACTCGGCGAACAGGCCAAGGTCTGCAAGATCGTCGCCGAGGAGAAGCAGCACCCGAAGAAGCCGAAGGACTCGAAGAAGCCGAAGAAGCCGGAGGACAAGTCCGGCGGATCCGACGGGGGCTTCGGCCCGGAGGACCAGAACAAGCCGGTCGATTCGAGCAGGCAGGGCGGAGCGGGCAACGGCGCCGCCGCGGCCGGCACGACTACCCGGACCGCCTTCACCCACGACATCACTGCCGCCCCCTCCGGCTCTCCGTCGCCGAGCCCCGAGCTCACGGAGAAGCAGCAGGAGCTGGCCAAGCAGTGCACCGCGCCGTAGGGGGCGGCACAAGGCATGAGCAGCAACCTCACCAACACCGGCAGCAACACCACGGTGTCCTCCGGCGGGCTTCCCAGCCGCCGCAACACCGAGCTGGCGATGCTCGTCTTCGCCATCCTCATCCCGGTCTTCGCCTACGCCAACGTGGGCCTGGCCAAGGAGGATTCGCTCCCTCCCGGGATGCTCGGCTACGGGCTCGGCCTCGGGCTGCTCGCCGGCGTCGCCCACCTGGTCGTACGCCGCTGGGCGCCCTACGCGGACCCGCTGATGCTGCCCATCGCCACCCTGCTCAACGGCATGGGCCTGGTCTTCATCTGGCGCCTCGACCAGGAGCCGAGCATCACCCACGACGCCACCGGCGGGCCCGCCGCGCCCACCCAGCTGATGTGGTCCACGCTGGCGGTCGCACTGTTCGTGCTGGTACTGGTCTTCCTCAAGGACCACCGCGTCCTCCAGCGCTACACCTACATCTCCATGGCGGCGGCGCTGGTGCTGCTGGCGGCGCCGATCTTCTTCCCCGCCAAGAACGGCGCGAAGATCTGGATCACCATCCCCGGCGTCGGATCCCTCCAGCCGGGGGAGTTCGCGAAGATCATCATCGCGGTCTTCTTCGCCGGATATCTCATGGTCAAGCGGGACGCGCTCGCGCTCGCCTCGCGCCGCTTCATGGGCCTGTACCTGCCCCGGGGCCGTGACCTGGGCCCGATCCTGGTCATCTGGGCGCTCAGCTTGATGATCCTGGTCTTCGAGACCGACCTGGGCACCTCGCTGCTGTTCTTCGGCCTGTTCGTGGTGATGCTGTACGTCGCCACCGAGCGCACCAGCTGGATCGTCTTCGGCCTGGCCCTCTCCGCCGCGGGCGCCGTCGCGGTCGCCAGCTTCGAGCCGCACGTCCAGCAGCGGGTGCAGGACTGGCTGGACCCGATGCAGGCGTTCAAGGACGGCTCCGAGCAGCCCATGCAGGCGCTGTGGGCGTTCGGCTCCGGCGGAACGCTCGGCTCCGGCCTCGGCCAGGGCTACTCGCGGCTGATCAACTTCGCCGCCAAGAGCGACTACATCTTCGCCACCGTCGGCGAGGAGCTGGGCCTGTGCGGCGTCATGGCGATCATCCTGCTGTACGGGCTGATCGTCGAGCGCGGCATCCGCACCTCGCTCGCCGCCCGCGACCCCTTCGGCAAGCTGCTGGCCGTCGGTCTCTCCTCGGGCTTCGGACTCCAGGTCTTCATCGTCGCCGGCGGCGTGATGGGCCTGATCCCGCTCACCGGTATGACCCTCCCGTTCATGGCGCAGGGCGGCTCGTCCGTGGTCGCGAACTGGGCCCTGATCGCGGTGCTGCTGAAGATCAGCGACACCGCCCGGCGCCCGGCCCCGGCCCCCGCCCCCTCACCCGATGCCGAGATGACTCAGGTGGTCCGACCATGAACAAGCCCCTGCGCCGGATCGCGATCTTCTGCGGCCTGCTCGTCCTGGCCCTGCTCGTACGGTCCAACTGGCTCCAGTTCGTCGAGGCCGACGAGCTGAAGACCGCCCCGAAGAACCGCCGGGTGGACATCGCGCGCTACGCCCAGCCGCGGGGCAACATCATCGTGGACGGCAAGGCGATCACCGGCTCGACGATCGTGAACGGCAACGACTTCAAGTACAAGCGCACCAACAAGGACGGCAAGTTGTGGTCGCCGGTCACCGGCTACGCCTCCCAGGCGTTCGGGGCCAACCAGCTGGAGAAGCTGTACGACCCGATTCTCACCGGCGACGATGACCGGCTGTTCTTCAACCGCACCATCGACATGCTCACGGGCAAGCCCCAAAAGGGCGGCAACGTGGTCACGACGCTGAACTCCAAGGCGCAGAAGGCCGCCTACGACGGGCTCGGCGACAAGAAGGGCGCGGTCGCGGCGATCAACCCGAAGACCGGCGCCATCCTCGCGCTGGCCAACAAGCCCTCCTACGACCCGTCGGTCTTCGCGGGCAACAGCGAGAAGGACAGCAAGGCGTACAACGCCCTGCAGAAGACGAACGACCCGGACGACCCGACGCTCAACCGGGCGCTGCGCCAGACCTACCCGCCGGGCTCGACCTTCAAGGTCGTCACGGCGGCGGCGGGCTTGGAGAGCGGCAAGTACGACATCGACTCCAAGACCGACTCGGAGGACCCCTACCGGCTGCCGGAGTCCACCTACGACCTGGGCAACGAAGGCAACATCCCGCAGTGCAAGAACGCCAGCATCCGCGTCGCGCTCCAGTGGTCGTGCAACACCGTCTTCGCCAAGATGAGCGACAAGCTGACCAACGCCGAGATGATGAAGCAGGCGGAGAAGTTCGGCTTCAACCGGCCGCTGGACAGCGGCGCCCAGGACACCCCCGTCCGGCCCGCGGTCAGCGTCTACCCCAAGGACAACCGGCCGCAGAACGCCCAGGCCGGCATCGGCCAGGCGTCCAACCGCGCCACCCCGCTCCAGATGGCGATGGTCGCCTCGTCCATCGCCAACGACGGCAAGCTGATGAAGCCCTACATGGTCGATCAGCTCGTCGCGCCGAACCTGAACGTCGTCGAGCAGACCAAGCCCAAGGAGCTGGGCCAGCCGGTCTCGGCCGAGAACGCGCAGAAGCTCCAGTCGGCCATGGAGACGGTCGTCAAGCAGGGCACCGGAAAGGCCGGCCAGATCCCCGGCGTCACCGTCGGCGGCAAGACAGGTACCGCACAGCACGGCGAGAACAACAAGGACAATCCGTACGCCTGGTTCATCTCCTACGCGAAGACGAGTGACGGATCTCCCGTCGCTGTCGCTGTCGTGGTGGAGAGTTCCGACACACTCCGCAGCGACATCGCGGGTGGCAAGCTGGCGGCGCCCATCGCCAAGGGCGTGATGGAAGCCGTCCTCGACGGAAAGCAGTGACGCGTACCAGCAGGGCGGGTGACCCTCGTCACCACCGCCACACCGGGCAAGCAGGGGTGGCCGGGTACCGTATGCCGAGCAGCACACCGCCGTGTCGTAGGCCGCACGATCGACGCGCCGCGGCACGGAAGACCGGAGAGGGCTGGAGACTATGGAAGAGCCGCGTCGCCTAGGCGGCCGGTACGAGCTGGGGTCGGTGCTCGGCCGGGGAGGCATGGCCGAGGTCTACCTCGCCCAGGACACCCGGCTGGGCCGCACGGTCGCGGTCAAGACGCTCCGCGTCGACCTCGCCCGCGATCCGTCGTTCCAGGCCCGCTTCCGCCGCGAAGCCCAGTCCGCCGCCTCGCTCAACCACCCGGCGATCGTCGCGGTGTACGACACGGGCGAGGACTACGTGGACGGGGTCTCCATCCCGTACATCGTCATGGAGTACGTGGACGGCTCCACGCTCCGCGAGCTGCTGCACTCCGGCCGCAAACTGCTGCCCGAGCGCTCCATGGAGATGTGCGTCGGCATCCTCCAGGCTCTGGAGTACAGCCACCGCAACGGCATCGTCCACCGCGACATCAAGCCGGCGAACGTCATGCTGACGCGCAACGGCCAGGTCAAGGTCATGGACTTCGGCATCGCCCGCGCCATGGGCGACTCCGGCATGACCATGACGCAGACCTCGGCCGTGATCGGCACCGCGCAGTACCTCTCCCCCGAGCAGGCCAAGGGCGAGTCCGTCGATGCCCGCTCCGACCTGTACTCCACCGGCTGCCTGCTCTACGAGCTGCTGACCGTTCGGCCCCCGTTCATCGGGGACTCCCCGGTCGCCGTGGCCTACCAGCATGTCCGCGAGGAGGCCCAGCCGCCCAGCGCCTTCGACCCCGAGATCGCGCCCGCGATGGACGCGATCGTCATGAAGGCCCTGGTCAAGGACCCGGACTACCGGTACCAGAGCGCCGATGAGATGCGTGCCGACATCGAGGCATGCCTGGATGGGCAGCCGGTCGCCGCCAGCGCGATGGGCGCCGGATACGGCTATCCCGAGGACCAGCCCACCGCCGCGATGCGCGCGCAGGACCCGCAGACCTCGATGCTGCCACCCATGCGCCCGGAGGACGGCGGCTACTACGACGACCAGCGCGGCGGCGGCCGGCGCAAGCCGAAGAAGAGCCCCGTCTCCACGATCCTGCTGGTCCTCGCGGTGATCCTGGTGCTCGTCGGCGCGATCTTCATCGGCAAGGCGCTGCTCAGCTCGCCCCCGGACACCAACGAGGTGCCGGAGGTGAAGGGGCTCTCCGTATCGGAGGCCACCGACCGGCTCCAGAACGCCGGGCTGAAGGCCGACAAGGGCCAGAGCGAGTACTGCGGCGAGCAGAAGAACAGGGTCTGCAAGACCGACCCCGCGGCAGGCGAAAAGGTGGACAAGGACAGCACCGTCAGCCTGATCGTCTCCAAGGGCGCAGCACCGCGCGCCGTCCCCGACGTCGAGGGCGAGATCTACGCCGACGCCAAGCAGAAGCTGAACGAGCAGGGCTTCAAGGTCAAGAAGAAGAACCAGGAGTCCGAGCAGACTGCCGGCACCGTTCTGGACCAGACCCCCGCCGCCCAGCGGAAGGCCAAGCGCGGCGCGACGGTCACGCTGACGGTGGCCACCGAGTCCAGGCCGACCGTCCCCAACGTCGTCGGCAAGAACTTCGACGAGGCGCAGGAACAGCTCACCACCCTCGGCTTCAAGGTCAAGAAGACCGAGGAGGAGGACGAGTCCAAGCCCGCCGGCACGGTCACCAACCAGAACCCCGGCCCCGGTAAGCAGGCGGAGGGCACCGAGATCGAGCTGACCGTCGCCAAGGCACCCGACGACCAGCCGGCCACCGTCCCCGATGTCACCAACAAGAAGCTCAACCAGGCCAAGAACGAGCTGAAGGGCGCGGGCTTCGAGATCGGCACCGTCCACGGCGACCAGGGGGGCAACGCCATCGTCATCTCCACCACCCCGCCCGCCAACTCCGAGGGCAAGCAGGGCGACAAGATCGACATCATCACCCGCCCGGCCGGACCCGGCGACGGGGGAGGCGGAGGCGGAGACGGAGGAGATGGCGGCAACGGCAACGGCGGAGGCTGGTTCGGCAACCTGGGCCGCCACTGAGAGCCGAGCCGCCGGCTCCTGAACACGGCTGAAGGGGGTCCTCACCGCAGGTGAGGACCCCCTTCATGGTTTCGTGGGCCGAGGACCTTCGTGGCCACGGACCTTCGTGGCTGAAGATCCCGTGGCTGAGTGACTGCCCCAGCACGGCCGCAACGCCCGCGAGAACTACCGGAGTTCCGGGGGCGGGGTGCGCTTGTCATCGACGTCCTCGGTGCGCACCAGCTCGCCCCACACCACGTAGCGATAGCGCGAGGTGTAGACCGGGGTGCAGGTCGTCAGTGTGATGTAGCGCCCGCTCTTCTTCTTGCCCGACTCCTTGGGCACCGCGTCCAGCACATCCGTGTTGTACTTCGAGGTCTGCGGCAAGGTGGCATAGATCTTGTAGACGAACCAGGTGTTCTTGGTCTCGAAGACGACGGCGTCGCCCTTGTCCACCTTGTCGATGTTGTGGAACTTCGCGCCGTGCCCGTCACGGTGTGCGGCGAGCGCGAAATTGCCCGACTGGTCCTGCGGGAGCCCGGATTTGACCGGCTTCGTGTAGTACCCCGCGATGCCCTGGTTCAGCTCCTTGGGGTTGGTCCCCTTCTTGACCAGGATGTCCCGCGACGACATCGACGGAACGTGCAGGAAGCCGATGCCGTCCTTCGTGTTCAGATCCCCCGGCCCCCGGCCGGCGGCCCAGTGCTCGCGCATCTGGTCGCTCTGACGCTTGGACTGCCGGTCGGCGAGGACGTTCGTCCACCACAGCGAGTAGACGACGAACAGCGCGAGCACCAGGCCCGCGGTGATCAGCACCTCGCCGAAGATCCCGACGCCGGTGGCGACAGCACCCCGCCCCCGAGGGGACTCCGGCTCCGGCTCCGGCTTCGGCTCCGGCTTCCCGGAGGCAGCGGGTATCGCGCCGCTCCCGCCACTTGGGCCCGCGGAGCCCGCGCCCTGCTCGGAGGCGTCGTTGCCGTCGTCGGGGGCGTCTTCGCTCTTGCCCGCGACGTCATCGCCCTTGCCGGTGGCGCCGTCGTCCGCACCCGCGGCGCCGTCGGCCTTTCCGGACCGACTTCCGCTCTCGGAGATGTCGTTGCCGCTCCCGGGCGCTTCCTCCGGTTTCCCGCCCGGGGTCTCTTCCTCGTCCCCGGCGCCCCGCCGGACCGCCCCCCGGGCGGCCTGCCGCTCGCTCTTCGTCACCCATTCCTCCCAGCCTTCGGCCGGGTGGTACCCCCAACCTCCGCCGCTTTTCTCCTGCCACCCGCCTGCCGGTGGTTCACTCGATGAGCGCGTCCGGCTTCCCCTTGCTGCGGGGGCGCTCGTCGACCATTTTGCCCCAGACGATCAGACGGTATTTCGAGGTGAATTCCGGCGTGCACGTGGTCAGCGTGACGTAGCGGCCCGGCTTCGTGAAGCCGGACTTGGGCGGAACCCGGTCGATCACCCCCGTATCGGACGGCGAGGTGGAGGGCAGCTGACGGGTGACCTTGTACGTGTAGAACTTCGACTGGGTCTCCACCACGACCATGTCGCCGGGCGCCAGCTTGTTGATGTACCGGAACGGCTCGCCGTGGGTGTTGCGGTGGCCCGCGAGGGCGAAGTTGCCCTCTTTTTCCCAGGGCATCGCGGTCTTCAGCGGCTTCTTGTAGTAATGCCCGACCATGCCCTTGTCCAGCACCGCGCTCTTGGAGACGCCCTCGGCGATGGGCGCGGTGACGTCGATCTTCGGTATGTGGATGATGGCGAAGCCCTGGCCCGGTTTGAAGGCGCCCGCCTTGCGCTCGGGATCCATGCCCTTCTTCTTGGGCTTCTTGTCGCCCCACTGCTCCTGGAGGTCGTGAGTGGCCCCGCCCGCCTGCTGGTTCGCCCGTACGTTCGTCCACCACAGCTGGTAGGCGACGAAGAGCAGCATCAGCACGCCGCACGTGATGAAGACCTCACCGATGGCGCGACTCGCGATGATCCCCGGCCCGGGGCGCAGCGCCCGCGCCGCCCTGCGGGCCTCCAGCCGGGTGGGCCCCGGAAGCCGTTCGGGGAGCGCGCGGCCGGGCGGCGCCGGCGGGGCCGCGGCTGTACGGGAGACCGCCCGGCGTGCCAGCTCCGTCTCCCGGGGTCGCCGCAGCCCGACGGTCCCGCGATCCTGCTGCGCCTGCTCCTGGTGTGCCTGCGCCTGCTGTTGGGGCTGGGGCTGCTGTGGGGCCCGCCGCTCGTAGGCCGGTGCTCCGAAGGACGCGGATGCCGGGGCGCCCGGGGCCGTCGCCTCGTGCGAGCCGTACGGCGAGCCCTCGTACGTCGGGCTCTCGTACGCCCGGGTCTCGTACCCGCTTGCCGCGTACGGCGCCGCCGCGTGGGGCTGGGCGGAGCGGGGCTGCGCGGCCTCGTGGGCCCAGAACGGCGCCTCCTGCGCGGCCTCTTGCGCCCAGAACGGTCGGTCGGC
Source organism: Streptomyces axinellae (assembly GCF_039532135.1). Lineage (NCBI taxonomy): Bacteria > Bacillati > Actinomycetota > Actinomycetes > Kitasatosporales > Streptomycetaceae > Streptomyces > Streptomyces axinellae. Next base: position 112,201 of record NZ_BAAARJ010000007.1, read on the forward strand.
ATCCGCGTCGGGATCCGGAGCCGGAGCCGGACTCGCACCCGGCACCGGCTCTCCCTGGGCCGTGGAAGCGGCTGCGGCGGCGGAGGCGGGAGGGGGCGCGGAAACGGGCGTGGGCGCGGGAGCGGGCGCTGGGGACGATGCCGGAGCGGGCGCGGCGGGCGCGGGAGCGGACGGGGAGGCAGCCGGGGAGGCGGGCGCGCGCTGGCCCGGCAGGGGGTCGGTCAGCGGGTCGTGGAGCGCGTCAACGGCGGCGCGGTAAGGGTCGTAGTCCGGGTCCTCCTGCCCTCCCCCGGACTCCGTCCGAGGTGCGTCCGCGCCGCGCTCGGCACCGTCCCCGTAGCCGGTGGTCACCCGGCTACCGTCCCCAGACCGGCTCGCGGCGCGCCTGCCTCCAGCCGTGCCGCGCGCTCGACGGCGCCCGTGTCGCCGCACCGCACCAGCCAGTTGGCCAGCATCCGGTGACCCCCTTCGGTCAGCACCGATTCGGGGTGGAACTGGACTCCCTCGACGGGCAGTTCGCGGTGGCGCAGCCCCATCACCAGCTTGCCGCCGTCCACGGAGGCGCCGGCGGGGGCGGTCCAGGCGGTGACCTCCAACTCGTCGGGCACGGTGTCGGGGCGTACGGCCAGCGAGTGGTAGCGCGTCGCGGTGAAAGGGGAGGGCAATCCGGCGAAGACCCCCGCGCCCTCGTGGGAGACCGCGGAGGTCTTGCCGTGCAGCAGTTCGGGGGCGCGCTCGACGACGCCGCCGTAGGCGACGGCCATCGACTGCATGCCCAGGCAGACGCCGAAGACCGGAATGCCGCTCTCCGCGCAGTGCCGCACCATCTCCAGGCACACCCCGGCCTGTTCGGGCGCCCCGGGCCCGGGGGAGAGGAGCACGCCGTCGAAGCCCGCCCCGGCGTGCCCTGGTGCGACCTCGTCGTTGCGCACCACCTCGCACTCGGCGCCGAGCTGGTAGAGGTACTGGACGAGGTTGAAGACGAAACTGTCGTAGTTGTCGACCACCAGCACGCGTGCGCTCATACCGCGCCTCCCGCGCCGGAAAGGGCCGCGCCGCTCGCTCCGGTCGCCCCCGTCGTCCCGGCCGCGCCGTCAACGGTCACGTCGTTGAACGGAAGCATCGGCTCCGCCCAGGGGAAGACGTACTGGAAGAGCAGAAAGACGACTCCGGCGACAAGCACCAGCGAAATCAGTGCGCGCACATACCCGTTGCCCGGCAGATGACGCCAGATCCAGCCGTACATCCCGCGATGCCGTCCTCTCTCTCCTCCCGCGCGCCCCACCGGGCACGCCTGCCGTTCAGGCCCACGGCCCACCCCAGAGTACGGCGTCAGCGGGTGAGCGCGTCCGGCTTCCCTTCAGCAGCCGGCCGGGTCGCGTCCAGGCGGGCCCACGCGATGAGCCGGTGGCTGCTGCCCCACTCTGGATCACAGGTCGTAAGAGTGAGGTAACGGCCGGGTCTGTCGAAGGGGGTCGCGGCCTTGTCGAGCGGCGCGGGAACGGAGTTGAGCACTCCGGTGTCGCCGGGCACCGTGCGGTAGGGCCGCTTGGTGATGGTGTACGTGTACCAGGTGGTGCCGTCGGTGACGACCACGGGATCGCCGGGCCGCAGCCGGGGGAAGTCCTTGAAGGGGTCGCCGTAGGTGCGGCGGTGGCCCGCGACGGCGAAGTTGCCCTTCTGGCCCAGCCGCGCGCTGTGCGTGTAGTGCCCCAGGCCCTTGCGCAGGGTCCGGACCCCGGTGTCCTGGAGTACGGGCTTGGACCAGTCGCGGCCCAGGCGCGGGATGTACATCACGGCGAAGGAGCGGCCGTCCCGGTAGGCGCCGGGTGCCCCGGCCCCCTGCCGGGCGGCGCGGGAGCCCGCCCCGCCCCCGTCCTGGCCGTCCGCGCCGGAGGAGCCCGTTCCGCCTCCCCCGTCCGCCCCGTCGCCGTCTCCCCGGGTGCCGCCTGCCGCGGGGCTGTCGGCCCACTGGTGGTGGAGGCGCTCGATCTCACCGTCGGCGGCGCTGTCGGCGCGCAGTCCCGTCCAGTAGAGGAGGTGGACGACGAACAGCACGATCAGGACGCCGACCGTGATGCACAGTTCGCTGAAGCTTCTTACGACCGTCCGTAACGCCACCGCCGTCACTCACTTCCGACGCTCGCCGACTCGCTCGCCCCGGGGCCTGCCCGCGCTCGCCCCGCGGTCACTCCACGGGCTTGGCCTGCCGGAGATCCACTGTGCCGGAGTATCCGGGAAGAGTCACCGCGTTCTTCTCCTCGACTTTCCAGCCGAGCCCGTAAGCGTCCACGTATTCCAGGTAGTTGCGGATCGCGGGGGCCTTGTCGAGGGCGGTGCGCAGCTTGCCCCGGTCGCCGACGGCGGTGACGGTGTAGGGCGGGGAGTAGACCCGGCCCTGGAGGATCAGGGTGTTGCCGACGCAGCGCACGGCGCTGGTGGAGATCAGCCGCTGGTCCATGACCTTGATGCCCTTGGCTCCGCCCTTCCACAGGGCGTTGACGACGGCCTGGAGGTCCTGCTGGTGGATGACCAGGTCGTTGGGCTCGGGGTCGGGCAGGCCCGGCACCTTGGCGGTCGCGTTGGTCGGTGCGTCGTCGAGGGTGACGGCGAGGCCGTCACCGGAGACCTTCTTGAGGCCCGCGTGCTTCTCCAGCGAACCGAGCCTGCGCTTCTGGGCCGCCGTGCTGCCGTCGTCCCGCTGGGCGAGGGCGTCGATCTGGCGGCGCAGGGCCGCGGCCGAGCTGTCGAGCTGGGCGTTGTCCCGGCTGCGGTCCTGGATGAGGTCCGAGAGGCGCAGCATCGAATCGTCGCTGCGGATGTTCGTCCCTTGCGCTGTGTTGAAGCTGACCCAGAAGATGAGTCCCGCCAGGGCGAAAACCCCGATTGCGGCCAGCCGGGCAGGCCGGATGAGCGATCTCGTCACCGTACCCTTGTCTCCCTCCGCCCTGGGGAAGCACTACGCTAACGGACCACCGCCCCCGTGGGCCGTACGGCGGTCAGCAGCGCATCGACAGGAGAGTCTCTCGTGCCGAAGTCACGGATCCGGAAGAAAGCGGACTTCACGCCCCCGCCGGAGAAGAAGGCCACCAGCATCGATCTCAGGAGCGGTGGTGGCCGCCGTTGGGTGGCACCGCTGATGCTGGCCATGTTCGGCATCGGGCTCGCCTGGATCGTCGTGTTCTATGTCACAGACGGCTCCCTGCCCCTCGATGCTCTGGGCAACTGGAACATCGTGGTGGGCTTCGGCTTCATCGCGACCGGGTTCGTGGTCTCCACTCAATGGAAGTAGCAAGTTATCCACAGGCTGATCCACAGCCTTGGAAAACTCACAAGATCTGTGGATAACTTTCCGGACGTTGACACCGATGTGACCGGGGTTCCGCCGAAGAGAGCCCTGGTCACCCCCGTAATCCCAAGGGAAACGCACGCTTGAGCGATTGCCGGGACGGGCGGACCACTCCATGCACAAGATCCCGTACATGCTGTGGACAACTCACCGGAGAGCCCGCTTCCAGCAGGTCCGGGGCCGCTCTGTCCACCGGTCGGGCGACCGCCGTCAGGTGAGCTGGAGCGTACGCAGCGCCAGAATCAGCACCACGGCCGCCAGCAGCACGGCGAACGCCCCGTACTGCACAAGCTTCCGGTGCTCCCGCGGCGCGTGCACCAGTGCGAAGGCCAGCAGTATGCCCGTGACGAGCCCGCCGATGTGGGCCTCCCAGGCGATGCTCTTCCACGTGAAGGTGAAGACCAGGTTGATCGCCAGCAGGATCAGGATCGGCCGCATGTCGTAGCGCAGCCGGCGCATCAGCACCGCCGTGGCGCCGAAGAGGCCGAAGATCGCACCCGAGGCGCCCAGCGACGCCTGCTGGGGCGCGGCCAGCAGATAGGTGATGGCGCCGCCGCCGAGCCCGGAGAGCAGATACAGCCCCAGGAAGCGCACCCGGCCCAGCGCCTGCTCCAGCGGCGGGCCCAGGAACCACAGCCCGAGCATGTTCATCGCGATGTGCCAGATCTCCTGGTGCAGGAACATCGAGGTGAGCAGGCGGTACCACTGCCCCTCGGCGACGCCCTCCAGGGGGCCGTAGGGCTGGGTGACGGCCTGGCCGAACAGCAGCAGCTGATCCAGCAGCCGGTTGCCGGCCGCGAGCACCGCGAGGAAGACGGCCACATTGATACCCAGCAGCACCTTGGTGACCAGCCGGGGGTCGGATGCCAGGCTGCCGCCCGCTATCGTCCTCGGCTGATTGGCGCCCGGCGCGTGTCCGGTCCCCGAGCCGGTCTTGACGCACTCGGGGCACTGGAAGCCGACGGAGGCCGGGATCATGCAGTCGGTGCACACCGGACGCTCGCAGCGGGCACAGGAAATGCCCGTCTCCCGGCCCGGATGCCGGTAGCAGAACGCGGGCCCCCGCTGCTCCGCCCGGTCCTCGGGCTGTCCGTTCGCTTCCATCGCCCCGTCTCCTCGTACCCTCGTCTCCAGCACACACCGCCCCGCCTGTCCTCGTTCTACGGACAGGCGGGGCGGCGGGGTTCCCAGCTGCGCTCAGCGGCGCTCGATGACGACCGACTCGATCGTGACGTCCTCCAGCGGACGGTCGGTGCGCGGATTGGTCGCGGTGCCGCCGATGGCATCGACGACCTTCTTGCCCGCCTCCGTGGTGACCTCACCGAAGATGGTGTGCTTGCCGGTCAGCCAGGTGGTGGGCGCCAGCGTGATGAAGAACTGGGAGCCGTTGGTACCCGGACCGGCGTTGGCCATGGCCAGCAGGTAGGGCTTGGTGAAGGCGAGGTCCGGGTGGATCTCGTCCTCGAACTCGTATCCGGGACCGCCGGTGCCGTTGCCCAGCGGGTCGCCGCCCTGGGCCATGAAACCGCTGATCACCCGGTGGAAGACGGTGCCGTCGTACAGCTTGGCCGTGGACTTCTCACCGGTCGCGGGGTGGGTCCACTCGCGGGAGCCCTCGGCGAGCTCGACGAAGTTCTTGACCGTCTTCGGCGCGTGGTTGGGGAAGAGCTGTACCTCGATGTCGCCTTGGTTGGTCTTCAGGGTGGCGTAGAGCTGCTCGGCCACGATCTACCTTCCATCTGTCTGCAGGGACTACCCCGATCCTCCCACGGACGCCGAGGAGGGGGTGCGCCCCGTATTGACCCGGATGCCCGCCCGTGGCATGCCGGGTTCAGCACTCCCGTGCATGATCTTCAAAACGGGTGGAAAACGACTTCTGTCATCTGTTCACGAATCTGTTCGCAGAGAGTCCGCAGAGACACGCCCCGAGTCATGAGCCACCGAGGAGGAGGAACCCGTGACCGCCAAGAAAAGCGTGCGCGCCGCCACCGGCACCGCCAAGGAGAGCGTGCGTCACGCCGCGGAGGTGATGGCGCCCCACGCGGGACATGCCAAGGACGCCGCCGCCCGCTACGCACAGGAGGCGGGGGCGCGGCTGGGGCCCAAGGTCTCACTCGCCGCCGAGCAGGCCCGCCACTCGGCGCGCGAGGGCTACGAGCAGTACGTCGGCCCCCGCGTCGCACAGGCCCGTGAGTCGCTGCCGCCCGAGGTCGACAAGGCCGCGGCCCGCGCCGCCGAGCGGGCCCGCAAGGCCGCTCACAGGGCGGCCGACTACGCGGGCCCACGCATCGAGACCGCCGTGACGGACGCACGCGCCGCCGCGGGACCGGCACGGGAGGAGGCCGCCCAGCGGGGCGCCGCCGCCGTCGCGGCACTGCGCGGCCAGGTGACCGTCAAGGAGATCGAGAAGATCACCCGGCGCCGCCGTCGGCGCTCCCGGGCCGGGCGGCTCGTCGTCCGCGCGGGCCTCGTCGGTCTGCTGGCCGGGGGTGCCTACGCGGCGTGGCGCTGGTGGGACCGGCAGGCGAACCCCGACTGGCTCGTCGAGCCCCCGGCCGCCACCGAGGTCGGTGACCGTACTACGCCGCTGACGTCGGTGAACGGCTCGCCCGAGGAGGCCGGAGGGGGCCAGGACGCGAACCTCGACCCCGAGGTCCAGGCCAAGCAGGAGGACGCGGAGACCGAGGAGCGGCGCAAGAAGTAGCGCGCGGGCGGCGGCCCGGCAGGAACGGCAGGCACAAAAAGTGAAGGGGCGGGAGACTCATGTCTCCCGCCCCTCCACAGTGCCCTGGCCCTTGTTTTCCGTGCCCGGACCTTCGGTACCCGGACCATCGGCACCCGGACCATCGGTACCCGGACCTTCCGCGTTCGGCCGGCCCGGATCCGGGCCGTCCCTGTGTGGCCAGCCCGGATCCGGGCCGGCCGCTTTCGTTGCGGCTGTTTCCGACCCTTCGGGATGCTCCGGACCCGCCAGGGCTTCATCGTCCTCCTCCGGTTCCGCGACCGGCGCGAGCAGCGAGGTCAGACCCGTGATCCGCAGCAGCCGCAGCACTCTGGGGTCGGCGCACACCATGGTGAAACTGCCGCCGCCGGCCAGCACACGGGAGCGGACATCGACGAGCATGGCCAGCCCGCTGCAGTCGATGAAGGTGACCGGCCGCAGGTCGGCGACCAGCCGGGGCCTGGGCGAGGCGGTGAGCGTGTACAGCTGCGGCGTCGTCGCCAGCACCACGGCCAGGTCGATCTCGCCGTGCAGTTCCAGCACCGTGCGCCCGCGGGTGAGCCGGGCCAGCACGGCGCCGGCGGGGCCCTCGTCGGGTCCCGCCGATCCGGCCGTAGAGGAGAGTGAACGGCTCTCGTCCGTGTGCGGTGCCATCGATGCCATGACGTATGACCTTGTGACCGTTGGGAGTCCGGAACCAGTGGCCGTTGGGAGTCCGGAAATCGACCCGTCAGCATAGGCAGCGCCCTCCGGGGTGGCGCCGCGCCACCCCTTCAGTGTCACCCGATCGAGTGGAAGTAGTCCGTTTCGCTTGCGAGTTGATCGAAATCCCTCCTCGCGGAGAGCGGCGTATGAGTGGGCTGCGAGTGGGCCGCGAGTGGCCTCCTCACCCCGACCTCGCCCGGCTCCCGAACATTCGTACGCACCCCGTCAGGGCTGCTCCTTGGCCGGGCCGCCGGAGTCGGCCGAGTCGGCGGAGTCAGCCGAGTCGGCGGAGTCGGCGAGACGGGTGCGGTTGACGGCGTTGAGGACGGCGGCGGCCGTGGCGGTGCCGGGGTCGGCGTGGATGCCGACCCCGTAGGCGGTGACCCCGTAGGCGGTGACCCCGTGCGCGGTGAGGTGGGCGTACGCGGCGGTGTCCGCACCGTGGCCGTCCCCGACCGGGTGCCGGCTGAGGTCGTCGAGCTCGGTGGGGTGCCCGCCCCGTTCGAGGGCGGCGAGGACGGCTTCGGCACAGCTCGGGCCCCACCCCCGGTGAGGTGCTCCTCGCGGCTGCCGCCCTGGCCGCCGCGACCGGAGGTGGCGGGCCCCTCGGAGGTGGCGGCCAAGGTCGCGCACACCGCGGTCTCCGCTTCGGCTTCGCCCCGGTGATCGTCTTCGTCGTGCTGGCCGTCTCCGTCCCGCTGGTCGTGGAGTTCCTTCAGCTCCAGCCACGGTGCCGGTTCGAGACAGGTCTCGGCGAAGATCTCCCACACGCGGTGGGCGGTGAGTTCGGCCCCGCTCTCGTCGGTGGCCTTCTGGACCCGGCGGGCGAACTCCACGCTCGGGCCGCGCGGCAGGTCGAGCCCGTGGTGACTCTTGAGGACGTGCGCGACGCCGCCCTTGCCGGACTGGCTGTTGACGCGGATCACGGACTCGTAGGTCCGGCTGATGTCCTTGGGGTCGATGGGCAAGTAGGGCACCCGCCAAGGCAGTTCGGACGGGACCCGGCCGACGCCGCGGGCCCGTTCCTCCAGTGCCTTGAGGCCCTTGCCGATCGCGTCCTGATGGGTGCCGGAGAACGCGGTGTGGACGAGGTCACCGGCGTAGGGGTGGCGGGCGTGCACCGGCAGCTGGTTGCACCGCTCGACCGTGCGGCGGACCGCGTCGATGTCGGAGAAATCGAGTTGGGGATCGACGCCGCGGGTGAACAGGTTCAGGGCCAGGGTGGCCAGGCACACGTTCCCGGTGCGCTCGCCGTTGCCGAACAGCGTGCCCTCGATCCGGTCGGCACCGGACAGCACGGCCAGTTCCGCCGAGGCCACCGCGGTGCCCCGCTCGACTTCCCGGCCCGGTCACCGGCGCCCGGCCGCCCCTTCCCCTGCCCCGGCCCCCTCGGACTTCCCCGCCTCCGCCTCGGACTTCCCCGCCTCCCCCTCTTCCGGCCCTTTCGCTGCCGCGCGGGCATAACGCCAGTGCGGCATCCCCGAGGGCCGCTGGGGGTTCCACCGGGGCTGCCCGCCCGGCTGCTCACGTGACGGCGCACTCCGCTGCCCACTTCGCTGCGCACTCGGCTGCGCACTCAGCGGCTCGCTTCCACCGTTCGAGGTCTTTCCGGTATTGCCAGTCATCTCCCATTCCGTTCCTTTTTCGGCCCCGGCCCGGCTCAGCCGTACCGTGGTTCCGGACGCCGTACCGCGGTTCCGGACGCGGGCGGGACCGTCGGCGCACATCAACGGGCGGACGCATCTCAACGGGCGGGCGCCGGGTCGTCGGGTCGTCAGCGCCGGAATTCCAGCACAGCACTGGGGAGTTGGACGGTCCAGGAATCCGGGTGGCGGGCGCGATGAACGCGTTGAACAGGTGTCCGCTTGTGAATTACGGATGTGTGGTGCACAGCTCGCGGCGGCAGGGATCACCTCCGCGACCTTCGCGGCACCTATGGCGGGAGCGGGGCCGACACGAAGAGTGCTGAACGGTTTCGGTGGCCGGATACGGGCAGCCCGCGGCGAGCAGCCGATCAGGCCGCCCCACGGAGGAGGCGGTCATCCCCCGGCCCGGCAGCGACGGCTCGCACACCTGACGCATACCTGACGCACGGCCGCGCCGACTCGTACCCAGGCGCACGGCCGTGACCGGGCTGAGCGGCCGGAACGCCCGCCAGCGGGCAAGGAAAAAGCCCTCTGATCCACGTCTCCGCAGATCAGAGGGCTTGCTTCGGTGGAGCCAAGGGGAGTCGAACCCCTGACATCTGCCATGCAAAGACAGCGCTCTACCAACTGAGCTATGGCCCCTTCGCGCACCAGGGTACCGGCTCCCCCGGGCTAATTCCGACCGGGTATCGCCCCGCACCTGTCACCCTCCGTAGGATGCACCGCAAGTTCGCGCGAGCGAAGTGACGCAGGGGAGCCCGGGGAGTCGATATGGACGCAGCAGCACAGGAAGCGACCGCGAAAGCGCGAGAACTCCAGAGTCAGTGGTACGGCGAGCCGTTGGGGAGTCTCTTCCGGCGTCTGATCGAGGATCTGGGCCTCAACCAGGCACGGCTTGCCACCGTGCTCGGACTGTCCGCCCCTATGCTTTCGCAGCTCATGAGCGGGCAGCGCGCAAAGATCGGGAATCCGGCCGTCGTCCAGCGGGTGCAGGCCCTCCAGGAGCTGGCCGCCGAGGTGGCGCGGGGCGACATCAGCGCGGGCGACGCGACCGGGCGGATGGACGAGATCCGCCGTACCGCCGGGGGCAGCGTGCTCAACGCCACCTCGCAGACCGCCTCCTCCGGCGCCTCCCAGACCCCCGTCAAGCGCGTGGTGCGCGAGATTCAGGCTCTGCTGCGCTCGGTCTCGGACGCCGCCGACATCATCGAGGCGTCCAACGCCCTCGCCCCCTCCCACCCCGAGCTGGCAGAGTTCCTCCGGGTCTATGGCGCGGGCCGCACCTCCGACGCGGTGAAGCACTACGAAGCACACCAGAGCTGATCACCGGGCTGCCGGAGCGAGGCCCGAACGAGAACCCACGAGCGCGCGAGCGCAAGCACGCACGAGCACGAGCACGAGCACGAGCACGTACAAGCGCAAGCACGCACGGGCACGAGAACCGGAACGAGAACCGGAGCAGAAACCGGAACAGGGGGCAGGCACAGCGCCATGGGAGAGATTTTCGCCGGCCGGTACGAGCTGATCGACCCGATCGGCCGGGGCGGGGTCGGCATGGTCTGGCGTGCCTGGGACCAGCGGCGCCGGCGCTACGTCGCCGCCAAGGTGCTCCTGCAGAGCGACGCGTACACCCTGCTGCGCTTCGTCCGCGAACAGGCCCTCCGCATCGACCATCCGCATGTGCTCGCGCCGGCCAGCTGGGCGGCCGACGACGACAAGGTGCTCTTCACCATGGACCTGGTCAGCGGTGGCTCGCTGGCCCATCTCATCGGTGACTACGGCCCGTTGCCGCCCTCATTCGTGTGCACCTTGCTCGACCAACTGCTCTCGGGGCTGTCCGCCGTGCACGCCGAGGACGTGATCCACCGGGACATCAAACCCGCCAACATCCTGCTGGAGCCCACCGGAACCGGACGCCCGCATCTGCGGCTGTCGGACTTCGGCATCTCCATGCGCAAGGGCGAGCCCCGCCTCACCGAGACCAACTACGTTGTCGGCACCCCGGGTTACTTCGCCCCGGAGCAGATGCTCAACGCCGAGGCCGACTTCCCCTCGGACCTGTACGCGGTCGGCCTGGTCGCGCTCTACCTGCTGACGGGCACGAAGCCGGACTCCCACGCGTTGCTGGAGCAGTACGAGCACGGGGTGCCATCGGCGCCCGAAGGCGTGCCCGAGCCGCTGTGGCAGGTGCTCGGGCAGCTGTTGCAGCCCGATCCGCAGGCCCGGTTCCGTACGGCGACCGGCGCGCGCAAGGCCCTGGCGAGCGCGGCCGAGATGCTCGGCGAGGGGGCGGCGGCGGGGCGAGGGGAGCGGCCGGAGCAGGATGTGGTCGAGGTCTTCGACCATCTCGGGCCGCTGCCCGAGGGGTTCGGCCCGGACGGGCCCGTCGCCGCACGGCAGACCACCGGCTCTTCGGGGCCGGGTGGGGGAGCGGGCACGGGCGGGGGCGCTGGTACGGGGGTTGGTGCGGGGGCCGATGAGCGTGCTGGTGCGGGAGCCGGGACGGAGGTGGCGTCGTCCTCGACGACCGGCAGCTTCCATCTCCCGCCTCCCCGGCAGGTGACGGAGACAGCAGCCCCGGCAGCCCCGGCAGCCCAGATGCCCCCGGCGCCCACTCCAGCCCCGGCAACGGCACCGGCACCGGCCCACTCCGGCTTCCCGGGCCCGTTCCAGCCGTATCCGCCCGCCCCGGCCTCCACAGAGCCGTTCCCGGGGCCCGCCGGGCCGCCCGGGGGACAGGCCGCGGCGCTGGGCGCGCCCGCACCCGCATCCGCGCCCGCACCCGTACGCAGGCCGGGGCCCCCGCTGAAGATCGCCGTGCCCCTGCTGGTGGTCGCGGTGCTGTGCGTGGTGGCCGGAGTGGTGGCGCTCTCCTCGATGTCCTGACGTGGGGAGGGCGTACGGCCAACTGCCGTACGCCCTCCCCCCGATGGCCGTCCGCCGCCGTCAGCCCTGCGGCGGGCGCCCGTACTCTCCGGGGCCGCCGTACTGCTGAGGCGAGTACGGCCGGGTGGACGGCGTGGGCTGGGCGGGCTGAGCGGGCTGGGTGGGCCGCATGGATTCGGTGGGCTGCGGGGACTGGTGGGGTGGCCACGGGCCGGTCGCGGCCAGCGGGCCGGTCGCGGGCGGGGCAGCGGCCGTTGCCGCCCGGCGGCGGGCCAGGAGCGTCCAGGCCGCCAGGACGAGGATGAGCGCGGCCCCGGCGCCGATACCGGTGTAGCCGATCGTGCGCAGCGTGTTGTTGTGCTGGACCTCGGCCGCCGTGAGGCCCTCCGCGGCCATTTCGCGGTCCTCGTCGCTGACCCCGAACCCGGCGGCGACGGCGTCGCCGTCGTACGCGGGCCCCTTCTTCGCCTTGCCCTTGACGGCCACGCGCAAGGTGACGGGCGTGCCCTCCGGGAACGGCTGGGCCATGTCCGTACCGGCGGTCACGGCGATGTAGTACCAGCCCGCGAAGCGGGTGGCGGAAGCGTCGGCAGCGAAGCGGTTCTCGTAGCGCACCGGGTTGGTGTAGCGGTCGAACTTGGCGCCGTCGCCGTCATAGCTTTGGAAATCCTCGTTGTAGAGGGCGCCCCGGGCCGGGTTGTAGAGGTTCATCCGGAAGCCGTTGGCGATGAACCGGCCGCTGGCGCCGTCCGCCGCCTGGGAGTTGGGGATCTCCGTGCGCGCGTACAGCCGCTGGCCCCAGTCCACCGGCACCCGGTAGTAGCGGGTCTCGCCGGGCCGGAGGCGATCCTTCCATACGCCGCTGTCCAGGGCGCGCGCGTCGTTGAAGCCGCTGCCGCCCTTGGCGGACTCCGCCGTTCCGGAGGGTGGGGCGGGGCGCGCGTTGTTGTCGTCGGTCTCGTCCTCGGTCCCCGGAACGGGGGCGGGGATACTGCCCTTGAGGCCCGGCTCCCGCTTGAGCGACAGCTCCACCGGCCAGGATCCGGTGCTGGCACCGCCCGCTTTGCGCTCCAGACGGACGAGGTAGGGGCCCTTCTCCCGGCAGCTCTCGGCAGCCTGGTCACCGATGAGCCGGCTGGCCTGCACCGTGATCGGGTAGGCGGTGTCGCCACTGCCGCTGACGTCCGAACTGCCGCAGGAGTCGCCGTTGGTGCTCTGGAGCGTCAGCGTGAGCCCGTCCCGGAAGGTGACCTTGGTGCCCGGTGCCGGTATCGCGGTCGCGGTGACGTGCGCGGAGGACTTCGCGTCCAGGTTGACGGCGTAATACTTCTCCTGGCCCGCCCCGATCCGGTCACGGAAGAGACCGGGCTCGATCTGCGGCGCGTCGGCACTGCTGGAGGTGCCCGCCGTCTTCTTGGCGTCCGCGGAGATCTCGTACGGCTTCGGCTTGGCCAGCGCGGCGGCCTCGGGAGCCGGGGAGAGCACGGCGAGCGCGCCCAGCACGGTGACGACGGCTCCGGACCGGCCGACTCCGGTACGGCGGGCTCCGGTACGGCGGGCTCCCGTAGGGGCGACCCCGGCGCGGCGGACCCCGGCGCGGCTGGAGTGTTCCCGATGCCCTCGCTCCCCGTACGTCTCGTTCCGGCACGGCTCGTCCCCGTACTGCTCCCGCTCGTGCCGCCGTTCGCTTTCGCGCCCGCGCCGCGTGTGCCGACTCACCACGTCCCACCCCTCATCCCGTTCGTGCCCCGGACCCTGCCACGCCGTCGCAGGCCGTACCAGATGCCTCCGGCGCTCAGCAGGACGGCGACGGCGCCACCGCCCGCCAGCAGCGCCGGATGCGGCCCCGAGCCGTCCTGACCGGCAGCCGCGCCGTCCGCCGTACCACGCTCGTCGGCCTCGCTTCCCCCGGCGCCGGCACGCCCCGCCGCGGCGAGCGGCGCATCGTGCCCGGGCCCCGTCCGCGCCCTGCCCTTGACGCCGACGCGCAGGACGACACGTACCGCAGCGTTGTCCGCGATCCGAGCGGCACCGGCACCCAGTGTGACCGCCAGGTAGTAGGTGCCGTCGCGCCGTACGGGCTGGACGGAACCGCTGGATTCCGCACGGTTGTTCCAGGAGACCGGCACCGTACCCTGCGAGACCTTCACCGGTTCACCCCGGTAGAGCCTGCGCGGGGTGAACTCCGCGCTGTCCTTGAGCGGCAGGCGGCCCGGCGCGAAGGCCGTCGTCCACACGTACGAGGACGGGATGGCGCCCCCGTTCCGCTTGGGCTCGTTGGCGAACTCCACGTCATAGCGCAGCTGCTGGTGCCAGCCGATCGGCACCCGGTACCAGCGGGTCTGCGCGGGCAGCAAGGTGTCGCGCCACACGCCGGTACCGAGCTTCTTCGCGTCGTTGAAGCCGGTGCCGCCCCGGATGTCCTCCGGGGCACCGGCCGGCAGCGCGGCGTCCTCGCCCGCGGCGCCGTAGGAGGTCTCGGCGCGGGCCGGGGTGGTGTCCGAGGGGAGCGGCTGCTCCGCGCCGAGCCGCAGTTCGACGGGCCAGCGGGCCCGGTCGGCGCCGTCGCCGGACTCCCGCTCCAGTGCGAAGGTGAACCGCCCCGCCTTGTCGCAGCCGCCCGAACGGCCGCCCGAACGGCCCTCTCGGGGGATCCGGCTGACGGCGGTGGTGACCGGAACGGCACCCTCGTCCTGCCGGAAGGAGGCGCGGTCGCTCCCGCACACGCTGCCGTCGGCAGCGCGCATCGTCAGCCGCAGCCCGTCCAGGCGGCCGATCCGGGAGCCGGGGGCCGGCACCCCGGTGGCCGCGAGATCGACGGCGGAGTCGCCGTCCAACTGGGCCGCGTACCAGCGCGATTCACCGGCTCCGATGGTGTCCAGATACTGCCCGGGGGGCCCGGGGGCCTTCAGCGCGGGCGCGTCGCCGGAGGAGGAGGTTCCGGTCACCCGCGTGCCCTTGAGCCGGTAGCCCTCGGCCGACAGCCGCCCGGCGCGCTCCAGTTCGCGCGCCAGGTCCTCGGCCTCGGGTGCGTCGTAGTACGTGCCGTGGCCCGCCTCGGCGACGCACCGCAGCTGCTTGCGGGCCGCGCCTCTCACCTGGAAGCCGATGGCGTCGATCCGCAGGCCGATGCCGTCCTCGGCCAGGCTCTTGGCCACGTCGCAGGGCTCGGGCGCCCCGCAGTTGTCCTCGCCGTCGGAGATCAGCACGATCGTGCGGCGGCCGGGCGCGCCGCGCGACGGCTCGGGCAGGTCGGCCGCCGCCTTTTCGAGCGAGTATCCGATGGGGGTGTCGCCCTTGGGCTCGGCACCGGCGACAGCCTTCTTGATGCCGGCCCGGTCCAGCGGTTCGACGGGCTGCGCGAGCCGGGTGTCGGTGCAGCTCTTGGCCTTGTCGGCGCCATAGACCCGCAGCCCGGTGGGGAACTCGTCGGGCAGGCTCTCGACGAGGGTGCCGACGGCCTGACGCGCCGAGGCGATACGGGACGTGCCCGAACCGTCCTCCTCCGCCATGGACCCGGAGGAGTCCAGCACCATCTCCAGCGCGCCGCCGCGGTTCGCCGCCGCCGCGCTCTTCCCGGAGGCAACGGCCACCCGGCTCGCCGCTTCCGTTCCCGTGGCCGTTCCGGTCCGCGCGGTGTGCGGCGCCGCCACCGCGGGCGGACCGGCGAGCGGACCGGCGAAGGCGGCCAGCGCCACGCCTCCCGCCAACACCCCCGCCAGGCAGCCTCGTCGTAGTGATCGCATGTCCTTGTTCCCCCTTGGGCCGATGGCCTCAGCAACTGCGCGAGCAGGCGTTGCACACGCACGGTATTACTTTGCGCAAGCAATCATCAAGAGGGGAAGCTGTCACGGTACAGCAACGGGCGGCACGGTGGAGGAGGGCACGAGGGACGGCAGAAGCCCGTCGTACCAGGCGGAACGAGGCGGAAGACTACCGGGGAACAGACGAAGGCCCCGACCGCTCCGGGCGGTCAGGGCCTCACGTTCGCTGTTCGCTGAGCTTCACACACCCGAACCCGCGGGCACGGAGTCGGTCGCCTCCGTCCACAGATCCTGCTCGGCGCGGTCCGCCTGGATCTGGCGGTACACGAGGAGGCCGCCGATGGCGGCCAATGCGACCAGGAAAAGCTTCTTCACCGCGCTACCTCGTCCTTCTTAGACATTGGGACCTCTATGGGGCCCGATGATACCCAACGGCCCCTGTCAACAGCCGGGGCGGCCCGAACACGCCCGAACGCGCCGAAATCACCCCCGCGAACCGCCCCGGCGCCCCGACCTCCCCGGCCGCCGCCGCGAGAGCCCGCGATCTCCGATCTCCGCACACACGGCGGACGGTACGAGAACCCCGAGCAAGCGGCTTACTCACCGAGAAGGCCCTTTTTGCGCACCTTGGGACGGAGAACTGGAGCCGGAGCCCGGCTGATGGGTACGCGCCGTATGCCAACTGTTCTGGCTGCTTTGGCTGCTCCAAGCGCTGCTCGGATAGCTCGAAACCGGGCCGGAAGTGGCGCTGGAATAACCAGGGGGCTGGTTCTTGCCGGCCGATCCGCCGAGGGGATTTCCCTGTTCTGAGGCAGGAGTGGACGGCCCAGGGCTCCCATGAGGGCTTGCGGTGAACCCCCTTCCCAAGATGCCGTGTGTGGTGGAAAAGGACGGCTGAGCCGAATGCGGGGAGTTCCCGGCGGTCTGGGTACGGAATGGGAGATACCGGGGGGCTGGGCCCTCGATATCGGACAGCTGGCGCGGCGGCGGGAGCGGGGCAGGCGGCGCGGGGGCAGCGCTGGGCTGGGGATGGCCGGCCCCGTAAGATTCCCTGCTCTGGTAAGGGGGGAGCTGTTCCCCAAGGCCGAGTTGCGCCTGTGCCCCGTCGTCGGCGGAATTCCGTGCGACGGGGTCCCGTTGAGCGGGGTGGGCTTGGGTGGGCGGGGCGGCGAGGTCCGGGAGATGAACGTCCTCGGTATAAACGGCTTGACTGTAGTCGCTGTAGGGGTTTGCCGGCGGTACGAATTGCTGTGACTCCCTGCGTACGAAGTCACCGTTGCTACCCCTGCTCCCCGGCTCTGATGTCATGCTGACCCCTCCTTGGCGTATACCTCGGGACACACGTTGCGCTTCCTGTGCATACGGGTCGGCGCGGAAGAGGGTTCATGAGACGTCGGTCTCCCAAGGACCACCACCGCCCGGGTGATCAAGGCCGCCTGCCCGCGTAACGGGACTTCGCTTCGAAGGGGACACACTGACAGCCCCGCACACGCCGAAGGCCCCGGCTTCAAAAGCCGGGGCCTCCGTGCTGGTGCGGCTACCAGGACTTGAACCTGGGGCCTCTTCCTTATCAGGGAAGCGCTCTAACCGTCTGAGCTATAGCCGCGCGCTGCACGGAAAGATTAGCGCACTTCAGGCCGTGCCCCAAATCGGTTCCGTGCGGGCCTCCACCGGCCCGGAGGCGCGGTCAGCGGGGGGCCGCGGGCCCGGTCACTCGTCCTCCGCCAGCGTCAGCTCGACGCCGCCGACGAAGCCGGCCGACAGGTTGTAGATGAAGGAGCCGAGCGTGGCCAGCGCCGTCGCGAGGACGACGTTGATGACCGCGATCAGGGAGGTGAACAGCAGCACCCGCGGCAGCGAGAGGAACGACTCCAGGTCGAAGCCGCCGCTGCCCTCCGCGCTGGTCGCCTCGCTGACCGTGCCGCCGAGGGTGGAGAAGACGCCCATCGCGTCCATGACCATCCACAGCACGGAGACTGCCACCACCGTGCACACGCCAAGTGCCACCGCCAGCAGGAAGCTGACCTTCATCACCGACCACGGGTCGGCCTTCGCCACCCGCAGCCGCGCCTTGCGGGTGCGCGGGATCGTCCGCGCGCCCGTACGCGGCTTGCGAACCGCGTCCTTCCCTGATCCCTCGCCGCTCCCGCCACCACCGGGTCCAGCGGATCCACCGGACCCGCTGGGCTCCTCGGATCCGGACCCGCCGGACCGGGGCCCGCGGGTCCCGGTCCGGGCCCCGCCGCCGGTCTCCGGCTTCGGGGCCGGGTACGCCTGCGGCGGCCGGTGCGGCTGCTGCTCGGGCTGAGGCTGGGATGGTGGGGACGGTGGCTGCGCCTTCCGCTTCGCCTGCGGCTGAGGCTTGGCACCACTCACGCCCTGCTCCTAGTCGTCCTAGTCGTCGTGGTCGGGGGTCTGCGGTTCCCCGTCATCGACGGAGTCCACCGCGGCCTCCACTTCCTCGGCCTCACGACCGGCCTCGGCGTTACGAGCGACACCGACAACCGCGTCCTTCTTGCCCAGGTTGATCAGTTGGACGCCCATGGTGTCACGGCCCGTCTCCCTGACCTCGTTGACCCGCGTACGGATCACACCGCCGCCGAGCGTGATGGCGAGAATCTCATCCGTCTCCTCCACCACGAGCGCGCCGACCAGTGACCCCCGGTCCTCCACGATCTTCGCGGCCTTGATACCGAGTCCGCCACGGCCCTGGACGCGGTACTCGTCCATGTTCGTCCGCTTCGCGTAACCGCCATCGGTGGCCGTGAACAAGAACGTACCCGCCCGCACGACATTCATCGAGAGCAGTTCGTCCTCGGAGCGGAAACTCATGCCCTTCACACCCGAGGTGGCCCGGCCCATCGGGCGCAGCGCCTCGTCGGTCGCGGTGAAGCGGATCGACTGCGCCTTCTTGCTCACCAGGAGCAGATCGTCCTCGCCCGAGACCAGTTCGGCGCCGATCAGTTCGTCGTCGCGGCCGTCGTCCATCTCGCGCAGGTTGATCGCGATGACGCCGCCCGAGCGCGGGGAGTCGTAGTCCTTCAGCGGGGTCTTCTTGACCAGTCCGGACTTGGTGGCCAGCACCAGGTACGGGGCCGCCTCGTAGTCGCGGATCGCCAGGATCTCGGCGATCTCCTCGTCCGGCTGGAAGGCCAGCAGGTTGGCCACGTGCTGGCCGCGCGCGTCCCGGCCCGCGTCCGGCAGTTCGTACGCCTTGGCCCGGTAGACGCGGCCCTTGTTGGTGAAGAAGAGCAGCCAGTGGTGGGTGGTGGAGACGAAGAAGTGATCGACGATGTCGTCCTCCTTCAGTTTCGTCCCGCGCACCCCCTTCCCGCCACGCTTTTGGGCCCGGTAGTCGTCGGTCTTGGTGCGCTTGACGTAGCCGCCACGCGTGATGGTGACGACGATGTCCTCCTCGGCGATCAGGTCCTCCATGGACATGTCGCCCTCGAAGGGGATCAGCTTGGAGCGCCGGTCGTCGCCGAACTTCTCGACGATGTTGCCCAGTTCCTCGCCGATGATCTCCCGCTGCCGCTGCGGGGAGGCCAGGATCGCGTTGTACTCGTCGATCTTGCGCTGGAGTTCGTCGTGCTCGGCGGTGATCTTCTGCCGCTCCAGTGCCGCCAGGCGGCGCAGCTGCATCTCCAGGATCGCGTTCGCCTGGATCTCGTCGATCGTCAGCAGCCCCATCAGGCCCTCGCGGGCCTCCTCGACGGTCTGGCTGCGCCGGATCAGTGCGATGACCTCGTCGATCGCGTCCAGCGCCTTGAGCAGGCCGCGCAGGATGTGGGCGCGCTCCTCGGCCTTGCGCAGCCGGTAGCGGGTGCGGCGCACGATGACGTCGATCTGGTGGGCGACCCAGTGCCGGATGAAGGCGTCGAGCGACAGGGTGCGCGGCACGCCCTCGACCAGGGCCAGCATGTTGGCGCCGAAGTTGGTCTGGAGGTCGGTGTGCTTGTAGAGGTTGTTGAGGACGACCTTGGCGACCGCGTCCCGCTTCAGAACGATCACCAGGCGCTGTCCGGTGCGCGAGGAGGTCTCGTCGCGCACGTCGGCGATCCCGCCGACGCGGCCGTCCTTGACCAGGTCGGCGATCTTCAGCGCGAGGTTGTCCGGGTTGACCTGGTAGGGCAGCTCGGTGACCACCAGGCACTGGCGGCCCTGGATCTCCTCGACCTCGACGACCGCGCGCATCGTGATCGAGCCGCGCCCGGTGCGGTACGCCTCCTCGATGCCCTTGCGGCCCACCACCAGCGCGCCGCTGGGGAAGTCGGGGCCCTTGATCCGCTCGATGAGCGCGTCCAGCAGCTCCTCGTTCGAAGCCTCGGGGTGGTCCAGATACCACTGGGCACCGGCGGCGACCTCGCGCAGGTTGTGCGGGGGGATGTTGGTCGCCATGCCGACCGCGATGCCCGCCGAGCCGTTGATCAGCAGGTTCGGGAAGCGGGCCGGCAGGACCGTCGGCTCCTGGTTGCGGCCGTCGTAGTTGTCCTGGAAATCGACGGTGTCCTCGTCGATGTCCCGGAGCATCTCCATCGAGAGCGGGTCCATCTTGCACTCGGTGTACCGCATGGCCGCGGCCGGGTCGTTGCCCGGGGAGCCGAAGTTGCCGTTGCTGTCCACCAGCGGCATCCGCATCGACCAGTGCTGGGCCAGCCGCACCAGCGCGTCGTAGATCGAGGAGTCGCCGTGCGGGTGGTAGGTGCCCATGACGTCGCCGACGACGCGGGCGCACTTGTAGAAGCCCTTCTCGGGGCGGTAGCCGCCGTCGTACATCGCGTACAGCACCCGGCGGTGCACCGGCTTGAGGCCGTCGCGGATGTCGGGCAGCGCACGGCTCACGATCACGCTCATCGCGTAGTCGAGATACGAGCGCTGCATCTCCGTCTCAAGGCTCACCGGCTCCACGCGCGCGCCGGCTTCGGTGTCCACCAGCGCGCTGTCGGGCGCCGGGGCGTTCTCGGGCGTGGGCCCGTCAGGTGTGGTGGGGGTCTCGTCGGCCATGGCTAAAGATCAAGTCCTTCTGTGTGTGCGGCGCTTCTCGGGCGGGCCGACGACGTCAGATGTCGAGGAACCGGACGTCCTTGGCGTTCCGCTGGATGAACGAGCGCCGCGCCTCCACGTCCTCGCCCATCAGGATGGAGAACAGGTCGTCGGCCGCCGCCGCGTCATCCAGCGTCACCTGACGCAGCACCCGGTGCTCGATGTCCATCGTGGTCACGCGCAGTTCGTCGGCGTTCATCTCGCCCAGACCCTTGAAGCGCTGCACCGAGTCGTCCTTGATGCGCTTGCCCTGCTCGCGGCCGAGCTGGATGAGGCTGTCGCGCTCGGGGTCGGAGTAGGCGTACTGGTACTCGTCCCGGCTCCACTTGATCTTGTAGAGCGGGGGCTGCGACAAGAAGACGTGCCCGGCCTCGACCAGCGGTCGCATGAACCGGAAGAGCAGGGTGAGCAGCAGGGTGTTGATGTGCTGGCCGTCCACGTCGGCGTCCGCCATCAAGATGATCTTGTGGTAGCGGAGCTTCCCGATGTCGAAGTCCTCGTGCACACCCGTGCCGAACGCCGAGATCAGCGCTTGGACCTCGGCGTTCTGCAGGACCTTGTCGATCCTGGCCTTCTCCACGTTCAGGATCTTGCCGCGGATCGGCAAGATGGCCTGGTACTCCGGGTCCCGGCCGGACTTTGCCGAGCCGCCCGCCGAGTCGCCCTCCACGATGAAGATCTCGCACTTGACCGGGTCGTTGGACTGGCAGTCCGAGAGCTTGCCCGGCAGCGACGCCGTCTCCAGCAGCCCCTTGCGCCGGGTCAGATCGCGCGCCTTGCGCGCCGCGACGCGCGCGGTGGCCGCCTGGATCCCCTTGCGGATGATGTCGGCCGCCTCGTTCGGGTTGCGGTCGAGCCAGTCCGTCAGGTGCTCGTGGACGACCTTCTGGACGAAGGTCTTCGCCTCGGTGTTGCCGAGCTTCGTCTTCGTCTGCCCCTCGAACTGGGGCTCGCCCAGCTTGACGGAGATGATCGCGGTCAGACCCTCGCGGATGTCCTCGCCCGTGAGGTTGTCGTCCTTCTCGCGCAGCAGCTTCTTGTCGCGCGCGTAGCGGTTGATCAGCCCCGTCATCGCGGCCCGGAAGCCCTCTTCGTGGGTGCCGCCCTCATGCGTGTGGATCGTGTTCGCGAAGGAGTAGACACCCTCGCTGTACTGGGTGTTCCACTGCATGGCGACCTCGACCGAGAGCAGCCGCTCGGTGTCCTCCACCTCGAAGTCGATCACCGTGGGGTGGACCAGCTCACCCTTGCGGGAGTTGAGGTACCGGACGAAGTCGGAGATACCGCCCTCGTAGTGGTACTGGACCGAGTTCGGCCGGCCCTCCTCGTCCACATGCCCCTCGCGCTCGTCGGTCAGCGCGATGGCCAGGCCCTTGTTGAGGAACGCCATCTCCTGGAAGCGCCGGGCGAGCGTCTCGAAGGAGTAGTCGGTGGTCTCGAAAATGTCCCCGTCGGCCCAGAACGTCACCGTCGTACCGGTCTCGTCGGTGGCCTCGTTGCGGGCCAGCGGCGCCGTGGGCGTACCCAGCTTGTAGTCCTGCGTCCAGCGGTAGCCGTCCGTCCTGACCTCGACCGCGACCTTCTGCGACAGCGCGTTCACCACGGACACACCCACACCGTGCAGACCGCCGGAGACCGCGTAACCGCCGCCCCCGAACTTGCCGCCCGCGTGCAGCACCGTCATCACGACCTCGACCGCCGGCTTCTGCTCGGACGGCACGATGCCCACCGGGATACCGCGGCCGTTGTCGGTCACACGCACGCCGCCGTCGGCCAGCAGCGTCACCTCGATCGAGTCCGCGTGCCCGGCCATGGCCTCATCGACGGAGTTGTCGACCACCTCCTGCACGAGGTGATGAAGGCCACGTTCACCGGTCGAACCGATGTACATGCCCGGCCGCTTACGGACCGCGTCCAGACCCTCCAGGACCGTGATCGCGCTCGCGTCGTACGACGGCTCCACGGGTCCGCCCGCCGCAGCCGCGGCCCCCGGGGCCGCGGCTCCCGAAGACGTGGGCACGGCGCCTTCGCCGTCTGCTGGGGGCACCGCCTGGCCCTCGGCCTGGGAAGGTGTCTTGTCGTTCTCGTTGAGATCGCCGGAATCGGCCACGAAGCGCCCTTTCTGGCACAGCACAGGCCGTCTCCAGGGCAATGCGGAGCGGCTGCGTCGTTCGACATGTCCCGCAACGGTGCGGTAGTCCCCCAGTGTACCGGTGGGAGCGATGCGAATGGGGGTTTGCGGGCGCCTGAGTCCGCATGTGCCGACCTGAACTGGCGTCCGCCGACTCCCCATATACGGACCGGGGGGCCAAGGGGCTCACAGTGGCACTGAGCGCTTCGACCTGTCTCTGCCTGTCCCGGCCCGTCTACGCACCGCTACGGCAGGCCCACGCGCGCCCCGCGCCGACACGGCATCCCCACCCCGCTCACCTGCGCACACAGGGCCTCCGCTCACCCGTAGGTGTCGCCCGGTCCCTTGCTTCCCGGCGCCCGCAACCGCCCGTATCCGGTCCGCGGCGCCTCCGGACCCCTCACCTTGATCAACTTCACGGTGCCCTGGCCGAGATCCTCGTTCAGCCGCGCCACCAGCCGGGGCGCCAGCAGCCGCAGCTGCGTGGCCCACGCCGTCGAGTCGCACCGCACCAGCAGCGTGCGCTCCTCCTCGTCGTAGCGCTGCGGCTCACAGTGCTGCGCCACCTCGGCACCCACCATCTGCGGCCAGCGCCCCATCACCCCGCCGACCGCCGCCGGGGTCTCCCAACCCCGCTCCGCGATCAGCCTGTTGACCGCGGCGCCCAGCGGCATCGGATCCCGGCCATCGCGCCCCGAACCCGAACGCAGCCCACCCCCGCGCCGCGCCTGCCTGCGCTGCTGAGCCTCCGCACCCCGCGCCTTCGCCTGCTCCTTGGCGGCACGCAGCGCCACCCGGGCGAGGTCCACCCCACTCGGCTCGGGCACGCCGCCGCCCGCACCGGAGGGCCCCGTGCCCCCAGTGCCCGCACCAGAGGCGGTCTTGCCCGCACCGGGCTCGGCGCCGCCCGCGCCCGGCAGGACGCCGTCCGCATCGGATGCCCGATCGCTCACAGCCGCGCCACCTCACCCTCCGCCACCGAAAATCGCGCCCCCGCCAGCACTTCGGGCACGTCCTCGGGCACCGCCGCGGTCACCAGCACCTGCTCGGCCGGCGCCACCAGCTCCGCCAGCCGCTCCCGGCGCCGCGTATCCAGCTCGGCGAACACATCGTCCAGCACCAGCACCGGCTCGTGCCCCTCGCTCTTGAGCAGCTCATAGGCCGCCAGCCGCAGCGACAGCGCGAACGACCACGACTCGCCATGACTCGCGTACCCCTTCGCGGGCAGCTCGCCCAGCCGCAGCAACACCTCATCCCGGTGCGGCCCCACGAGCGTCACCCCGCGCTCGATCTCCTGCTTGCGCGCCTGCCCCAGCGCCGCCAGCAGCACGCCGTACAGCTCCTCGGCACTGCCCGCCGAGGACCCGGCCGGAGACGCAGCCGACGGCGCCGCACCCGCCGATGCCCGGTACTCGAACGAGACGGGCCCGCCGCCCGGCGCCAGCCGCTCGTACGCCTTGTCCGCCAACGGCCCCAGCACGGCCAGCAGATCCAGCCGCTGCGCCAGCAACTCCGCACCCACCCGCGCCAGATGCTGGTCCCACACATCCAGCGTGGACAGATCCACCCCCTTGCCGCCGTGCCGTCTGGCCATCGCGGCGGACTTCAGCAGGGTGTTGCGCTGCTTGAGCACCCGCTCGTAGTCCGAGCGCACCCCCGCCATCCGCGGCGCCCGCGCCGTCACCAGCTCGTCCACGAACCGGCGCCGCTCCCCCGGATCGCCCTTGACCAGCGCCAGGTCCTCCGGCGCGAACAGCACCGTGCGCACGATCCCCAGCACATCGCGGGGCCGCACCTGCGAAGAACGGTTGATCCGCGCCCGGTTGGACTTCCCCGGATTCAGCTCCAGCTCGACCAGCTGCTCGCGCTCGCCCTGGCGCACCTGCGCCCGCACGATCGCCCGCTCGGCCCCCATCCGCACCAGCGGCGCGTCCGAGGACACCCGGTGGCTGCCCAGCGTGGCGATATAGCCCACGGCCTCGACGAGATTCGTCTTGCCCTGGCCGTTGGGCCCGAGGAACGCCGTCACACCAGGACCGAGCGGCACCTCGGCCCGCTCGTACGACCGGAAATCGGCCAACGAGAGATGCGTCACATGCACGGCGTCGCCGGCCTCCCCACTCCGTCCAGGGCCCCCGGCCCGTCCCCAGGCTGTGCGTACTCGGGCCGGGCATACCAGGGCCGGACGTGCCCGGGCCGCGCGTATCCGGCCCGGCGGCTCACATCCGGCCCCGCCCCGGCCCGCCGACCGCCTACTTCGAACCCTGGACCGCGTGCCCGCCGAACTGGTTGCGCAGCGCGGCCACCATCTTCATCTGCGGCGAGTCCTCCTGCTGCGAGCTGAACCGCGCGAACAGCGACGCCGTGATCGCCGGCAGCGGCACCCCGTTGTCGATCGCCGCCTCCACCGTCCAGCGGCCCTCGCCCGAATCCGCCGCGACACCGCGCAGCTTCTCCAGGTGCTCGTCGTCATCCAGCGCCTTCACCGCCAGATCGAGCAGCCAGGAGCGGATGACCGTGCCCTCCTGCCAGGAGCGGAAGATCTCCCGCACGTCGGTGACCGAGTCGGCGGCCTCCAGCAGCTCCCAGCCCTCGGCGAAAGCCTGCATCATCGCGTACTCGACACCGTTGTGGACCATCTTCGCGAAGTGGCCCGCACCCACCTTGCCCGCGTGCACCGAGCCGAACTCGCCCTCGGGCTTCAGCGCGTCGAAGACCGGCTGCACCTTCGCCACGTGCTCGGCGTCGCCGCCGTACATCAGCGCGTAGCCGTTCTCCAGGCCCCAGACCCCGCCGGAGACGCCGCAGTCCACGAAGCCGATGCCCTTGGCCGCCAGCTCCTCGGCGTGCTTCTCATCGTCCGACCAGCGGGAGTTCCCGCCGTCCACGACCAGGTCGCCGGGGGAGAGCAGCTCGGCAAGCTCATCGACCGTGGACTGGGTGGCGGCGCCCGCCGGGACCATCACCCACACCACACGCGGCCCGCTGAGCCGGTCCACCAGCTCCTTCAGGCTGCCCACATCCGCCACGGCCGGATTCCGGTCATAGCCGATGACCGTGTGGCCACCCCGGCGGATGCGCTCCCGCATGTTCCCGCCCATCTTGCCGAGACCGACCAGACCGAGCTCCATCACTGCCCCTTAGCTGAGTTTCTTGGCGTATTCCGACCGAATACGACCCTACGCCCACAGCTTGTGAGCGCTCCTTCCACCAGGACGGGCCGAGCGGGCACCCCGGCCACCGGCCCGCCACCTGCGACAAGATCGTCCGTCCACAGTCACGGCCCGGCCGGTGGACGGACCGACGGGCCGTCCCGGCGGCTGCGGTCAGCCGGACAGCCGCACCGGCATGATCAGGTACTTGTACGCGTCATCCGCCTCGGCGTCCTTGGCCGGACGGCCGCTGAGCAGCGCCGGCTTGGTCGAGGTCGTGAACGAGAGCTGGGCCACGGGGGAGTCGATGGCGCTCAGCCCCTCCAGCAGGAAGCCGGGGTTGAAGGCGATCGAGATGTCGTCGCCGTCCAGGTCGGCGTCCACCCGCTCCACAGCCTGTGCGTCGTCGCTCGACCCGGCCTCCAGGGTCAGCACCCCCTGCTCGAAGCTGAGCCGCACCGGGGTGTTGCGCTCGGCGACCAGCGCGACACGCTTGACCGCCTCCACGAAGGGCGCCGTCTCGATCACCGCGACGGAGTTGAACTCCGTCGGGAACAGGGTGCGGTACTTGGGCAGGTCGCCCTCCAGCAGCCGCGTCGTCGTCCGCCGGCCCGCGCCCTCGAAGCCGATCAGACCCTCACCCGAACCCGAGCCGGACAGCGCCAGCGTCACGTGGTCACCGCCGCTGAGCGACTTGGCGGTGTCCAGCAGCGTCTTGGCGGGCACCAGGGCCACGGCCGAGGCGTCCGGCGTCTCCGGCTTCCACAGGAACTCGCGCACCGCGAAGCGGTAGCGGTCGGTGGAGGCCAGCGTGACGGTGTCGCCCTCGATCTCGATCCGCACACCCGTGAGCACCGGAAGCGTGTCGTCCCGCCCGGCGGCGATGGCCACCTGCTGGGCGGCGGCGGCGAAGACCTCGCCGGGGACCGTGCCCGTGGCGGTCGGCATCTCGGGCAGCGCCGGATACTCCTCCACAGGCAGTGTGTGCAGCGTGAAGCGCGAGGATCCGCAGACCACGGTGGCGCGTACACCGTCTGTGGAGATCTCCACCGGACGGTTCGGCAGCGCACGGCAGATGTCGGCGAGCAGCCGCCCGGACACCAGGACCGTGCCGTCCTCCTCGACCTCGGCCTCGACCGAGACCCGGGCCGAGACCTCGTAGTCGAAGCCGGAGAGGCTCAGGGAGCCCTCCTCGGCCTTCAGCAGCAGGCCCGCGAGGACCGGCACCGGCGGACGGGCGGGAAGGCTCTTGGCAGCCCACGCCACCGCCTCCGCCAGGACATCGCGCTCTACCCGGATCTTCACCTTCAGCCGCCTCCTGCTGCTCCTGCTCGCTGTTGCCGGGGACCAGTCTGACGCACGGCGCTGACAGGAGGTGCGGCTGCGGGTCAACTCGTGGCGATCCGGCCCGCGGCCCGAGGAGGCGAGTTGTGCACAGCCCCCACTTCGAAGCGAATTCCGGGCTCTCTAGGTGTAGTCGTAGTAGTAGGGGCTGTGGAAACGGTGGAAAAGCGCGTTTTCCCAGCTCAGGCCCGGAATTTTGTCCACCGCGCCTGTGGGTGGACCGGTGGAGGAACGGGGGGTCTCTGTGGACGCCGGAAAGTTCTGCACAGCCCGCCCACAGCTCAGGGCCGGTTCCCCACAGCGGCGCCCACAGTTTTACCCGTCTTTCCCACAGCCCAATCCTGGGCTTGAGTGTGACCGCTTTCACTCGTACCGGTGAGAGGGCGCGTTGCCTTGCCGAACAGTGGACAGGTCTGTGGAGAAGCTGGGGAAAAGCAGCCTCTGCCTGTGGGCGGGCGGTGGACAAGCCGGTGCGCACCACTGGGCACGCCGATCCCTCCACACGCTGTGGACGACGAGTGCCCACAAGTACACAGGCACGTGACCTTGGTAAACCACCTCTGGGGCGGGCCTGTTGTGGACACGCTTGGGACAACTGACAAGGTCCCCAGGGTGTGGAAGCGGGAAACCCCGCATTTCTGTGGACCGAACCGCTCCCGGCCCCGTATTCGAACAGCGAAGGGCCCCCGGGGAGTTGCTCCCCGGGGGCCCGGTGGTCGCTGAAGGGCCGCACGACGGCTGCTGAGGGGCCGGATGAGGGCTGCTGAAGGGCCGCGTGCGGTCGGGCGGGGGCGCGCCGAGTGCGCGCGGCGCCATTGCTGGAGGAGGACGTACGGAGCGCGCTGAGGGAAGCGGGAATCCGGCCGCTCAGGCGTTCTTGATGCGGTTGGTCAGCTCCGTGACCTGGTTGTAGATGGAGCGCCGCTCGGCCATGAGCGCCCGGATCTTGCGGTCGGCGTGCATCACGGTCGTGTGGTCACGGCCGCCGAACTGGCCGCCGATCTTCGGCAGCGACAGATCCGTCAGCTCCCGGCACAGGTACATCGCGATCTGCCGCGCCGTCACCAGCACCCGGCTGCGCGAGGACCCGCACAGGTCGTCCACCGTCAGCCCGAAGTAGTCCGCCGTCGCCGCCATGATCGCCGGAGCCGTGATCTCCGGGGTGGCGTCCTCGCCGCCGGGGATGAGGTCCTTCAGCACGATCTCCGTCAGTCCGAGATCGACCGGCTGCCGGTTGAGGCTGGCGAAGGCCGTGACGCGGATGAGCGCGCCCTCCAACTCCCGGATGTTGCGCGAGATGCGCGAGGCGATGAACTCCAGTACCTCGGGCGGGGCGTTGAGCTGCTCCTGCACCGCCTTCTTCCGGAGGATCGCGATGCGCGTCTCCAGCTCCGGGGGCTGCACATCGGTGATCAGACCCCACTCGAACCGGTTGCGCAGCCGGTCCTCCAGCGTTTCCAGCGCCTTGGGCGGGCGGTCGCTGGAGAGCACGATCTGCTTGTTGGCGTTGTGCAGGGTGTTGAAGGTGTGGAAGAACTCCTCCTGCGTGGACTCCTTGTCCGCCAGGAACTGGACGTCGTCCACGAGCAGGATGTCCATGTCGCGGTAGCGCTTGCGGAACGCGTCCGCCTTGCCGTCGCGGATGGAGTTGATGAACTCGTTGGTGAACTCCTCCGAGCTGACGTAGCGCACCCGCGTGCCCGGATAGAGGCTGCGCGCGTAGTGGCCGATCGCATGGAGCAGGTGCGTCTTGCCGAGCCCGGACTCGCCGTAGATGAACAGCGGGTTGTACGCCTTGGCCGGGGCCTCGGCGACGGCGACCGCGGCGGCGTGCGCGAAGCGGTTGGAGGCACCGATCACAAAGGTGTCGAACAAATATTTGGGATTCAGTCGCGCCGTCGGCTCCCCCGGCCCCGTCGCGGGCGCGGGCTGCGCGGCGAGCGGCCCCGGGGCCCCGCTGGGCGCCGGGAGCTGCGCGGGACTGTCGTAGGAGCCGCCGGGCGGCCGGCCCTGCTGCGGCACCTGCGGGCGGTGGCGCTCACGCCGGCGCTGCTGGTCGTAGGTCTCGTACGGCTGCTGGTCGTATCCCTGCTGGTCGTAGCCTTGCTGCTCGTATCCCTGCTGGTCATAGCCCTGCTGGTCGTACGGCTGGCGACGGTGGTCGTAGGGCTGCCGGCGCTGGTGCTGCGGGGGGTAGGGCTCGTGCGGCTGCGGCCAGGAGCCCGGACCGGGGCCCTGGCGGGGGCCCGGCGGGTAGTCCGGGTAGGCGTTGCGGGTGCCGGGCAGATCGCGGGTCTCGTACTGCTCACGGCCGCTCTCGTACTGTTCCCGGCCGTGCTGGCCCGGCTGGCCGGGACCGGGCTGTCCGGGTTGTCCGGGCTGGTTGTGCGGGGGGTGCTGGGCACGCTGCTCGTAGCCGTCGTACGTCTCGTGCGGCTGGTACCCGTCATAGGCACCGTCGTAGCCGCCCTCACGCTGCGGGGGCTGGTGCGGCTGCTGTTGCTCCGGGGATGCGGCGGGAGCCGGAATCGACGGCCCGCCCGGGGCCCCCGGGCCACCCGGTCCGGCCGGACCACTCGAAGAGCCCGGACCCCCGGGGCTGCCCGGGGCGGGAGCGGTGGGCGCCGACGGGGTGGCGGAGGCAGGGGCCGGCGGGGTGGCGGGCTCGGGGGCGGGGCCGGTCACCGTGATGGCCAGCCGGATGGGCTGCTGGCACTCGCGGCTGAGGGCTTCGCTGATCATCGGCGAGAGGCGGCCCTCCAGGACCCCCTTCGCGTATTCGTTGGGCACGCCGAGCAGCGCGGTGCCGGAGACCAGGACGAGGGGCTGACAGTCGCGCAGCCAGCGCTGGTCCTTGGCTTCCACTCCCTGTCCGTCGCGGAGGAGCTGCTCCAGCACGCGTGGCCACACTGCGGCAAGATCGGCAGGCAGGTCAGCCACGGGGCACGCTCTCTCACTCGCTGAATGACGGACCGTCGGGATGACGGGTCGTTCCGTGATCGACCAGATCCCACGAATGTGTGGTTCTCGGGACGGTCGGGAAGGAAGGGAAGTTCGGCCACGGTAGTCACGGGCACCTGCCGCGTTCAAGTCGTTGTCCACAGGCTGTGCACGAGTGCAGTAGCGGGGTTGCCCCGCTGACGCTGGTTTGACCGGATGGCGTAGCCGCGCGTACCGTAACCAGGTCGAGTTGTCGACGGCTGCTGCCGCCTGCCTCCGATGGGCAAGATCGGCGGGTTCCACCCGCTCGGTCATGAAGCGGTGCACACTCGGGCGTTGCGAGCTACTCGTGGGCGCACGGTGACAGCCAGTCGACTCCACACACCCCGTCCCGCGGAGGCCGCGGGACACGAAGCATCCCTGGAGCCCCCGAGTGAGCAAGCGCACCTTCCAGCCGAACACCCGTCGCCGCGCGAAGACCCACGGCTTCCGGCTGCGCATGCGGACCCGCGCCGGCCGCGCGATCGTCGCGAACCGCCGCAGCAAGGGTCGCACCCGCCTGTCGGCCTGAGCAGCCTGACCACAGGTCCATGACGTGCTGCCTACCGAGAACCGGCTGAGGCGGCGCGAGGACTTCGCGACCGCGGTACGCCGAGGACGCAGGGCCGGTCGCCCGCTCCTCGTCGTCCACCTCCGCAGTCGAACGGACCCGCACGTACCGGGGGAAGAGGTTCCCCCGGTACGTGCGGGTTTCGTCGTGAGCAAGGCCGTGGGGAACGCGGTGGTCCGTAACCGTGTGAAGCGGCGCCTGCGGCATCTGATGCGAGGCCGCCTCACCGCTCTGGCCCCGGGTAGCCTGGTTGTCGTACGGGCGCTGCCCGGCGCGGGAGAGGCGGAGTACGCCGCTCTGGTCCGAGATCTGGATGCCGCGCTGCGCAGGCTGCCCGGAGGGTCCCCTCGCTGTGAGACCTCGGGGGACAACCCCCGGACCCCCGGCCATGAACCGGGAGGGAGAGCTCAGTGAAGTTCCCGCTGCTGTGGATGATCAAGCTGTACCAGTGGACCATCAGTCCGATGCTCGGGCCGGTGTGCCGGTACTACCCGTCGTGCTCGCACTACGGCTATACGGCCATCCACCGCCACGGCGCCGTGAAGGGCACGGCGCTGACGGCTTGGCGCATCCTGCGCTGCAATCCGTGGTCGCCCGGTGGCGTCGACCATGTCCCCGCCCGGAAGCACCCGGTATGGCACCAGCGGATCCGCAACCGCTGGCAGCAGCACCGGACCCAGTCCAACGCCCAAGGAGCCTGATTCGTGGACACGATCCTGAGTCCTCTTTATTACGCAGTGTCCTGGATCATTGTCCAGTTCCATTCGCTGTTCAGCCTGGTCTTCGACGCGGACAGCGGCTGGGCCTGGGGTCTGTCCATCTTCTTCCTGGTGGTGCTGATCCGGATCTGCCTGATCCCGCTGTTCGTGAAGCAGATCAAGTCGACGCGGAACATGCAGGCGCTCCAGCCGAAGATGAAGGCGATCCAGGAGCGCTACAAGAGCGACAAGCAGCGCCAGAGCGAAGAGATGATGAAGCTCTACAAGGAGACGGGCACCAACCCGCTCTCCAGCTGCCTGCCGATCCTGGCGCAGTCGCCGTTCTTCATCGCGCTCTTCCAGGTGCTCAGCCACATCGCGCGCAACAACCCGGTCGGCGTGCTCACCGAGGCGCAGGTGGACAGCGCCCGTAACGCGAAGATCTTCGGCGCCCCGATCGCCGCGAAGTTCATGGACAGCGCCGGCAAGGCCCACGAGCTGGCCGCCTCGCTGACCGACATCCGGGTCGTCACGATCATCATGATCGTGCTGATGTCGGCCTCGCAGTTCTACACGCAGCGCCAGCTGATGACCAAGAACGTCGACCTGACGGTGAAGACGCCGTTCATGCAGCAGCAGAAGATGCTCATGTACGTCTTCCCCATCATGTTCGCCGTCTTCGGCATCAACTTCCCCGTCGGTGTCCTCGTCTACTGGCTGACCACCAACGTGTGGACCATGGGCCAGCAGCTCTTCGTGATCAAGCGCAATCCGACGCCGGGCTCGCGGGCCTTCAACGAGCGTCAGGAGAAGCTGCGTGCGGCGGGCAAGCTGAAGGAGGACCCCAAGGAGGTCGAGGCGCGGGAGGCCGTCGAGGCGGCGCGTGCCAGGCGTCAGCAGCCCAAGCGGCAGAGCAAGTCCCAGCGCCAGGGCGGCCCGGTGACCGGCGCCTCGGCGGGCGCCGCGAAGGCCGGGACGACCTCGCTGGAGAAGGACGCGCCGCAGGACGCGGATCCCGCGCAGGCCGGCCAGAAGAAGGCGGGCGCGGACCAGAAGCAGGGCCAGAAAGCGGCACAGTCGCAGAAGTCCGGCCAGGCCAGGAGCGGACAGTCGGGTCAGCAGAAGTCCGGCCAGCAGAAATCGGGCCAGAAGAAGTCCGGGCAGCAGCGCAAGGGCCCGCAGCGTCCCAAGCACCCGTCCAAGAAGTGAGCACCGAAGGAGTCCCCGCCGTGACGGACACGACTGCCCCAGAAGAGGGCACCGACACCTTGTCCCGCCTGGAACAGGAGGGTGAGATCGCGGCCGACTATCTGGAGGCGCTGCTCGACATCGCCGACCTGGACGGCGACATCGACATGGACGTCGAGGCCGACCGGGCCGCGGTATCGATCATCAGCGAGGGCTCGTCCCGCGACTTGCAGAAGCTGGTCGGCCGGGACGGGGAGGTCCTGGAGGCGCTCCAGGAGCTGACGCGGCTCGCGGTGCACCGTGAGACCGGCGACCGCAGCCGGCTGATGCTGGACATCTCAGGGTTCCGCGCCCGTAAGCGCGAGGAGCTGGCGGAGCTGGGCGCGAAGGCCGCGCAGGAGGCCCAGAGCAGCGGCGAGCCGGTGAAGCTTCGCCCGATGACGCCCTTCGAGCGCAAGGTCGTGCACGATGCGGTAAAGGCCGCCGGGCTGCGCAGTGAGTCCGAGGGCGAGGAGCCGCAGCGCTGCGTGGTCGTTCTCCCGTGACAGAGCGTCCCAGGGAGCCGGAAGCGGAGTCGCCGGAGCAGGAGCCGGGTCTTCAGCCCGCGCCCGAGGCGGCGCGCAAGGTCTTCGGCGAGAGCCTTCGCGATGTGGAGCGCTACGCGGAGCTGCTGGCGGACGCCGGGGTGCGGCGCGGTCTGATCGGACCGCGCGAGGTGCCCCG
This sequence comes from Streptomyces axinellae, assembly GCF_039532135.1. Taxonomy (NCBI): domain Bacteria; kingdom Bacillati; phylum Actinomycetota; class Actinomycetes; order Kitasatosporales; family Streptomycetaceae; genus Streptomyces; species Streptomyces axinellae. The sequence goes on from NZ_BAAARJ010000007.1 coordinate 145,102, forward strand.
GCTGTGGGAGCGGCACCTGCTGAACTGCGTGGTCCTCTCCGAGGTCGTGCCCGAGGGCGTGACGGTGTGCGATGTGGGCTCGGGTGCCGGGCTGCCGGGCATTCCGCTGGCGCTGGTGCGTCCCGACCTCAAGATCACGCTGTTGGAGCCGCTGCTTCGGCGTACGACCTTTCTGCAGGAGGTCGTGGAGCTGCTGGGCCTGGACCATGTGACGGTGATGCGGGGCCGGGCCGAGGAGATGCTGGGCTCGCTGACGCCGGTGCATGTGGTGACAGCGCGTGCGGTGGCTCCGCTGGAGCGACTGGCGGGCTGGGGCGTTCCACTGCTGCGGCCCTACGGCGAGATGGTGGCGCTCAAGGGAGACACCGCCGAGGACGAGGTCCGCGCCGCCAGGGACGCGCTGCACAAGCTGGGCGTTGTGGAGACCACGGTCGAGCAGATCGGCAAGGGAGTTGTCGATCCCCTCTCGACGGTGGTGCGGGCCCGGGTCGGGGAGAGCCCCGGCGGGGTGCGGTTCGCGGCCCGCCGGGCCAAGGCGGAGAAGGCGGCCCGCTCGGGCGGCCGGGCGGCGCGGGGGCACCGCCGACGCTGAGTGCGCTGCTTCCTGCGTGGGGCACTACTCCATAAAAGCCCTTAAAACTACACATAGCGGAGTGTCGCGGCGTTCCGTGGACCGAGCGCATGCATCGTGTTTCACGTGAAACGCCGCTCTCTCTTGCACGGAATCATCAACAGGGGCCGCGCTGCCGCCAATGCGCGCGGCCAGACCACCTATGAGCCCCGTCGGGACGTGGATTCATCCACAACTGCGCGGGGCTCGCTGGTTCACGAGACCGAAAGCATGGGAGGCTCTGCTCATAGCGAGCCTGATGTTGAGGAGAGTGAACCGTTGCGGTCCGACGCCAACATCGCGGGACCGATGGCCGATCCGGTCCCCGGTCCCCGGTCAGAACCAGGGGATACCAGCGCGGGTGGGGTCGCTCCCCGCGGTGACGCGGCACGGGAGACGCCGCCACCGATGGACGACACCCCGATCGGCCGTGCCGCCCAGCAGGCGGTCGAGGCGATGAATCGTGCTGGTGAGGGCCTCCCCCGGCCCGCACAGACGCGCGTGATGGTCGTCGCCAACCAGAAAGGAGGCGTCGGGAAGACCACGACGACGGTGAATCTCGCCGCCTCGCTGGCTCTGCACGGCGCCCGGGTCCTGGTCGTCGATCTCGACCCGCAGGGCAACGCCTCCACGGCATTGGGGGTGGACCACCACTCCGAGGTGCCGTCGATCTACGACGTCCTGGTGGAGAGCAAGCCGCTCTCCGAGGTCGTCCAGCCGGTCCCGGATGTGGAAGGGCTCTTCTGCGCGCCCGCCACCATCGATCTCGCCGGTGCGGAGATCGAGTTGGTGTCGCTGGTCGCGCGGGAGAGCCGTCTTGAGCGGGCCATCGAGGCATATGAGCAGCCGTTGGACTACATCCTCATCGACTGCCCGCCCTCGCTCGGCCTGTTGACGGTGAACGCACTGGTCGCCGGCGCCGAGGTGCTGATCCCGATCCAGTGCGAGTACTACGCGCTGGAGGGCCTGGGACAGCTCCTGCGCAACGTCGAACTGGTACGGGGGCACCTCAATCCCCGGCTGCACGTCTCGACGATCCTCCTGACCATGTACGACGGGCGTACCCGGCTGGCTTCGCAGGTGGCGGAGGAGGTGCGCAGCCACTTCGGCAAAGAGGTCCTGCGGACCAACATCCCCCGTTCGGTGCGGATTTCCGAAGCTCCCAGCTACGGGCAGACGGTGCTCACCTATGACCCCGGCTCCAGCGGTTCGCTGTCCTACCTGGAAGCGGCGCGGGAGATCGCCTTGCGCGACCCCCATGTCGAGCAGGCACAACAGGCACAGCACGGTCAGCAACAGCTACAGCAGCACAGCACCATGGCGGAGGGGACTCAGTGAGCGAGCGACGTAGGGGTCTCGGGCGAGGGCTCGGTGCGCTGATCCCGGCTGCGCCGAGCGGCACGGACACAGTTGAGGCACCGGAGAGCGAACGCCAGTCGCAGAACTCCGCCGCGCAGGGATCCACTTCCCCCACCGCCGTCCCGGTCTTCACACCGGATGTCGGCTCCCGGGGGGTGGCGGCGGCCAAGGTCGCCGGCCTGACTCAGGCGCCGAAGGGCGATCCCAAGGCCGTTTCACGTGAAACGGAACAGGGAGCCGGAGCGAAGGGATCGGGTGCCGCCAACGGGTCGGATGCCGCAGGGCCGAACCACGCGGACGGTACGGGCGTGAAGGACGCCGACGGCGCCGCCTCGGGGGCGGGGTCCGACACGGCGGACGCGGCCGATGGCGTCTCCGAAGGGGCGGCCGTCGAGGAGGTGGCCGGGGCGCACTTCGCGGAGGTGCCGCTCGACTCGGTCACCCCCAACCCGCGCCAGCCGCGTGAGGTCTTCGACGAGGACGCGCTCGCGGAACTGGTCACCTCCATCAAGGAGGTCGGTCTGCTCCAGCCGGTCGTTGTACGGCAGACCACGCCCGGCAGCTATGAGCTGATCATGGGCGAGCGCCGCTGGCGGGCCTGCCGTGAGGCGGGTCTGGAGCGGATCCCGGCCATCGTCCGGGCGACCGACGATGAAAAACTGCTGCTGGACGCGCTGTTGGAGAACCTCCACCGGGCACAGCTCAACCCTCTGGAAGAGGCAGCCGCCTACGATCAGTTGCTCAAGGACTTCAACTGCACCCACGACCAGCTCGCGGACCGCATCGGGCGCTCGCGCCCCCAAGTGTCCAACACGCTGCGGCTGTTGCGGCTCTCCCCCTCGGTCCAGCGGCGGGTGGCGGCGGGGGTGCTCTCCGCCGGGCATGCCAGGGCGTTGTTGTCGGTCGATGACGGTGAGGAGCAGGACAAGCTCGCCCACCGGATCGTCGCCGAGGGGCTGTCGGTCCGGGCGGTCGAGGAGATCGTCACGCTGATGGGCGCCAAGCCCAAGAGCACGCCGAAGGCCAAGGGCCCCCGCGCCGGTGCCCGGGTCTCCCCGGCGCTGAACGATCTGGCAGGCCGGCTCTCGGACCGCTTCGAGACCCGGGTGAAGGTGGACCTGGGTCAGAAGAAGGGCAAGATCGTCGTCGAGTTCGCCTCCATGGAGGATCTGGAACGGATTCTGGGGCAGCTCGCGCCGGGTGAGGGCCGGGTCCTGGAGCAGAAGCTCTCGGAGGACGACGCCGACGAGGAGTCGTAGCCGACGGCGCTCGCACCGCGAGGAGCGTTCGCGACAACCCCAAAATGGCACCGACGAGCTGTCGCCCCATGGATACGATGGATCCATGGGGCGACAGCTCGTTCCGCTCACGCTGGACAATCTCTCCGATCTGCCCAAGCGCTGTCGCGGTTGTGTGTTCTGGGAGCTGGATCCGGTCAGTGGTGAGGCCGCGATGTCAGCCGGGCGGTCCGATGTGGAGAAAGAGGCATGGATCTCCGCCGTGCTCCTGGAATGGGGCTCTTGCGGGCGGGTCGTCTACGTGGACGAGGTGCCGGCGGGCTTCGTGCTGTATGCGCCCCCGGCCTATGTGCCGCGCTCCTTCGCCTTCCCCACCAGCCCCGTCTCCCCCGACGCCGTGCAGCTGATGACCGCGTTCCTCCTCCCGCAGTTCCGGGGCCAGGGGTTGGGGCGGGTGATGGTGCAGGCCGTGGCGAAGGATCTCCTGCGGCGGGGCTTCAAGGCCATAGAGGTGTTCGGCGACGCGCGGTGGAAGGAACCGGCCTGTTTGATGCCGGCCGAGCACCTGCTGGCCGTCGGCTTCAAGACCGTGCGCCCGCACCCCCGCCATCCCCGACTGCGGCTGGAGCTGCGCTCCACGGTGTCCTGGCGGGAGGACATGGAGCGGGCCCTGGACCAACTGCTGGGTGCCGTCCACGGCAAGGAACCGGCCCTGAGACCGCTGTAGTTCAAGGGCCGCCTCCGCCCTCGTCTCCGTTCTGAGGCTCAGGGGCTGAGATTCGGGGGGGAGCTGCGGATACGACTGGGGCGCGGTTTCACGTGAAACCGCGCCCCAGTCGTACGAGTGGAGTGGCTCTTCAGCCGATGAACCTCTTCAGCCGATGTACTCCGCGAGGTCCTTCTCGATGGCGGCCTTCGGCTTGGCGCCGACGATGGTCTTGACGACCTCGCCGCCCTTGTAGACGTTCATGGTGGGGATCGACATGATGCCGTACTTCGCCGCCACCGCCGGGTTCTCGTCGATGTTGAGCTTGACGACGGTCAGCTTCTCGGGGTTCTCCGCGGCGATGGCCTCCAGGGACGGGGCGATCTGGCGGCAGGGACCGCACCAAGCCGCCCAGAAGTCGACCAGTACGGGCTTGTCGCTCTTGAGGACGACCTCCTCGAAGTCTGCGTCGGTAGCGGTAACGGTGGCACCGGCCATGGTGCTTCTCCTGATTCGTGAGAGGTGCTGCTGTGGAAGTAGGTCGTACGAGGAGAGGACCGGACGCCCGGCGTGGTGCGTCCCGTCGGTCAGACGGCGGCTGCGGTCTTCTCCGGTTCGGGGGTCTCTTCGGCGTCGGCGTCGGTGAGAGCGGCGAGGAAGCGCTCGGCGTCCAGGGCCGCGGAGCAGCCGGTGCCGGCGGCGGTGATCGCCTGGCGGTAGGTGTGGTCCACCACGTCACCGGCGGCGAAGACGCCCGGCACGTTGGTGCGGGTGGACGGGGCATCGACCTTCACGTACCCGTCCTCGTCCAGGGTCAGGACGTCCCTGAACAGCTCGACACGGGGGTCGTGGCCGATGGCGACGAACAGTCCGGTGACGTCCAGCTCGCGGGTCTCGCCGTTCTCGGTGTCGCGCAGCGTCAGGGAGGACAGCTTGCCCTCCTTGCTGTGGATCTCGGCGACCTCGCTGTTCCAGGCGAAGGAGATCTTCGGGTCGGCGAAGGCGCGCTCCTGCATCGCCTTGGAGGCGCGCAGGGTGTCGCGGCGGTGGACGATGGTGACCGAGTCGGCGAAGCGGGAGAGGAAGGTCGCCTCCTCCATCGCCGTGTCGCCGCCACCGATGACCGCGATGTTCTGGCTCCGGAAGAAGAAGCCGTCGCAGGTGGCGCAGTAGGACACGCCGCGGCCGGACAGCTCGTCCTCCATGGGCAGACCCAGCTTGCGGTGCTGGGAGCCGGTGGAGACAATCACGGTCTTGGCGCGGTGGACGGTCCCTGCGGAGTCCGTGACGGTCTTGACGGGGCCCGACAGGTCTACGGCGGTGACATCGTCGGGGATCAGCTCGGCGCCGAAACGCTCGGCCTGGGCGCGCATGCTGTCCATCAGCTCGGGGCCCATGATGCCTTCCTGGAACCCGGGGAAGTTCTCCACCTCCGTCGTGTTCATCAGTGCGCCACCCGCCGTGACGGAACCCTCGAACACCAGCGGCTTCAGCGACGCTCGGGCGGTATACAGCGCAGCCGTATACCCGGCCGGGCCCGAACCGATGATGATGACGTTGCGGACGTCGCTCACGGGAGTCTTCCTTGTCTGCCGACTGCTTACCGGGATCTTCTGCCGAGGCGTTGCACCCCGTCCAACGGATCCTACGGGGCAGACATTCCCGTGCCGCCAGGGCGTGTCACCCGCGCGGGTACGTCCGCTTCAGGAGGATTTTCCCGGGGCCCGACCCCTCGGCGCTCACACAGGTGGGATCGACCACATAGGCGTCCACTCGCTGTGGGTCGCCGCCCTTGTGCGGAAGGACGACGAGGTAGCCGGTGCGGCCCTCGAAGGTGGCCTCTGCGTCGAAGGCCAGCGGGACCTCCGTGCGGTGGATGCCGTTGCGCACACAGGAGGGGACGCCCGCCCCTCCCGTGGTCCGGTCCTCCCGCAGGGTCCTGTCCCCGTCTCCGGGGCTCTGCTTCGTACTCAGGGTGGGAGTGCCGGTCGGACGACGGGACTGGTCCCCGCTTTCGGCGGGGGGTGTTGTCTTGTGGTGGGACAGCAGATTCTGCACGCGGCGGCGCAGCTGCTGGTCGTCGCTGCTGCCGCCCGTGTCGGGGGAGCCGGTGCTCTCCGACGTGGTGCCGGGGGGCCGACGGGCCGAGTCGTCGGGGGGTCCCGAACTGACTTGGGCGGATCCGTCGTCGGTGAGGCTCTGCAGCACGACGCCCCCGAGCCCGAGCGCGACGAGGGAGGCAGCCGCAGCGAGGGTGACTGTACGCCAGCGCCGACGCCGCCCGCCGGTACGGCTCCGCCCCGGGCCGCTGGAACCGGGCCTCGTGGAACCAGGGCCAGAGCCGGAACGGATGCCAGAACTGGCGGAGGCTGGTGCGTGCTCGGCGGGACGGCGACCCTTGGGTGACGGGGACGACTTCTTCCTGTTGGACGTCGCTGTTTCACGTGAAACGACGGACTCGGCGGTGACCGTTTCACGTGAAACAGCGCTGCGGCCGTCCGCCTCCGGTGTCATGGCTTCCAGCAGCGCCTCCGCCGCGAGCGCGGCGTCGATACGGCTTGCCACGTCCTCCGGCATGGCCACCGAGCCCGGAAGAGTGCCGAGCAGCTCACGGATGTCTGCCAGTGAGGAGTGGACGTCGGCGCACAGCGCGCACTCCGACAGATGCGCGTGCAACTCCCTGCGGCGCTCGACGGAGAGGAGCTCCTCCGTCAACGCGGAAAGCTCCTCGACTTCGGGGTGCTCTTCGGGGTGCTGCTCCTCGGAGGGGGCGCCGCCGGGGAAAGGAGTGGATGTCATGCCTGCCCCCCTCCTTTCACGGCGCCGGGTCCTGTGGTGTCCTGCCTCGCGTCCCGCGGAACGTCTCTCGCAGCTGGGACGGATGTCCCCTGCGTCCGGTTCCTTACCCTGCCGCCCCCACGCTTGCTCCCGCCTCCGTCCTTGTCCGGAGCGCTGCCTTCGTCCTTGTGGTCGGCGGAGTCGGCGTAGGTTGCGGAGTCGGCGTTTCCGCCCGTGCGATGCCACAGGTGGGCGACGAGGGGGAGGAGGCGGGCCCGGCCCCGGGCGCAGCGGCTCTTGACTGTGCCGACGGCCACATTGAGGACTTCGGCGGCCTCCGCGACGGGGTAGCCCTCCATATCGACGAGAACGAGCGCCGCGCGCTGCTCCACCGGCAGCTCGGAGAGCGCGCCGGCCACCTGACGGTGGAGGTCCGCCCGCTCAGCCGGAAGAGCGGCGGATTCGTGCGGCTCCAGGAGCTGTTCCAGCCGCTCGGTGTCGTCGGTGAGCGTGGCCCGGCGGGAGGCCGCTTTGCGGGCCCGGTCCAGACAGGCGTTGACGGTGATGCGGTGCAGCCATGTGGTGACGGCGGACTGGCCGCGGAAGGTGTGGGCCGCGCGGTAGGCGGAGATGAGCGCATCCTGCACGGCGTCGCCCGCCTCCTCGCGGTCGCCCAGGGTGCGCAGCGCGACGGCCCACAGCCGGTCGCGGTGGCGGCGGACGATCTCCGTGAACGCGTCGGGGTCGCCCTCGACATGACGGGCGAGCAGCTCGCGGTCGTCGAAGCTCTCCCGGTCGTGCGCGTCCATGTAGCGGCGGACGTTCTCACTGCCGCCGTTGCTCTGGCTGCCGCTGGTGTTTTTGCTGGTGTGGGCGCCCCCGCTGTCGCGGGGGCTCTCGCTGCCGCGGGAGTTCTCGCTGCTGCCAGGGGTGCGGTGGTGGGGGCCGTCACTGGAGGGGCCGCCGTCGTCCGTGGCGCCCGCCGGGCGCGGTGGACGACGCCCCGCGTCGTCGCTGGCCATCAGCCCCTCCCCTTGCTCCGCCGCTTTCGCGGCCGGAGCGGTGTCCGCGGCCTCAACTGAGGACCTGGACCTCCGTGACGCGACCACGGTAGTTGCCGTCGTCGGAGAGTGGGAGCTTGGTGAGCCACAGCAGTACGAAACGCGTCTTGATGGGCTTCTTGGCCTTCAGCCGGAGATGTTCTCCCGACCCGCTGGTGACTTTGCTGAAGCTGCCGAGCGAGGTGGGCATGCTGGAGACGCTGTTGGGCGCCGCCAGGAAGCTCGCGGAGGTCTTGCCGATGAAGTCGACCTTGAGCTTGCTCACCTGCCGGGTCTTGCCCAGATCGAGGATGAGGCCGACGCCCGACTTGAGATTGCCGAAGTTGGGACGGCCGATGTAGTGCTTCGTGAGCCAGTAGGTGCCGGGCTTCCCGTCCACGGCGTCCCCCACCCGGTCCGGGTTCTCCGAGCCGTCCGCCTCCGGGTCGAAGTCCTTCACATCCTTGATGTCGAGGACCTTGCCGGTCTTGGGGGACTCGTGCGACTGAGCCGGCTTGGACTTCTCCTTGGGCGGCGGCTCACCTTTCAACAGCGCGTCGGCGACCTGCCAGCTCCCCAGCCCGAGCGCCGCGATCAGCAGCGCGGACACTCCCCACTTGAGGACCTTTCCGGTACGGCCCGGCAGCGCTGGGGGAGCCGGGGGCTCGGCGCCGGCCCCGGCCGCCGGGCCGCCGGGCACCGCGCCGCCGCCCGCCGCGCCGGGGGCTGCGTAGCCGCCCTGCTGGTAGGGGGCGCGCTGGTAGGAGGGCGGCGCGGTGAAGGAGGGCTCCGGCGGGCGGATGCGCGGCAGCGTGGAGACCGCCTTGGACAGCTCCTCCGGGGTGGCGCAGGGCTGCTCCTGGCGGGAGGGGGTGGCGCCGTCATTGACGAGGGCACGCATCGCGAGTGTGGACAGGCCACGGTGTACACCGGCCCTGACCTGCTCCGGCGCCACGAGTGCGCCCTTGGCGAGGGCGCCCACGCCGGGCAGGCCGTGCGCGTCCTCCTCGTAGGGCCAGCGCTGGGTGAGCGAGGCATACAGCAGCGCGCCGATGGCCTCCGTGTCGTCGCGCTGCGCGTGGTCGCTGGAGACGCCCCGCAGCGCCGCGTTCACGGCGAGCCCCCGGATGCGGTACTGGCCCATGCCGGTGCGCAGCACGCAGGCGGGGGTCAGCCTCAGATGGGCCAGCCCTTCGCGGTGTGCGGCGGCGAGTGCCTGGGAGAGCTGGGTGACGAGTTGGTACGCCTCGTGCGGCTCCAGGGGACCGGCGATGAGCAGCTCGTTGAGCGGGGTGGCGTCGGGCAGCCACTCGTGGACGACGTAGACCAGCTCATCCTCCTCGACGGCGTCGAGGACCTGCACGAAGCGGGGGTCGCCGAGCAGCGCGGCCGAGCGTGCGGCGGCGAGAACATGGCGGGCGCGGGGGTGACCGGCGGGCAGGACGTGTACGCCGACGGCGCGGCGCAGCTTCTCATCGACGGCCCGCCAACTGCTGAACCCGTCGAGGCGGGTGACACACTCCTCAAGGCGGTAGCGGCGGGCCAGCTTGTGGCCGCTGTGCAGCTCCGGGGCCTCTTCCTCGGCGTCTGCGGCAGCTTCTGCGGGGCCTTCGACAGCTTCGGGGGTTCCGGGGGCTGAGGGCTCGACGGTCTCTACGGGTTCTCCGGACTGCTCCGGTGCTGTGTCCGCCTCGGACAGCTCCCGCTTCACCGGAATCTCTTCCGGTGAAGCCTCTTCCTCCGGGGCCGGAGCCGGAGCCGACTCCGCGGGAGTGGCGGCTTTTCCGGAGGCCGTTGTGGGGGCGGTACCAGGGGTCTTGACCTGCTTGCGCCCGTTCTTGGCCGGTGCTTCTGACTTTCCGGCCCTGTCGGTATTGGCGTCGGTTTCTGCCTCGGTCTTCACCGTGGCCTCTTCCTTTGCCTCGACCTTTGCTTCGGTCTTTGCCCCGGCGCTGGGCCTTTCGGGTTGCTCCCCGCCCCGGGAAGCCGCTTCACCGGCCGGCTCGGCGGGGCTGTCGGCGGAGTCGGCGGGCCCCTCGGCGTCGGCTTCATCGGAGAGGGCAGTGGGGTCGGTGGGGTCCGCCGGGGCCTCCTTCGGGGCTTTGGCGCCCCTGGTGTGCCCGTTCGTCGCGTCCGTCGCACCGTCGCTCGTGGCCCCGTCCTGCCGGGCGGTCAGCGGTTCGCCGTTCTCCCCGCTGGTCTCGGCCACGTCGACAGCGGCTGTGCTCCGTTCCGCCACCGTCGTTCCTGCCTCCCCATCCGTAGCGGCCGTTTCTGGAACGGCCAAAAACAATTGTGCCTACACCTCGCCGCTATGCACGACACGCGGCGGCGAATGATGGTTGTATGGGCCGGTTCATCGGCCGAGTCTGGCGCGAACCATGCCGAGCATTGCCGTCATTTCCTCGATGCGCATCCGCTTCGCCGCTAGGACGAAGACCGCGCCCAAAACGATCCCTCCCCCGGCGAGCGCGGCCACGGAGCCGAAGGTGCCGCTGCCCAGGGCGTGTGTGATGCCGTAGGCCGCGCCACCGGCCAGGAGGGTGGCCGGAACGCTGGCGCCCGCGAGCCGGATGTACGTACGCACCACACGGCGGCCGTCGAGGTCGCCGCCCAGCCGGTCGCGCAGCCGGCGCCAGGCGATGCCGACGCCGATGATGTAGGCGAGGCCGTAGGAGGCCGCCATTCCGACGACTGCCCAGTTCGTCGGGAGCACGAGGTAGCACGTGGCGCAGGCGGCGGCGTTGACCGCGGCGACGATCACGGTGTTGAAGAACGGGGTGCGGGTGTCCTCGTACGCGTAGAAGGCACGCAGCACGACGTACTGCACGGAGTACGGGATCAGACCGATACCGAACGCCATCAGCATGTAGCCGACGGAGCGGGCGGAGTCGAGGCCGGACGAGCCGTAGATCAGCGTGCACATCGGAATGCCCAGGGCGAGGAACCCGAAGGCGATGGGCACGATGGCGACCGCCGAATTGCGCAGGCCCTGGGAGATGTCGTCCCGCACGGTGCCGGAGTCGCCCTCCGCCGCGGAGCGGGACAGCCGGGGCAGCAGCGCGGCCATCACCGAGACGGTGATGATCGACTGCGGCATCGACCAGATGAGCTGGGCGTTGCTGTAGGCCAGGTAGGAACCGGAGTCGCCGCCCTTGGCCGCGACCGCGGTGGAGAGGTTGGAGACGACCAGCACGCCCGCCTGGTTGGCCAGCACGAAGAGGGTCGTCCACTTCGCGAGCCGCGCCGATTTGCCGAGCCCGTGTCCGCGCCAGTCGAAACGCGGCCGGATACGGAAGCCGACGGCCCGCAGGTACGGGAACATCGCCAGCGCCTGGACGACGAGTCCCAGCAGCGTGCTCGCGCCCAGCAGCCGCACGCCCTCGGGGGGAATCGTGGCGACGGTGAGGCGCGATTCCCCGGAGACCCCGTAGACCCAGATGAACATGCCGATACCGGCGATGATGACGATGTTGTTGAGGACCGGGGTCCACATCATCGCGCCGAAGCGGCCTCGGGCGTTGAGGATCTGGCCCATCACCACATGGATGCCCATGAAGAAGATGGACGGGACGCAGTAGCGGACGAAGGCGACCGCGACATCGTCGGCCTGCGGGTTGTTGGCGATCGGGTAGGACATCACCCGGACCAGGAGCGGCGCCGCGACCACCGCCAACGCGGCCAGAGCGCCGAGGATGACGGTGACGAGGGTCAGCAGCCGGTTCGCGAACGCCTGGCCGCCGTCGTCGTCCTCTTTCATAGCCCGCACGAGCTGCGGGACGAAGACCGAGTTGAGGCCGCCGCCGACGGTGAGGATGTAGATCATCGTCGGCAGCGTGATGGCGAGCTGGTAGGAGTCGCCGAGCAGGCCGACACCTCCCAGCGCGGCGACGATCAACGCGGACTTGATGAAGCCCGTGAGCCTGGAGACCATCGTGCCGGCGGCCATGATGGCGCTGGACTTGAGGAGGCCGCCTCCGCCTCCGCCGCCGGAGACTTCGGCCGGGGCCGCCTCACCGGTGCGGGAGGGGACGGTACCGAGGTTGACCGTTTGTGCTGAGGGCTCTTCGGCGGCTCCCGGCGCCCCGGGCTCCGGAGGGTAGGGCTGGGGCGGCGCGGTCTGGGGGGATGCCTGGTACGGGGGCTGCGCCGGCTGGAACTGGTGGTGCTGGTGCTGGTGTTCCCGCTGTTCCGGGTGTGCCTCGTGTCCCCCATGCCCTCCTTGGCCTCGGTGCTGGGGCTGTGGGGGCTGCTGGGAGAACTGGGCGGGGCGCGGCGGTTCGGGATTCTGTGCCTGGTGGCCCTGGTCGCGGTACAGGTGCGCGAAGGCGTCCCCCGGCTGGGGCCCGGCCTGCGGGGCTTGCGGAGGCTGTGCGGCCTGCGGGGCCTGGGGAGCGTGCGAGTCGTGCTGAGGGTGCTGTCCCTGCTGGGGCGGCTGATGGGGCTGGGGGACCTGCGGGGGACGGGAAGCCTGGGGGTGTGGTGCGGGCTCCTGGTGCTGCGCGTGGGGCGGGCGGGCCCCGTAGGGCTGCTGCCCGTACGGCTGCCACGCCGGGTCGTCGCCCTCGTCGCCGCGCGGGTCACGCGGGCCGCCGGTGAACTGGACGGTCGAGGAATCCTCGCCGTAGGGCACGCCAGGCGCGCGGTCGCGGTCCTCGGGGGGACGCTGCCCGTACGGGTCCTGCTCGTACAGGTCTTCAGGCCGGCCTGGACCGTCACCGGGAGTGCGGCCCCGGTCGCCGCCATACGGCGCGTTCATCGTCGCTACCTACCCCTGCCCCTGCTCGCCCGGTTGACTCAGCTGACTCAACGGTCCACTTTCTCACCCGTGCCCGGGGGGTTGCCGTTTTGGCGGACGGTGTCGGCCTCGTCACCGGCTGCTTCCGCGGTGCCGGACCGGCCCCCGTCGCGGGGCTCGTCGCCGTCGCCGGGGCCGTGTTCGCCGTCCCGCTGACCACTGCTGTCGTCGCTGTCGTCGCCGTCCCGCTCGCTGTCGCCGTCGCTGCCGTTCCGCTCGCCTTCGTCGCCGTCCGGCTCGCCGTTGCCGCCGTCATCATCGTCGGACGGCTGCTCCAGCAGGGCGTCCGGGTCCGGGGGCGGGCCGGTGCGCTTGCGCTGGGTGTACATCCGGATGCCCGCCAGCACTATCAGCAGCACGCCGCCCGCGATGACCAGCAGCACCGTCGAGGTGATCGACGTGACGTGGACCTGGAACTTCATCGGCTTGCCGTAGGGCTTGCCCTCCTTCGTGTACAGCTGTGCGACGACGGAGGCGCGGCCGTTGGTCTTGGCGGCGGCGTCGAACTTGAGGGACTGGCTGTGCTCGCCGTCCACCCGGACCCGCTTCACCTCGCCCACGTCCAGGCCGATACGGCTGGACCGCAGCTCCAGATCCAGGCCGTCCACGTGCTGGAAGAGGTTGTTCTGCACGGTGACCGGAATGGTGGCCTCGCGGCCGGAGAGGGTGATGTCGGACTTCTGGATGAGCCGGACGCTCTGCTTCAGGCTCAGCAGATACCGCTGCACCCCGTTGCGGAACCCGGCGGCGCCCTTGGGATCGCCGCGCCAGGCGTTGGAGACCTCGCGGTCTATGGCGTTGCTGAAGGGCGGCACCACGCGGTCGGCGCGGCTGAGGATCACCTTGAAGTCGTTCAGCGTCTCCTTCGTCCTGCGCACCTGCTCGAAGGCCGAGAACGGCAGCTCCGTCCTGCGCAGGGACGCGGGGTAGGAGGAGGGCGACGGCATCCGGCTCTGGGCGCCGGGGTCGGGCTTGGTCCTGGCTGCGGCGGCGAGGCTGCCGGGCACCGTCCAGCGCCCGTTCTCCGTCAGCGCCCGGATGCCCTCGGCCATCGCCTGGGCCTGCGAGACGCTCGGCATGCGCTGCGGGGCCACCACGACGCTGCGTGAGCGGTTGGGCACCTGGTCGGTGAGCGCGAGGGACTGCGCCACGAACTGCTGGACGGCCAGGGAAGAGTTGCCGGACCGTGACATGTCGCCCTGGAAGGCGGTGGACAGCCGGGCGTCGGCGACCAGCGCGGTGTTGCCGCTCCCGATCGGGCGGGCCGCCGTGGGGCTGTAGGACAGCCCGGAGTCGCGGACGCTGTCGCTGCGCGCGATCACGTTGTGAGCGCCGGCCGAGGTGGCGACGTCCACGATGGAGGAGTCCACGGCGCCCTCGTTGGGCCAGGCGAAGTCGGTGCTCGGCTTGACGTGCAGAACGGTCTCGACGGCCTTCTTGCCCAGTGCCGTCGCGGAGCCGAGGGAGCTGAGCGCGCCGCGTACGTCCTTGCCGCGGTGGGCGAGCGAGGCGAGGTCGGGGTCGGCGAAGGGGAGCGCGACGACCTCCTCGCCGCGCACGGCCTTCTGCAGATCGTTGAGCCAGCGGCTCGCGTACTCCTGGCCCTTGCCCGCCTTCGTGTCGTCGGTGCCCGGCTTCTCGACGCGGTAGCGGCGCGACATCATGTCCACGGTCGCGATCAGATCGGGGTCCAGGACCCAGGTGATCGGCAGGTCGTCGCCCAGCTCGACCATCTGCTGGAGGCGCCCGCCGGGGCGCAGCTCCTTGATCAGCTGGGTGTCGTCGCGGAAGACGGGGGTCTGCTGCTCGTCGGACTCGGTACGCGCGGTCAGGTGCGGCGTGGAGATCAGCGGCCACAAGTAGGTGAGCCGGGTCTTGTGCGAGGCGTCGGAGCGCTGCCAGGGCAAGAAGGTGCGACCGATGCCGAGGATCTGGTCGTAGGGGCGGGCCCGGGTGTGGGCGGTGAGGGAGACGCCGAGCTGGTAGACACCGTCGGCGCCGAGGTCGAGGTCGCTGACCGGGACCTTGAGGGTGAAGGAGCGGGTGACGCCGGGCGCCATGCCGGCGAGCTTCACCGAGTGCTTGCCCGCCACCTCGTTGCCGTCGGCGCCTGAGAGGTAGCCCTTGCGGTGGGACGCCTGCTCGATGGCGCTGCGGCTGCCCAGCGTGGGGCCGATACGGGGGTTGAGGCGGCCGGCGCTGAGGGTCGAGCGGCTGTTGTTGGTGATGGTGCCGCTGAGGGTGAGGGTGTCGCCCGAGGTGGGCACGGAGGGGGTGACCTGGTTCAGGGAGATCTCGGCGCTGCGGGAGCCGGTGCCGGTGCCCGCGGCGGCCTGGGATGCAGCCGTTTTGGCCGCTGCCGTGGCCTTGGCCGCCGTCATGGCGTGGGACGCCGCCATGGACCGGGAAGCTTCCGTGGTGCGGGAAGCCGCTGTGGCCTTGGAGGCCGCCTGGGCCGCTGTCGCGGGGGCGGCTGCCGCCGCGGGGGCAGCGGCGACAGCAGACGGCGACAGGATGCCCGCCAGTACCGGGAGGGTGGCGAGCGCGAGAGTGGCCGCCCGGCGGTGCCAGACGCGGGACCGCTTGCGTACCCGGGGTGCCGGGCCCGTCTCGCCGGTGCGGTTCGTGCCCCCGGGACCAGGGGGAGCCTGCCTCTCAGCCGCCTCGGCCACGCGCTCGTCCATCCCGTCGTTGGTCGTCGTCGATCGGTCGTCGTCGGTTGATGCTGGTCGGTGGTGCGGGTCGCTGGTGCTGCTCGGTGGTGCCTGCCGGTGGGCGCGGGGCGCTCGGCGGGGGCGTGCCGCCGGATGCCGCTCGTCCCGTTCCGGATCCCTGATGGTAACGATGCCCGCAGGGTGGAAGTGCCGCGCCTGCCACCACATGATCACGCAGCGGTGCGGGCGGGCACGGGGCGCCCCCGGCACGGAGGGCAACGTAACCTTTGCTGCTGTGCCGAACGCCAACAGTGACAGCCAGGACCAGCCCACCGCTCCGACCCCCGCCCCACCGGCGGGACAGCCGGCAGCCGAGCAGCTCAGCGCGGTGCAGCGCCGTGCCGTGAGCGAGCTGCTGCGGGTCTCGCCGGTCGCG
This sequence comes from Streptomyces axinellae, assembly GCF_039532135.1. Classification (NCBI taxonomy): domain Bacteria; kingdom Bacillati; phylum Actinomycetota; class Actinomycetes; order Kitasatosporales; family Streptomycetaceae; genus Streptomyces; species Streptomyces axinellae. The sequence goes on from NZ_BAAARJ010000007.1 coordinate 160,721, forward strand.
GACGACCTCGCCCGGCGCTTCGAGGAGGCCGGCTTCCGGCTCGCTCTCGTCGGCGGCTCGGTACGGGACGCGCTGCTGGGACGGCTCGGTAACGATCTCGACTTCACCACCGACGCCCGCCCCGAGGACGTGCTGGCGCTCGTGCGCCCGTGGGCCGACGCGGTGTGGGAGGTGGGGATCGCCTTCGGGACGGTCGGGGTGAAGAAGTCGGACTTCATCCTCGAAGTGACGACGTATCGGTCGGAGATCTACGACCGCACCTCCCGCAAGCCCGAGGTCACCTATGGGGACACTATCGAGGAAGACCTGGTCCGCCGGGACTTCACGGTGAACGCGATGGCGGTCGCGCTGCCCGCCAAGACCTTCATCGATCCGTACGGCGGCCTGGAGGACCTCGCGGCGCGCAGGCTGCGCACGCCCGGCACCCCGCAGGATTCCTTCTCCGACGACCCGCTGCGGATGATGCGCGCCGCGCGCTTCGCGGCGCAGCTGGACTTCGAGGTGGCTCCCGAGGTCGTCGGCGCGATGCGGGAGATGGCCGACCGGATCGGGATCGTCTCGGCGGAGCGCGTGCGGGACGAGCTGAACAAGCTGCTGCTCTCCCCCTGCCCCCGCAAGGGGCTGCGGCTGATGGTGGAGACCGGGCTCGCGGACCGGGTGCTGCCCGAACTCCCCGCGCTGCGCCTGGAGCGGGACGAGCACCACCGGCACAAGGACGTCTACGAGCACTCGCTGACCGTGCTGGACCAGGCGATGGACCTGGAGGAGGACGGCCCCGACCTCACGTTGCGGCTGGCGGCGCTGCTGCACGACATCGGCAAGCCGAAGACGCGGCGCTTCGAGAAGGACGGCCGGGTCTCCTTCCACCACCACGAGGTGGTGGGCGCCAAGCTCACCAAGAAGCGCATGACCGCGCTCAAGTACCCGGGCGAGATGGTCAAGGACGTCTCCCGGTTGGTGGAGCTGCACCTGCGTTTCCACGGCTACGGCACGGGCGAGTGGACGGACTCGGCGGTGCGCCGCTACGTGCGTGACGCGGGCCCGCTGCTGACGAGGCTGCACAAACTGACGCGGTCGGACTGCACGACCCGCAACAAGCGCAAGGCCGGCGCCCTGTCACGGGCGTACGACGGGCTGGAGGAGCGCATCGCGCGGCTCCAGGAGCAGGAGGAGCTGGACGCGCTCCGGCCCGACCTGGACGGCAACGAGATCATGTCGGAGCTGGGGATCGGCCCGGGGCCCGAGGTGGGCCGCGCCTACAAGCATCTGCTGGAGCTGCGGCTGGAGAACGGGCCCATGGAACGGGATGCCGCGGTGGCCGCGCTCAAGGAGTGGTGGGCGGCCCAGCAGGGTTGACGCTCCCGGCGTTCCCGTTCCCGGGGCTCCCGTTCGCGTTCCGGCTCCCCCTCTCGTCCCCGTTTCCGCCCCCCTCCGCTTTCCCGTTCGCGCCGCCGCCCCCCTGTCCGGTCCCGCTTCCGCTGCCTTCGTCGAACTTCCCGGCGTCCCCTGTTTCACGTGAAACATGGAAGACGGTGAGCGCGATCGCCGCGTAGAGCACCGCCACTCCCACGACGACGACCGCCGAGCGGCCGTCGGGCGGCAGTATCAGCGCGGTGGTACCGGCGGCGCCCACATACGCCACGTTGTAGAGCATGTCGTAGAGCGAGAAGACCCGGCCCCGGTAGGCGTCGTCGATGGAGGTCTGGACGGCGGTATCGGTGGCGATCTTCGCGGCCTGGGTCACCAGCCCGAGCACAAAGGCGGCGATCAGTATCGGTACCGGCGCGAAGGGCAGTCCGAGGGCGGGCTCCAGCACCGCCGCGCCACCCGAACACAGCGCTATCCAGCCGAAGATGCCGATCCGGCGCACCGCAGAGGGGGTCAGGACGGCGGCGGCGAAGAAGCCGGCACCCGAGAGCCCGAGCGCGACACCGAGCAGTCCCAGCCCCTCTTCGGCGTCTCCCGCGTTCCAGGCGTAGCGGCACAGCATCAGCACGGTGACGGTGAGCGCGCCGTAGCAGAAGCGCATCAATGTGGCGGCGGCGAGCGAGTAGGCCGCGACGCGGCGCTCACCGAGGTGGCGCAGGCCCGCGAGAAGTCCGCGTGCGGTGCTGGCCACGGCGGCCAGGACGCGGGGCTGCCGCTCCTGTGGGCCGGGGCCCAGGAGGTCTTTGCCCATGCGGAGCGAGGCCAGGGCGCCCAGCAGATAGAGCGCCGCGCCCGTGAGCAGGACGAGAGTGTCGGCCTGTCGGCCGGACTGCGGGGCGAGGAAGCGGACGACGAAGGCGACGCCGCCGCCCAGCGTGGCGGCGAGGGTACCGGCCGTCGGGGAGAGGGAGTTGGCGATGATGAGGCGCTCTCCGTCGACGACCCGGGGGAGCGAGGCGGAGAGCCCGGCCAGGACGAAGCGGTTGACGGCGGTCACGGTGAGCGCGGAGAGGTAGACCAGCGGCTCCGGCGCGGCCCCCAGGACGAGTACGGCGGTAAGGCCCGCCAGTCCGGTGCGCAGCACATTGCCGTAGAGCAGCACCTGCCGTCGGCGCCAGCGGTCCAGCAGGACTCCGGCGAACGGCCCGAGGAGCGAGTAGGGCAGGAGCAGCACCGCCATCGCGGAGGCGATGGCGGAGGGGGAGGTTTCCTTCTCGGGGGAGAAGACGACGTAGGCGGCCAGCGCGACCTGGTAGACCCCATCGGCGAGTTGGGACAGCAGCCGCACCGTCAGCAGTCGGCGGAAGCCGGGGAAGCGGAGCAGTGTGCGCAGATCGCGGGCGACGGACATGGAGACAGCCTCACACAGCGGAGTCCGGTGGTTTCACGTGAAACAGAGCAGCCGCCGCTCCAGCGGGACGGGGGACGGAGGCAGGGGCGGAGGTGGAAGGCCGGGAAACAGGACTATGGGCGAGAGGCTACGGGCTGTGTGCGCGGGGCCATGGCGCGAGGCCAAGGGCGGACGGGGAGCGGGGCAGCCGTCCGGTCAGTCCGCCAGGGTGCCCCAGCGGACGGACCTCTTCTGGGGCTCGGCGTCGGGGTCGGCGTCGGTTCCGGGGTCGCTCTGCCGGCGTCCGGGGAACTGGCGGAAGGGGTCGAAGGCGAAAACGTCGGGTGCCCGGTCCAGTGGTCCGCCGCCGGGGTCGTCGGAGCCGTCGTCACGGCGCACCGGGTCGTGCTCGGGGAAGAGTGCGTCCCGTACGACCATTCCGTACAGGTAGAGCGTGCCGAGGAGATGGGCCATGATCACCAGTTGGTAGCCCTCCGGCGGAAGGCCCTGGTGTTTGTCGCCGCTGCTGGTGTAGGCGAGGTACATCCAGATGCCGATGAAGTACAGCACCTCACAGCCCTGCCAGATCAGGAAGTCCCGCCACTTGGGGCGGGCGAGTGCGGCCAGGGGGATCAGCCAGAGCACATACTGCGGCGAGTACACCTTGTTGGTCAGCACGAACAGGGCGATGACCAGGAAGGACAGCTGCGCCAGCCGGGGCCGCCGGGGTGCGCACAGGGCGAGGCCCGCGATACCCGCGCAGCCGAGCGCCATCAGGATCATGGCGTAGATGTTGGCGTCTTCGAACGAATATCCGGTTCGCTGTTGCAGGATCAGCCATACCGAGCCGAAGTCCACCGGACGCTCCTGGCTGAAGGTGTAGAACTTCGCCCAGCCCGCCGGAGCCAGCACCATCACCGGAACGTTCACCACCACCCACGAGGCGACGGCACCCCCGGCGGCCCGGCCGAACGCGGGCCAGCGCCCCGCCCGCCAGCACAGCACCAGCAGCGGCCCCAGCAGCAAGCCCGGGTAGAGCTTCGCCGCGGTCGCCAGGCCGATGAGGATGCCGGCCGCCAGCGGGCGCGAGCGGGCCCACAGCAGCATCGCCGCGGCGGTCAACGCCACGGCCAGCAGGTCCCAGTTGATGGTCGCCGTCAGCGCGAGGGCCGGTGCGAGCGCCACCAGCATCCCGTCCCAGGGGCGGTTGCGGTGGGTGCGGACGACGCACACGATCAGGACGGCCGCGCAGACCATCAGCATTCCGGCGTTGATCATCCAGTAGATCTGCTCGTCCTGCTGGATGTCGGCGCCGCCGACCGTCAGCTTGGCCGCCACTTGCATGAACGCACCGGTCAGCACGGGGTATTCGAGATACTCCATGCCCCCGGAGATCTGGTCCGGAATCCGGTCGAAGTAGGGGCGCAGCCCGTCGGCGAAGCCCCGCCCGTTGTAGAGGTGCGGGATGTCGGAGTAGCAGGCGTGGATGTACTGCGAGGTCTGGCCGGAGAACCACGCGCCGTTGAAGCAGGGCATCTTCTGCACCATGCCCAGCGCGAACATCCCCAGGGCCACCAGCACGATCACGCGCAGGGGCGTCCACCATCCGGCGCTCGCGACGGCTCGTCGGCCCACGGGCCCGCCGGCCACTTCACTCGCCGCCGCGGCCACCTTGTCCTGGTCCGTGGGGTGGACGACGGGGGCGGGGGGTGTGGCGGGCTGCCGCGGAGTGGGGTTCCGGTCGGTGGGGGCGCTCGTCATGGGGCACATCCTGCCGCACGCCCCTGTCACGCACTGTGGGGGCGGCGACTTCGGCGTGCTCTGCCCCGGTATCGGCGCGCTCCCCGCCACACCGCAACCGTCCTGTGCCGGTACGGGCCGTGCACTCGGCGTTCCCGGGTCCCCTGGCCTCCCGCGTTCCCGGCGCTCCGGCGCGTTCCCGGCACGCCGAAAGGCCCCGGCTCAGGGGTGAGCCGGGGCCTTTCGCCGCCGCTGCCGGGCCGTGGGCCGAGCCGGGTGCTCGACCGTCTGCCCAGCCATGTGCCAGGCCGCGTGCCTCCCGGACCGGAGCCCGGGGAGCATGGCCCGAACGCTAGTCTCTGCGGCTTGAGTTGGGGCCGGAGATGAAGCCCCCTTGATCGCCGGTGCCGCCGTTCGGATTGCCGGGGGTGCCGCCGTCGTCGCCGCCGGGATCGCCGTTGCCGCCGCCGTTGTCGTCCTCGCACTTCGGATCCATCGGATTGCAGGAGGTCGTGGACGAGGGCGAGTTGCTCGGCTTGTCGCTCGCCGAATGGGACGGCGAGTTGCTCGGCTTGTCGCTCGCGGTCTCGGACGGTTCGTCGGACGGCTCGTCCGTGCGCGTGGGCGTCGGGGTGGGGCTCATGCCGTCGCCGTAGACCTTCTCGCCGATCGGGCCGGCCTTCGGGAACGACATCACCTTGGTGCCCTTGAGCGCGCCTTGCATGTACTTCGTCCAGATCTCGGCGGGGAAGGACGCACCGTGGATGGTGTCCTCACCGCCCACGCCGTACATCTTCAGGAACTTCTGCGACTTGGCCTGGTCGTTGACCCGCCACATGCCGATCGACGTGGACAGCTGCGGGGTGTATCCGGTGAACCAGGCGGACTTGTTGTCGTCCGTCGTACCCGTCTTGCCCGCCGCCGGGCGGTTCAGCGCCTTGGCCGGCTTGCCGGTGCCCTTCTGGACCACGTTCTCCAGCACGTCGGTGACGTTGTCGGCGACAGCGCGGTCGAAGGTCAGCTTGCTCTTGGAGTGGTGGGTGTAGACCTCCTGGCCCTTCCGCTCGACCTTCTTGACCGAGTACGGCTCCGTGGTCTTGCCGCTCTTGGCGAAGGTGCCGTAGGCGTTGGCCATCCGGATGGCGCTGGGCGCCGAGGTGCCCAGCGAGAAGGTCGGGGTGGTGCGGGCCAGGCTGTCCTCGTCCAGCCCCGCGTCCAGCGCGGCCTCCTTGACCTTGTCGGTGCCCACGTCCATACCTAGCTGGATGAAGGGGGTGTTCACCGATTCCTGCATCGCGTAGCGCAGGTTGATCCTGCCGTAGCTGTGGTCACCGTCGTTGCGCTGGTGCCACTCCCCGCCGTCCTTGTCGTTCCAGATCGTGCCGTCGTAGTCGCGCAGCTTCACCTTGTTGTTGCCGTTGAAGACGCTCTTGGGCGACACCTTGGTGCGCTCCGCCTCGCTCTGCGTCGGGCCCAGGTCGGGGTCGCGCGCCCCGTCCCGCATCGCCGCCGCCAGCACGAACGGCTTGAAGGTGGAGCCGACCTGGACACCGGTGTAGTCGGCGTTGTTGGTGAAGTGCTTGGTCGCGTCCTCGCCGCCGTAGATGGCCACGATCGCGCCGTCGCTCGGTCTGACGGAGGCCCCGCCGAACTGGACGTACTTGTCGACCTTGCGCTTCTTCTCGTCGATGTTCGCCTTCTTGACCTTCTCGACCGAGTCCCGCATCTCCTCCGTCTTCTTCTGATCGAAGGTGGTGTGGATGCGGTAGCCGCCGCTCTCCAGCATGCGCTTGGTGATCTTGCCGCCGCTGTTGTTGACGACGCTCCGGTTCGCCAGCTCCACCAGGTAGCCGGTCTGGCCCTTCAGCTCCGTCGCCTTCTTCGGCTGCTTGGGCATGGGGAAGCCCTTGGCCTTGATCTCATCCCGCTCCGACTTGGACATCTTGCCGATGGCGACCTCGCGATCCAGCGTCCAGGACCAACGGGCCTTCGCGCGGGCGAGGTTCTTGTCCTTGGTGGCCGCCGAGCCGATGCCGCCCGCCGGGTCGTAGAGGTTCGGGCCGTTGAGCGTCGCGGAGAGGAAAGCGGCCTGGCTGGGGTCGAGCTTGGCGGAGTCCACGCGGTAGTACGCCTGCGCCGCCGCCTGGATGCCGTACGCGCCGCGCCCGTAGTAGCCGGTGTTGAGATAGCCGGCGAGGATGTCGTCCTTGTCCTCCTTGGCGCCCACCTTTATGGAGATCAGCAGTTCCTTCGCCTTACGGCTGATGGTCTGCGACTGGTCCAGGAAGGTGTTCTTCACGTACTGCTGGGTGATCGTGGAGCCCGACTGGGTCTCGCCGCCCATCGCCATCTTGCCTACGGCGCGCAGGATGCCCATCGGATCGACGCCGTTGTCGTCGTAGAAGGACTCGTTCTCGGCGGCGATGACCGCCCACTTCATTCCGGAGGGGATCTGGTCTATGCCGACGACCTGCCGGTTGTGGTCGCCCTGGCCCGCGACGACCATCTGCTTGCCGTTGGCCCAGTAGTAGACGTTCTTCTCCTGCTTGGCCGCGGCGCTGGCCTCGGGCACCTGCACCATCCACAGCGCGATGCCCGCGAGCCCCACCATCAGCGCGAGGAAACCGAAGCCCGTACCGAGGAGCAGCTTCCAGGAGGGCAGCCAGCGGCGCACCCCGTACTTGTTGGCACGGGGGTAGTCGATGAACCGTTTGCGCTCCGGCCCGCCTCTGCCGCGTCCGGCTTCACGCGCGGCGCGGCGTCCGCCGCCCGCCGCCCCGGTACTCGCGGAGGCCGCGCGGCGCCGGCCGCCACCGCCCCCGGCACCTTGCTGGGCCGCTCTCCTGGACTCCGCACGGCCGCCGGACGGCTCCGGAGCAGAGCCGCGCGATGCGGCGCGGCGTCCGGAAGTCGGCGGCGGCTGTGCCGCGCGTCGGCCGCGCCCCTGCGGCGGCTTTCGACGGTTTCCGCTCATTGGAACAGCTACTCCTCGGGCAGGCGGCCCATGCGCCTGAAGGTGGCAGTTGACGTCTGGTCCCCCCGAGTGCAAACGGACCGTTTCGCAAGGTCCGCACGCACTGCACCCAGGTCGAGGACGCTTACGCGCGCCGCTCGGTTCCCGGGGGTGGTCTGCACAGCCGACAGACTACGCAGCTTCAAAACCTTCCTAACGGCGTATTCGCCTCATTCGACGCAAAGCTTCTGCTGTGAATCAGTGATGTGAGTCCCTTCACCGGCCCCCCTCTTGTCGCACTCCCGGGCCCGTTCTATCGTCGGGATGTATCGAGCCGATACATCAGAGTGAGATGCCGGTACGTCGCGGCGAGAAGTCGAAGCGACAGTCGAAGCAAGACAGTCGAAACGGGAAAGCGGCGCGTACCGGATGCGTCGGCGCAGTGACGGCCCAAGGAGGTGAGGCGGACGGTGAGCAGACGCTCGGGCATCCTTGAGTTCGCCGTCCTCGGCCTGCTCCGCGAGTCACCGATGCACGGGTACGAGCTGCGCAAGCGGCTCAACACCTCACTCGGCGTCTTCCGCGCCTTCAGCTACGGCTCGCTCTACCCCTGCCTCAAGTCGCTGGTGCACAGCGGTTATCTGGTGGAGGAGACAGCCGGCCGGCCGCAGGCGCAGCCCGCGCTCACCCAGGCGGCGCCGCTCGCCGGGCGCCGGGCCAAGATCGTTTACCGGCTGACGGCCGAAGGCAAGGAGCACTTCGAGGACCTGCTGTCCCAAACGGGCCCCGACGCCTGGGAGGACGAGCACTTCGGTGTCCGCTTCGCCTTCTTCGGCCAGACCTCGCGCGATGTCCGTATGCGCGTGCTGGAAGGCCGTCGCAGCAGGCTGGAGGAGAGGCTCGCGAAGATGCGCGCCTCGCTCGCCCGTACGCGCGAGCGCCTCGACGACTACACCCTCGAACTCCAGCGGCACGGCATGGAATCCGTGGAGCGCGAGGTGCGCTGGCTCAACGAGCTGATCGAGAGCGAGCGTTCGGGGCGTCGGCGCGACCCCGATCACAACGAGTCCTCGGATCCCGCGCCGGGTCCGTCCGAAAACACCGACACATGAGGTTCCCGCTCGTGCGGGCCTCAGCGAGAACACACAGGGAGCAACCGGAATGGGTTCGGTTCGCGTAGCCATCGCCGGCGTGGGAAATTGCGCCGCATCGCTGGTCCAGGGCGTCGAGTTCTACAAGGACGCCGACCCGGACAGCAAGGTCCCGGGTCTGATGCACGTCCAGTTCGGCGACTACCACGTGCGCGACATCGAGTTCGTCGCCGCCTTCGACGTGGACGGCAAGAAGGTCGGCCTCGACCTCGCGGACGCCATCGGCGCCAGCGAGAACAACACCATCAAGATCTGCGACGTGCCGCCCGCAGGCGTGCCCGTCCAGCGCGGCCACACCTACGACGGCCTGGGCAAGTACTACCGCGAGACCATCGAGGAGTCCGACGCGGCGCCCGTGGACGTCGTCCAGGCCCTCAAGGACTCCCAGGCCGACGTGCTCATCTGCTACCTGCCGGTGGGCTCGCAGACGGCCGTCGAGTTCTACGCGCAGTGCGCGCTGGACGCCGGTGTCGCCTTCGTCAACGCGCTGCCCGTCTTCATCGCGGGCACCAAGGAGTGGGCGGACAAGTTCACCGCCGCCGGGGTGCCGATCGTCGGCGACGACATCAAGTCCCAGGTGGGCGCGACCATCACGCACCGCGTGCTGGCCAAGCTCTTCGAGGACCGCGGCGTGGTCCTGGACCGCACGATGCAGCTGAACGTCGGCGGCAACATGGACTTCAAGAACATGCTGGAGCGCGAGCGCCTGGAGTCGAAGAAGATCTCCAAGACGCAGGCCGTCACCTCCCAGATCCCCGACCGCGACCTGGGCGCCGACAACGTCCACATCGGCCCCTCCGACTATGTCGCCTGGCTCGATGACCGCAAGTGGGCCTACGTCCGCCTGGAAGGCCGCGCCTTCGGCGACGTGCCGCTGAACCTGGAGTACAAGCTGGAGGTGTGGGACTCGCCGAACTCGGCCGGCGTCATCATCGACGCGCTGCGCGCGGCGAAGATCGCCAAGGACCGGGGCATCGGCGGCCCGATCCTCTCCGCCTCCTCCTACTTCATGAAGTCCCCGCCGGTGCAGTACTTCGACGACGTCGCACGCCAGAACGTGCAGGACTTCATCGACGGCAAGACCGAAAGCTGAGCGCTCGCCGCTGTGGCCGAACGGTGATTGAGGGGCTGCCCCTGACTGTTCGTTGCCGGCTGTGGGCCCGTCGTGGTCACCCGCGCAGTTCCGCGCGCCCCTTCAGGGGCGCGGGGAACTGCGCGCTCAGGCGAAACGAAGCCGCGGTCTGCGACGGACGGCCGGGGCAGGCCCTTCCCGGGTGCAGCGGGTCCCCGCGCCGCTGGTGTGACGGTTGTCGTTCGTCTGCGCCGCCGTTGTGGCTTGTCGCGCAGTTCCGCGCGCCCCTTCGGGGCGCTCAGCGGTCCACCGTGCGGTCCACCATCGTGGTGGTGTGGCGCAGGATCGCCGTCAGTTCCTCGCCCACGTGCGGCTCCGGCGCGTCCGCGGGGACGAACAGGATCGAGACCTGCATGTGCGGGGGCTCGGCGAACCAGCGCTGCTTGCCCGCCCACACGAACGGCGACAGGTTCCGGTTGACCGTGGCCAGGCCCGCGCGGGCCACGCCCTTGGCGCGCGAGGTCATGCCGTGCAGCGCCTTGGGCGACTCCAGGCCCACGCCGTGCGAGGTGCCGCCCGCGACCACCACGAGCCAGCCGTCGCCGGCGATCTTGCCCTGCCGGTAGCCGAAGCGGTCGCCCTTGGTGACGCGGGTGACGTCCAGGATCGCGCCCCGGTACTCGGTCGCGTCGTGGTCGCCCAGCCACAGCCGGGTGCCGATCCGGGCCCGGAAGCGGGTCTGCGGGAACTGCTGCTGGAGGATCGCGAACTCGTGGGGCTGGAGGTGGCTGACGAACATCGTCTCCAGCGGCAGTCGCGCGGCCCGCAGCCGGTCCATCCAGCCGATGACCTCCTCGACCGCGTCCGTGCCGTCGGTGCGGTCCAGGGGCAGGTGGATCGCGAAGCCCTCCAGGCGCACCTCGTCGATGGCGGCGTGCAGCCGGGGCAGGTCCTGCTCGGTGATGCCGTGCCGCTTCATCGTGCTCATGACCTCGATGACGACCCGGGCCCCGCGCATGAGGCCCACGCCCTCCACCGAGGAGACCGAGCGGATCGCCCGGTCGGGCAGCGGCACCGGCTCCTCGTCCTTGCGGAACGGGGTCAGCACCAGCAGATCGCCGCCGAACATGTCCTTGGTGCGGGCGGCTTCGTAGGTCGTGCCGACGGCCAGGATGTCGGCGCCGAACTTCGTCGCCTCGTCGGCCAGGCGCTCGTGGCCGAAGCCGTAGCCGTTGCCCTTGCAGACCGGAACGATCCCGGGGAACTCCTGGACCACGGACTGCTGGTGCGCCCGCCAGCGATCGGTATCGACGTAGAGGGAGAGCGCCATGTCCGGTAAGGCACCTTTCTGGGTCGGGGGTGTCGGGGTGTCGGGGTGCCGGGTGCGTTGGCAGGGGCCCGGTAGGGGCCCCTCGCTCAGCGCCGCGACATGTAGATGTCGAGCGCCTTGTGCAGCAGCTTGTTGAGCGGGAAGTCCCACTCGCCGATGTACTCGGACGCGTGCCCTCCGGTGCCGACCTTGAACTGGATCAGGCCGAACAGGTGGTCGGTCTCGTCGAGGGAGTCGCTGATGCCCCGCAGGTCGTACACGCTGGCGCCCAGCGCGTAGGCGTCCTGGAGCATCCGCCACTGCATCGCGTTGGACGGCCGAACCTCGCGCTTGTGGTTGGCGGAGGCGCCGTACGAATACCACACGTGGCCGCCGACGATGAGCATCGTGGCCGCCGAGATGCGCTCGCCCTCGTGTTCGGCGAAGTACAGCCGCATGCGGTTGGGGTCCTCGGCGTTCAGGACCTTCCACATCCGCTGGAAGTACTCCTTGGGGCGGGGGCGGAACTTGTCGCGCTCCGCGGTGATCTCGTACAGCCGCTGCCACTCGTCCAGGTCGTAGGGGTTGGTCAGGTTGCCCTGGACCACCTGGACACCCGCCTTGTCCGCCTTCTTGATGTTGCGGCGCCACAGCTGGTTGAAACCCTTGTGGATGTCCTCCAGGGAGCGGCCCTCCAGCGGCACCTGGTAGACGTAGCGCGGCTGGACGTCACCGAAGCCCGCGCCGCCGTCTTCGCCCTGCTGCCAGCCCATGCGGCGCAGCCGGTCGGAGACCTCGAAGGCGCGGGGCTCGATGAAGGTGGCCTCCACATCCCGCAGCCGCTTGACGTCCTGGTCCTGGATGCCCTTCTTGATCGCGGCGGCGTCCCAGCGCCGGATCACCACGGGCGGGCCCATCTTCACCGAGAAGGCACCCTGCTGCTTGAGGTGCGCCAGCATGGGGCGCAGCCACTCGTCCAGGTTGGGCGCGTACCAGTTGATCAGCGGGCCCTCGGGGAGATACGCGAGGTAGCGCTTGACCTTGGGCAGCTGGCGGTAGAGCACCAGGCCGGTGCCGACCAGCTCGCCGCTGCGGTCGTCGAACCAGCCGAGATTCTCCGAGCGCCACTCGTTCTTGACATCCGCCCACGCGGGCACCTGACAGTGGCTGGCCGCCGGCAGGCTCTGGACATAGGCCAGATGTTGCTCTCGGCTGATGGCCCTCAGGGTCAGACTCATGGCGGGACGCTCCTCCGGCGAACTGAGTGATGCTCGCCGGAAGCCTACTGTGCCCTCGGGCGCCCCGTTCGGCTCAGGGCGGGCCCCGTCGTCCCGCACCGCCCGGCCCCCCGGCGCGGTGCCTGGCCCCTGGGAGGGCCCGCTGGAGGGCCCGCGGGCTCAGGGCAGCAGCCCGCCGTGCGCCATGCCCAGGTAGAACCCGACGGCGGCGGCGCCCAGACCGATGATCGTGACGAACCGCTCACCCGTCGTGGCCGAGATGAACTGGCCCCACAGCCCCGTGAGGATCCCCACGAGCCCCGCCCAGGAGCTGAGCGGGTGCAGCCCGGTCCACAGCGTCGAGATGACCGCCGCGAGGCCCAGCAGCATGGTCACGGTGGCGAAGGAGTTCTCGATGGGGTGCGGCTTGCCGTCGGTGTTCAGGAAGGAGAGCGGCCGTCGTCCTACTGCGTGTGCCATGGGGCACCTCCTGACAGAGTGCGGCGCCCGGTGTGGCGCCGTTCACACCCGAGGTGTCCAGATTGCTCCGGGATCCCCCTGGATTTCAACCGGAAGGGCCCCGCCGGGTACTCTGGTCGGTCTGCGCTCCCTCGCTGTCCGGCCGCCTCGCGGCCTTCGCACTCGGAGCGCGGAAACGCATCACGACCCTCCTGCCACGGAACGACCGTGGCCGCTGAGTCCAAAGGAGGTGGGTTCCACATGCGTCACTACGAGGTGATGGTCATCCTCGACCCCGATCTGGAGGAGCGCGCTGTCTCCCCCCTGATCGAGAACTTCCTTTCCGTCGTCCGCGAGGGCAACGGCAAGGTCGAGAAGGTCGACACCTGGGGCCGTCGTCGTCTCTCCTACGAGATCAACAAGAAGCCCGAGGGCATCTACTCGGTCATCGACCTCCAGGCCGAGCCTGCCGTGGTCAAGGAACTCGACCGCCAGATGAACCTGAACGAGTCCGTCCTGCGGACCAAGGTCCTTCGTCCCTCGATGCACTGAGGTCCGTCCTCGAAGCGTCCTGGGAACCGAGTAGCACCCCAGCACCACAGCAGCCAGCAGCACCCCGCCGAGAGGTTCACCCATGGCAGGCGAGACCGTCATCACGGTCGTCGGCAATCTCGTCGACGACCCCGAGCTGCGCTTCACCCCTTCCGGTGCGGCGGTCGCGAAGTTCCGCGTCGCGTCCACCCCGCGCACCTTCGACCGGCAGACCAACGAGTGGAAGGACGGCGAGAGCCTGTTCCTGACCTGCTCGGTCTGGCGGCAGGCGGCGGAGAACGTCGCCGAGTCCCTCACCAAGGGCACGCGCGTCATCGTGCAGGGCCGCCTCAAGCAGCGCTCGTACGAGGACCGCGAGGGCATCAAGCGCACGGTCTACGAGCTGGACGTCGACGAGGTCGGCGCCAGCCTCCGCAACGCCACGGCCAAGGTCACCAAGACCAGCGGCGGCGGGCGCGGCGGCCAGGGCGGCGGCTTCGGCGGCGGTCAGGGCGGCGGCAACGCCGGCGGCGGTGGCCAGCAGGGCGGCGGCAGTGCACCCGCCGGCGACCCGTGGGCCACCGGCGCTCCGGCCGGCGGCGGCCAGGGCGGTGGCGGCGGCTCGGGCGGCGGCCCCGGCGGCGGTGGCGGCTACTCGGACGAGCCCCCCTTCTGATCCGTACCCTCCGGCAGGGCCATGCCAGGCCCGGCGCGGAGGCCGGGGGTCATCCCCCGGGAGTAAACAGCTCTGGAGAGAGACAATGGCGAAACCGCCTGCTCGCAAGCCGAAGAAGAAGGTTTGCGTGTTCTGCAAGGAGAAGATCTCCTACGTCGACTACAAGGACACGAACCTGCTGCGGAAGTTCATTTCCGACCGCGGCAAGATCCGTGCCCGCCGGGTCACCGGCAACTGCACCCAGCACCAGCGCGACGTCGCCACGGCCGTCAAGAACAGCCGTGAGATGGCGCTGCTGCCCTACACCTCCACCGCGCGATAAGGAAAGGGTGACCGACTCATGAAGATCATCCTGACCAACGAGGTCTCCGGCCTCGGTGCCGCCGGCGATGTCGTCGAGGTGAAGGACGGCTACGCCCGCAACTACCTGGTCCCGCGCGGTTTCGCGATCCGCTGGACCAAGGGTGGCGAGAAGGACGTCGAGCAGATCCGCCGTGCCCGCAAGATCCGCGAGATCGCGACGATCGAGCAGGCCAACGAGGTCAAGGGCCGGCTTGAGGGCCTCCGCGTCAGCCTGAAGGTGCGCGCGGGCGACCAGGGCCGGCTCTTCGGCTCCGTGACCCCGGCGGACATCGCCGAAGCCGTCAAGGCTTCCGGCGGTCCCGACGTGGACAAGCGCCGTATCGAGCTGGGCGCGCCCATCAAGTCGCTGGGCGCGCACCAGGTGTCGGTGCGGCTGCACCCCGAGGTCGCCGCTTCGGTGGACGTCGAGGTCGCCGCGGGCTGAGCCCGTTTTCGGCTTGAGCCGTTCTCGGCTGGAACCGACGTTGAGGGCCGCACTCTTTCGGGGGTGCGGCCCTCGATGTGTCCGGGGCCGGGCCGGGGACGCGACCCGTCGTGCGCCGGTTTCTTCCGGGGGCTCCGCCCCTGTCCCCCCGCTCCTCCAGGGCCGGAGGGGCTGGATGGCGGCTCGGCCGCCGGTGGGGTGGGGAGGCGGGCTTCGATCGCCGGAGGGCTGGAAGGCGGGCGGGGTCAGGCCCGGACCGCGCCGGTCACCACCCACCGGCCCGAGCGGGCGCGCAGCCACAGCGTGACCAGGCGAGTGCTCATCATCAGCCCCGCCACCGTCCACCACAGCGCGGTCAGGCCCCCGCCGAGCACCGGCACCAGGAGGGCGACGGGGGCGAAGACCGCGAGGGTGGCGACCATGGCGGCGGCCAGATAGGGGCCGTCGCCCGCGCCCATCAGGACGCCGTCGAGCACGAAGACGACGCCCGCGACCGGCTGGGTCACGGCCACCACCAGCAGCACCGGGGTGAGCTGCGCGATCACGGACTGGTCCGAGGTGAACAGTGGCATGAACAGCGGGCGCACCAGGGCCACCAGCGCACCGAGCACGATCCCGGAGGCCACCCCCCACTGCACCATCCGGCGGCACGCGGCCCGCGCCCCCGCCGCGTCGGAGGCCCCCAGATAGCGGCCGATGATGGCCTGGCCCGCGATGGCTATGGCGTCCAGCGCGAAGGCCAGCAGCGACCAGAGGGTGAGGGTGATCTGGTGGGCGGCGATGTCCGCGTCCCCGAGCCGCGCGGCGACCACCGTGGCGATCATGAGGACCGCCCGCAGCGAGAGCGTACGTATCAGCAGCGGCACCCCGGCCCGGCCGCTGGCGCGGATCCCCGCCAGGTCGGGCCGGAGCGAGGCGCCGTGCCGCCGCGCCCCGCGGATGACGACGGTCAGGTAGACGGCGGCCATGGCCCACTGGGCCAGGACGGTGCCCCAGGCGGAGCCGGCGATGCCGAGGCCGAAGCCGTAGACGAGCAGCGCGTTGAGCCCGGCGTTGGCGGTGAAGCCGCCGACGGCGACGTACAGCGGGGTCCTGGTGTCCTGGAGGCCGCGCAGCACGCCCGTCGCGGCCAGGACGATGAGCATGGCGGGGATGCCCAGGGCGCTGACGCGCAGGTAGGTGACGCCGTAGGGCGCGGCGGTGGCCGAGGCGCCGAAGGCGTCCAGGAGCGCGGGCGCGGTGGGCAGGACGGCGGCGATGACGAGCGCGCCGAGCAGGAGCGCGAGCCAGATGCCGTCCATGCCCTGGCGCAGCGCGGCGGGCAGGTCGTCGGCCCCCAGGCGGCGGGCGACGGCGGCCGTCGTGGCGTAGGCGAGGAAGACGAAGACGTTGACGCAGGTTTGCAGGAGAGCCGCGGCGACGCCGAGCCCGGCCAGCTGCGGGGTGCCGAGGTGGCCGACGATGGCGCTGTCCACCATGACGAAGAGGGGCTCCGCCACGAGCGCGCCGAAGGCCGGCAGAGCGAGCGCGATGATCTCACGGTCGTGTCGGCGTACCTCGGTGCGCGAGGCTGTGGGGCTGGGGCTCATACGTTCGATCAAAACATCCACAAGTAATGAGCGCAAGGACCCGCCGACTCTTACTTGTCGGTGTACGGAGAGACCTGGAACACCCTGCGTGACCCTCTCGGGGACAGCAGGCGGAAGTTTTTTCCCCGCACAGCCGGTGGACGGTTAAAGCGCAGGTCACAGGTGGTATGTGCGGGTGCCATGAGAGTAATCCACAGCGCTGTCCCCCGACTCGTGCACAGCTTTCGGCAGCTTCTCCACAGGTTGGTGGCGACTGTCCACACCCCCCTGTGGATTACGTGATTGGCTGAACCATGGGAGCGCCCTACCGTGGACCAGCGACTGCCTCCCGTTCCCCGTCTCTTCACCGTCGGTTTCCGCACCGACGTGGCCGACATACCGACGCGCCGTGACCGGAGCCGGGCGGATCAATTGTCAGAGCAGTGCCGTAAGACTGTGGCGTACGAGGGGAGGAGGTGACGGGGGTGACACAGCAGCCCGAACACGTCGAGGACCCCTGGGTCGCCGACCTCTCCGTGGAGGAGAGCTTCCCCGTCTCCCGCCAGCGGTCCCCCGGTTCAGGACAGCACGGCCCGAACGGTCAGCACGGGCAGAACGGCTCGAACGGGCAGCGGCGCTCCGGCGGTTCCGGGGGCGGCGGCCGGGGCGGCGGCCTGGCCGAGCAGCACGAGCGCGGACCCGAAGGCCCCCCCGGAGGGTTCGAGCGGGTCCCCCCGCAGGACTTGGAGGCGGAGAAGTCCGTCCTCGGCGGCATGCTCCTGTCCAAGGACGCCATCGCCGACGTCGTCGAAGTCCTCAAGGGCAACGACTTCTACCGCCCCGCGCACGAGACCGTCTACCAGGCGATCCTCGACCTGTACGCCAAGGGCGAGCCGGCCGACCCCATCACCGTCACCGCCGAACTGACCCGCCGGGGCGAGGTCGCCCGCGTCGGCGGCCCCGGCTACGTCCAGTCGCTGGTCCAGGCCGTCCCCACGGCGGCCAACGCGGAGTACTACGCGGAGATCGTCCACGAACGCGCCATTCTGCGCCGGCTCGTGGAAGCCGGTACCCGCATCACGCAGATGGGATACGCCGCCGACGGCGACGTGGACGACATCGTCAACAGCGCCCAGTCCGAGATCTACGCCGTCACCGAACAGCGCACCTCGGAGGACTACCTCCCGCTCGGCGACATCATGGAAGGCGCCCTCGACGAGATCGAGGCGATCGGCTCCCGCAGCGGCCAGATGACAGGCGTGCCCACCGGCTTCACCGACCTCGACTCCCTCACCAACGGCCTCCACCCCGGCCAGATGATCGTCATCGCGGCGCGTCCGGCCATGGGAAAATCCACGCTCGCCCTCGATTTCGCCCGCGCCTGCTCCATCAAGCACGCCATGCCCAGCGTGATCTTCTCGCTGGAGATGGGCCGCAACGAGATCGCGATGCGGCTGCTGTCCGCCGAGGCGCGGGTGGCCCTGCACCACATGCGTTCCGGCTCCATGACGGACGAGGACTGGACGCGGCTGGCCCGGCAGATGCCCGGCGTCACCGACGCGCCGCTCTACATCGACGACTCGCCGAACCTGTCGATGATGGAGATCCGTGCCAAGTGCCGTCGCCTCAAGCAGCGCAACGACCTCCAGCTGATCGTCATCGACTACCTCCAGCTGATGCAGACCGGCGGCTCCCGGCGCCCCGAGAGCCGACAGCAGGAGGTCTCGGAGATGTCCCGGAACCTCAAGCTCCTCGCGAAGGAGCTGGAGGTCCCGGTGATCGCGCTCTCGCAGCTGAACCGTGGCCCCGAGCAGCGCACCGACAAGAAGCCGATGGTGTCCGATCTGCGCGAATCGGGAAGTATCGAGCAAGATGCCGACATGGTGATCCTGCTGCACCGCGAGGACGCCTACGAGAAGGAGTCGCCGCGCGCGGGCGAGGCGGACCTGATCGTGGCCAAGCACCGTAACGGCCCGACGGCCACCATCACAGTCGCCTTCCAGGGGCACTACTCACGGTTCGTGGACATGGCCCAGACCTGACGCGGTGTCAGTGCGGGTCCTCTGCCCCTGAGTCCTTTTCTCCCCCGTGTCCTTTTCTCCGTCGGGGTGTCATGGCCAGGGCAGTGCTGACACGGTCCGGGGAACCGCGGACGGGACGGCGCCCGATGGGGGGAAGTCGAGGGCCGGCCTGGTGTGCTGTGGCAGGCGCCGCTCCAGGTGGCCGCTCGGGCAGGTCGTCATGGGGGATACCGGGCGGTTCAGGGTGTGACCGTGTCCGGGAACCGGCGCTGGGTGCGGCCGGCTACGAGGAGCTGGTGGAGGCGGCCGAGTGCGGCGATGAGGGCGGCTCGCTCTGTGTCGTCCGCCCGGGCCAGCGCATGGGTCAGGGCCTTGTCGGCGCGTCCGGCCCGGCGCTGCTGGCCGGCGGCGCGGATGGGTTCGGTGACGTCGACCAGTGTTTTGCGTCCGTCGGAGGGGTCGGCCGCGGTGATGGCCCAGTTGCGGCCGGCCAGGGCCCGCACGCTGGTGGAGACGCGGCTTTGGGCCAGGCCGGTGCGCTTTGCGATGTCGCCTACAGCGCTGCGGCCGTTCAGGAAGAGGCGGCTGCTGCTGCCCGTCGGCATCGTCGCCGGCGTCGGTTCCAGATACCTCAAGGAGATTCCGTCCGGGAACACGGCCCACTTGATCGAGGCGGCCGGGCTCGCGGCCGGGCTGCTGTTCGGCCTGGCCTCGGTCGCCCTGATCCAGGTCCGCCGCGACCCGGCCGACTCCCGCCTGGTCACCGTCGCAGGCTGGCCCTACGCCGCGCTGTGGACGGCCGCGATGGCCCTGCGCATGGGCTTCGCCTACGGCTCCACCCACTGGTTCACCCACGCCCTGGCGACCTTCTCGGTCCAGCACCAGGTTCCGGCCGCCACCTATGGCACCGCCTTCGTCCTCATGGTCCTGGCCATGATCACCGTCCGGACCGCCGGCGTACTCATCCGTGCCCGCCTCGCGGGCGCCACCGTCAACTCCGGCGCCCTGCGCATCGCTCGCCACTTCGCCCGCTGAGCGCTCAGCCGGGGAGTGCGGGAACGTCATGGTGCCGGCGATGCAGCCCCGCACCGCAGTGCCGCGGGTGCGGGGCGCGGGCGCCGCGCGGCACGGGTCACGGGGTGGCACCGAGCACCGCGCGGCACGGCGCGGTACGGGTCACGGGATGTCGAGCAGGACCTTTCCGACCAGGCCGCCCTCTTCGAGCGCCGCGTGCGCGTCGGCGGCGTGCTCCAGTGCGAAGCGGTGCAACGGCAGCCCGGCCTCCTCGCCCACCCGCAGCGCGCCCGCGCGTACCGCTGCCGCGACATCGGCGACCGCCTGCCGCTTCGCCTCGGGGGGCACGGTGTAGACGAAGACGCCCTGCCAGCGCAGGTTCGCCGGGAGCGTGGTGAGCACGGGGACGCGCAGGTGTTCGTCCTCGCCGCCCGAGTAGTAGGCGACCACCGCTCCCGGCGCCGCCACCGCCACGTCGAGCGCGGCATTGGCACCCGGTGCGACCTCCACGACGATGTCCACCCCGTCGGGGGCGAAGGCCCGGATCTCCGCGGCGGCGTCCTGCGCGCGGTAGTCGACCGCCTTCTCGGCGCCGGCCGCGCGGGCCAGCGCGGCCTTGGCGGGGCCGCTGACCGTGGTGACCACCCGGGCCCCGGCCCAGCGGGCGAGCTGGATCGCCGCGTTGCCGACCGCGCCGGCCCCGCCCGCCACCAGCACGGTGCGCTCCCGCAGGGTGCCGGGCGCGATATGGCCCGGCCCGCCGTCGCGGACGGTCAGCGCGCGGTGGGCGGTCAGGGCCGGGATGCCCAGGGCGGCGCCGAGTTCGAACGGAGCCCGGCCGGGCAGCTCGACCGCGTGCGCGTCCGGGACGAGGGTGTACTGCTGTGCCGTCCCCCAGGGCCGCTCCCAGGCGGCCTCCCAGATCCACACCCGCTGCCCGGCGCGCGACGGTTCGACTCCCGGTCCTACGGCGTCGATCACCCCGGCCCCGTCCTGGTGGGGCACCTGCTCGGCCGTGCCCGGCGGCAGCGCGCGCCTGCGGCTGCGCCAGTCGGTCGGGTTGACGCCCGAGACGTGCACACGGACCCGTACCTCGCCCGGACCCGGCTCGGGGACCGGGCGCTCCACGAACTGGAGGACTTCGGGTCCGCCTGCGGCCGTCCGGATGACGGACTTCATCACTCGCTCATCTCCGCTTGCTCTTGGGGAAGTTCACCCGGGGGCCGGACTCCGAGGCCCGGACCCCGAGGCAGTGGCGCCGCCGATGTGGGCCGGGTATCGCCCTGAACCCCTGTACGGAGCGAGGTATTCCGGGGTGCTCCGGTCCGGCCCCGTGTCCCCGGCCGGGCCCCGCCTTCCGGTCCGGGCCCCCGCCTCCCGACCCGGGGCCCCGCGCGCGGCGGAGCGTTCCCGGCTGTCCGGACCGAGCGAGCCGGTGGCCGAGGCCCGGTGGCCGAGTACCGGATCCGGCGGCTGAGGCTGGTGACCGTCTCCGTGTGCGAAGGAGTCATCCCCTCGGCAACGCTGCTACGGCGGCTGCGGCTGCGGCCACGGTGTCCGGTCGTCTGCGAAGCGTCCCGGCCGCCGGGCGCCGTGGACCATGCGATCGGCCTGGCGTATCAACGCGGGAACAGCGAGCGGCGGGCGCTCGCTAGGCTGAAACCTCACGTCCATGTGAGGGGCAAGCGCGCCCGGGTGACGGGAGCGGGGAGCGGGGAGACGACGGTGCGTATCGGCGAGCTGGCCGGCAGGACGGGCGTGAGCGTGCGGGCGCTGCGCTACTACGAGGAGCAGCACCTGCTCATCCCGGAGCGCAGCCCCAGCGGCCAGCGCCGCTACGGGGAGGAGGCGGTCGGCCGGGTGCGGATGGTCCAGGAACTGTACGCGGCGGGGCTGCCGAGCAAGAAGATCCTGGAACTGCTCCCCTGCCTGGCCACCGGCCAGGTGATCCCGGAGCTGCTGAAGCGGCTCACCACCGAACGGGACCGCATCGACCAGCAGATCCACGACCTGTCCGGCACCCGCGACCGGCTCGACGCCCTCATCACCACCTCCAGATCGGCCCTGGAACGGGGCGGGCACTGCCGCGTCCCCCACTGACGCGCGTGCCCCACCACTGACGCGCGCCCCCTATCGCTGACGCGCGCTGCCGGCGGCGCCATCTTGGAGCTGAGTGTCAGAGGGCCATTTTGAAGCCGAGATGCGATGCCTCGAAGCCGAGGCGCTCATAGAAGCGGTGGGCGTCCACGCGGGTCGCGTCCGAGGTGAGCTGGACGAGGGCGCAGTTCAGGCGGCGCGACTCCGCGATGGCCCATTCGGTGAGCCGGGTGCCCAGGCCGGTGCCGCGCACATCGCGGTGGACCCGTACGGCCTCGATGAGCGACCGGGCGGCGCCGCGCCGGGACAGCCCCGGGATGACCGTCAGGTGCAGGGTGCCGACGGTGCGGCCGTCCTGGACGGCGACGACGAGGTGCTGGTTCGCATCCGCCACGATGCGCTCCATGGCGGCGCGGTAGGGCGCGAGGTCGTCGGGCGACTCGCGGTGCGCGCCCAGCGGGTCGTCGGCGAGCATCGCGACGATCTCTGGGATGTCGTCGGCGGTCGCGCGCCGGACGGTGAAGTCGGCGTGGGCCGGGCCGGAGCCGACCGAAGAGGAAGCGGTGGTCACGCCCCGGAGGGTACGCCCCGTGCCCGCCGGGCGGCGCCGGAGCCCCGGCCGGAACGGACGGGGTGGGCGCTCGGGGGCTCCGGAGCGCCCCGGGCGGCCCGACGGCGGGACTATTCCCGGCTGCCCGGTGCCGGGTACGGCCGCCCGCTCGTACGATCGCCGTATGACACCCGCGGACGACCCGGTACGCACTCGCCCCCGGCTGCACCTCTTCGACCTCGACGGCACGCTGCTGTACGGTTCGGCAGCCGCCGTGGAGATCTCCCAACAGCTCGGCGTCGAGCGGGAGATCCGCGCGCTGGAGCGGGCCTTCGCGGCGCGCGAGCTGAGCCCCCCGCAGTACGCCGAGCGCGCCTGCGCGCTGTGGTCCGGGCTGACGGACCAGGTGGTGGCGGCGGCCTTCGCGGGGGCGCCGTGGCTGGCGGGTATTCGCGAGGTCTGGGCGGAGATAAGGGCGAGTGGGGACCGCTGTGCGGTTATTTCGCTCTCGCCGGATTTCTTTGTGCGGGGGCTGCTCGACTGGGGCGCACACGCCGCGTACGGTTCGCGCTGGCCCGAGGTACCGTGCGGAATCCCGGACGGGAGCAGGGGTACGCAAAGTGCGCGGAGCACGGTGAGTACGCGGTATCCGTCGCGTCCGGTGGATCCCGCCGGGATTCTGACGCCTGCCGCGAAGGTGAAGGTGGCGAAGAAACTCTGTGCCGAATTCGGGGTGTTGCCGCAGGACTGTGTAGCCTACGGCGACTCCCTGTCGGACACCGAGCTGTTCGCGGCCGTGCCGGTCTCTGTAGCCGTCAACGCCGACCACCATGTGCGTGCGGTCGCTTCCTACGCGTACACGGGTCGCGATCTGCGAGACGCCTATCGACTCGTTTCCGTTGCACGGTAATTCACGCTCCGTGGCCGGAATCACGGAATTCCGGTGGAACCACGGACAGGGGTTGTGAAGTGAAGACCTCACGGTATGGTCGGTCCCGCATCGTGCTGTAAGGGCTGCAATGGTGGTTTCCTCGCTCGGTGTTCGGGGGGTCGGAATACCGGAACGTCCGGGACACGGATGTGCACAGACCGTCCGGAGAAGCACGAGGCGAGGCGAGCATGACCACCATGTCGGGCAGCGACGGTGCGTCCGCCGGTGGCAGCGGTGAGCGGGGATGGTTCTCCCCGCCGTCCGATGCCGCACCCGCGGAGCGGCCCCTGGAGCGGCCCTTGGAGCGCGAGGCGTCGGCGGAACGTGAGGCATCGGCGGAACGTGACGTACCGGCGGAACGCGACGTACCGGCGCTGCGGCGCGTACCCGCGTCGTCCGGGGCCGCAGCCGCGTCCGGGCCGATACCCGAGCCCCTCCCGGCGTCGGCGCCCCGGCCCGTACCGGCGCCGCAGCGGACCTCCGCTCCCGGACCGGCGACCTCGCCCCAGCGGATCCTCGCCGCCCGCTCCGCCGAGGACTCGGAGCTGATCCGGGCCACGATGACGGAACTGGAAGGCTCCTCGGACGCGGCCACGGCGTACTTCTACGCCCTGCTGTTCGTCCAGCACCCGCATTTGCGCGAGATGTTCCCCGCCGCCATGGACGGCCAGCGCGACCGGCTCTTCCGCGCGCTGCTGACTTCCGTACGGCTCTACGACGACCCCGAGGTGCTCGTCGAGTACCTCCGGGGCCTGGGCCGGGGCCACCGCAAATACGGCACCCTCCCCACCCACTACCCGGCCGTCGGCGAGGCCCTGATGGCCGCGCTCGGCCAGTACGCGCCGCGCAGTTGGGGTCCGCGCGCCGAGGCAGCGTGGGTGCGCGCGTACACCGCGATCTCCCAGATCATGATCGACGCGGCGGCCGAGGACGAGGCCCGCGCGCCCGCCTGGTGGGACGCGGAGATCGTCACCCACGAGCGGCGCACCCCCGAGATCGCCGTGCTCACGGTCCGCCCCGACCAGCCGTACCCCTTCCGTGCCGGGCAGTACACCAGCCTGGAGACGCCCTGGTGGCCGCGCGTGTGGCGGCACTACTCGTTCGCCTCCGCACCCCGCCCGGACGGGCTGCTGACCTTCCACATCAAGTCCGTTCCGGCCGGCTGGGTCTCCACCTCGCTGGTCCAGCGGGCCCGCCCCGGTGACGTACTGCGGCTCGGCCCGCCCGCCGGCTCCATGACCGTGGACCACGGCGCCGACAGCGGACTGCTGTGCCTGGGCGGCGGCACCGGCATCGCCCCCATCAAGGCATTGGTCGAGGACGTCGCGAGCCAGGGCAGACCCCGCCCGGTCGAGGTCTTCTACGGCGCGCGCACCGACCACGACCTCTACGACCTGGACCCCATGCTGCGTCTCCAGGAGCGCTACGGCTGGCTGTCGGTGCGCCCGGTCGTCGCGGCGGGCCCCGCCCCCGGCGAGGCACTGGCGGGGCAGCTCCCGGAGGCGGTGCGCAGATACGGGCCGTGGCTGTCCTACGACGGCTACCTCTCGGGGCCGCCCGGAATGATCAGAAGCGGGGTCGAGACGCTGGTGGGGCTCGGTATCCCCACCCATCGGATACGGCACGACTCCCTGGACGCGCTGACGCCGGCAGGCGGCTAGCGCGTGTCGGCTGAGGAAGGAAAGAACTGCGTGGCGGTGAGTACGGCGGACGGGCACGAAGGACGCGGAGAAGGGCACGGCCCCCCACGGCCCCGCCCCGGCAGCGAGGGCGAGCACGCCCTCCAGCGGCGGCTCGGCTCGGACGGCCGCGCCGGACGGTTCTACGACGACCAGGTGCTCGACCATCTCAACGAGCGCATGCGGGAGTTCACGAGCCAGCAGGAGATGTTCTTCCTGTCCACCGCCGACAGCTCCGGCGAGTGCGACAGCAGCTTCCGCGCCGGGCCCCCCGGATTCCTGCGCGTGCTGGACGAGCGGACGCTCATCTTCCCCGAGTACCGGGGCAACGGGGTGCACGCCAGCCTCGGCAACATCCAGGAGAACCCCCACCTGGGTATCCTGCTCATCGACTTCGTCCGCGCCAGGATCGGCCTGCACATCAACGGCCGG
Source organism: Streptomyces axinellae (assembly GCF_039532135.1). Taxonomy (NCBI): domain Bacteria; kingdom Bacillati; phylum Actinomycetota; class Actinomycetes; order Kitasatosporales; family Streptomycetaceae; genus Streptomyces; species Streptomyces axinellae. The sequence goes on from NZ_BAAARJ010000007.1 coordinate 185,666, forward strand.
GCCGAGGTCCTCGACGACGCCGAACTCCGCCCCTGGGTTCCCGACCTCCCCCCCGACCCGGTACCGGGCCGACGGGCCCTGCTGTGGGTACGGGTGGACGTGCGCGAGGCGTACATCCACTGCGCCAAGCACATCCCCCACCTCCAGAAGGCCCCGCGCCGCACCGCCCGCGAGTGGGGCACCGACGACTACAAGCGCAAGGGCGGCGACTTCTTCGGCGCGGGCCGGGACGCACGCGAGGCCCGGAAGACACGGGACGCGCGGGACGCACGGGATGCGCAGAGCGCGACGGGTGCGCAGCGTGCGGCGGGTGCGGAGTCCGCTGGTCCGGTGACCCCCGTCCCCGCGACGGACCCGGCGGCCCACGCGCTGTCCACTGCCCCCGCACCGGCCGAGACCCCGGTGGCCGCCGCTCGTACCACGGAATCCGCCGAGGTCCGGCGGCCGGACGCGGCGACGGCTCCCGCGACGCAGCCCGCGCCCCGCCCGCGGCACGCGGCCACGCCGATGCCGCCGCCCACGCCGATGGCCCTCACCTGGCCGCCAACGCCGACCGGCCCGGCAGTGCCGACGGACCCGACCGGCCCCACACACCCCGTCACCCCCACACACCCCGTCACCCCCACGCACCCCGTCACCCCCACGGCTTCGGCCGCTCCCACGGATCCGCCCACCAGGCCCATCCCGCTCCCCCCTGCGTCCGCCGCGCCCACCGCAACCTCGGCGGTCTCCGCCGCGATATCGGCGCGGGGCGACAACACCAGGAACGGCGCTAACAGCGGAAACAGCGGCAACAACGGCAAAAGCGGCAACGGAGCCGGGCAGTTCCCGGACGTCTCCGCCTGGCAGCGGGAAGCGGAGCGGGCGCTGGATGAGGCGCGGCGGCGCGGGCAAGAGCGCGAACCCGCCCCGTTCCAGGGCTGGTTCGGCTGAACCAGGCTGAACCGGACCGCATCAGGCCGGATCCGGCGTCGCGGCCGTCACCCCAGGTCGGACGCCAGCAGCGCGCGTACTCCCTCGATGTTGGCGGCGAGGTAGGCGCGCAGCGCCGGAGGCACGACCTCGACCGAGGTGACGCCCTCCGGGGTGAAGGGGAGGCGGACGATCTCGTACTCCCCGCACGGCTCCTCCACCTCGGGCCCGTGCCGCCGGGTGGGGTCCATGGAGACCAGCCGGCAGACGAAGAAGTGCTGCACCTTCACGCCGCCCGGCGTCTCCTCGGGATCCTGGACGGTATCGACGAAGGCGGGCACCACATCGGCGACCTTCGCCCCCAACTCCTCGTCCACCTCCCGGTGCAGTGCCTCCATCACGGTGCGGTCGGTGCCGGGCTCGACCCCGCCGCCGGGGGTGATCCAGTACGGCTCGCGGCCCGGCTTGGTGCGTTTGATGACGATCAGCTCGCCGGGCCCGGCGTCGTCGGGGCCGTCGAGGAGGATGGCGCGGGCGGTGCGTTTGAGCACGGGTCGTTCGTCGGACATGGGTGAGGTTTGGCCCGCGCCGGACGCGACCAAACCCGGTACGCCGCGCCCGGCCCGCCCTCTCCGGGTGCGCCGGCTCCCACCAGTGCACCGGCGGCTCTCACCAGTGCACGGCGGCGCGCAGCAGCCACTCGTGGGCGCGCGCGATGTGCGGGTGCGCGAGCGTACCGGCGCGCGCGCTCAGGAAATACGTGCGCAGCGGCGGCACGGGCGGGTCGAACAGCGCCACCAGGCGGCCCTCGTCCAGCGCTTCGACGCACAGATAGCGGGGCAGTACGGCCAGCCCCGCGCCCTCCGCCACACATTCCAGCGCGGCCCGCAGGTCCGGGGCGACCAGCGCGCCGTTGTGCACGGGCCGCGCGTCGAAGACGGCGGCCCAGTAGCGCGAGGTCAGCGGCATGCTCTCGTGGACGTCGATCACGGGTACGCCCGCCAGTGGCCCGGCCCCTTTGGCCCGCAGTACGGCGGGCCCGCCCAGGCGCGCCGCCCAGCGGGGCGCGGCGACCAGGAGGTGCTCCTCGTCGCACAGCGGGGTGGCGGTGAGGAGTTCGCCGCGCGGGCGCGCGGTGCTCAGCGCGAGGTCGTGGTGACCGGCGGCGAGACCCTCCAGGCTCTCCTCGGCCGAGCCGAAGGCGGCCCGCAGGGTCATGCCCTGCTCGATGAGCGGGGCGAGCGCGGGCAGCGCGCGCAGCGAGGTGAACTCCGGCGGGCCGACCAGGTGGAGGGTGCGTCCCTCGGTCTCCTCGCCCAGCCGGTTCTCGGTGATCTCCATCAACGCGTCGAGATGCGGGGCCACTTGATGGGCCAATTCCTCACCGACCGTGGTCGCCGTGACACCGCGCGCCTGTCGCAGGAAGAGCGGCCGTCCGAACTGCCGCTCAAGCGTCCGTATCTGTCCCGTCACGGCGGGCTGCGAGACGCCGAGCAGCGCGGCGGCCCGCGTGAAGGACCCGGCCCGGTGCACCGCGAGGAACGTGCGCAGCAGTGCCAGATCCATAGCGCCTCCGAAGTTCACCCCGACTCGGGGACTCCGTTTTTGTCACTGTGCGTGTTGCAACGATAAATATCTCGATAGGTCTATGCCGATACTGTGATTGGACACTGACGCACAGTCAACTAGCCTTGTGTAAGCGCTGCTTCGCGCGTAGCGCCGGGCGGTTCGTGACACGAGGGGGGAGCCACGAACCGCCCTTTGTGCTGCCGTCGGTCATCCGTACGGGTCAACGTACGCTCACCGGCCCGATTATTGCCCGTTCGCCTGCTTGTGTGAGCGTCGGGGGTGATGCTCATGCGCGAGCAGCATATGCCGCCCCCGGATGGGGCGGTGCGGCGTCAAGATGCCATCGAGATCGGTGACTTCGTCTACGCGGCGACGGGCGCGCGGGTCCGGCGTCTGACGACACCGGACGGGAGGCACTGGTTCCCGGCGGTGGATGTGAGCCGGGAGCTAGGCCACAGCAACCCTAGCGAGGCATTGCGACGACACGTCCCCGCCACGATGCGATCCACTCTCGAAACCCTCATTTCCCGTGAGGGTTGGAGCCTTCCCGCAGGTCAGGGCTTCAAGAAATCCATGGTGATGCTGAGTCTCAACGGGCTGATCCGGCTCGTGAACGGGTGCGTCAAGCGGGAGTGCGAGCCGTTCAAGAACTGGATCACCGAAGTGGTGGTCGCGATCCAGCGCGAGGGTTCGTACTCCCTCGGAAAGGCAGAGGTACAGCCACGCGACCCCGGCGCTCCCACGGTGTACGCCATGCCCGGCCAAGTCGCCGACGCGATCGTGCGGCTGGAGGAGCACAACCTGCGCCTGGACGAGGAGTGGCTGGCCCAGCGGCACGAAGACCGGCGCTTCCAGCGGGAATTACTGGAACAGCAGAGTGAAATGCTGACTCAGCAACGGGAGATCGTCGCGCTGCTGGCGCGGATCGCCGGTGGCGCGGCGCCTGTGGCGGACCAGGCCGGCTCCCTGCCCCGGGCCGCCTCTCCCACCGGCGGAGCCGTCTCCCTCCCCTCCCTCCGGGAACGCAAGCAGTTGGTGATCACCAAGGACGTATGGCCGGTCGCCGCGCTCATGGCGGGCCTGCTCACGACGGACGGTGAGGCCAAGGTCAGCACGGAGGACCTGGTCACGCGCACCGGCCTGCCGCAGCACCAGGTGCTGGCAGCCCTGCGGCTGATGCTGCGGCACGGCTGTTTCCGGCAGAGCGGGGCGGACGAGACGGGCGCTCTTGTCTACGTCCTGCCGGGACGAGACCTGGGCTCCGATCTCTAGTCGCCGAGGTTTCACGGGAAACCAGGCCGGGGCTGCCCAGGCCCCTGCGGGGAGTTCCGCGCGCCGCTTCAGCGGTGGCGCGCAGCCCCGGCCTTGGGACCAAGGTCAAGGCCGGGGGCAGGGGCTGGGGCAGGGTCCGGGGCAAGGCGGTCGTGGCATGAGCTGAGGGTTCTCAGCCGGGAGACGGCCAGCGGGGGAGACGGCCGCTTCCTCTCCCCCTTTCGCCCCGCTCCCCTCTCTCCGGGACTCGTGGAGTCTTTTCGGGTCTCTTTCGGGGTCTTTTCCGGTCTCTTCCGCTCAGTCAGCCAGCGGCAGGTACACGCGGTTCCCCGCAGCCGCGAACTCCTTCGACTTCTCCGCCATTCCCGCTTCCACCTCGTCCATCGTCGCGCCGTGCTGTTCGCGGATCTCCTGGGAGATCTTCATCGAGCAGAACTTGGGCCCGCACATGGAGCAGAAGTGGGCGGTCTTCGCCGGCTCCGCCGGCAACGTCGCATCGTGATAGGCGCGGGCGGTGTCCGGGTCGAGGGCCAGGTTGAACTGGTCCTCCCACCGGAACTCGAAGCGCGCGTCGGAGAGCGCGTCGTCCCAGTGCTGGGCGCCGGGGTGGCCCTTGGCCAGGTCCGCGGCGTGGGCGGCGATCTTGTAGGTGATCACGCCGGTCTTGACGTCGTCGCGGTCGGGGAGCCCCAGGTGTTCCTTCGGGGTGACGTAACAGAGCATCGCCGTGCCCCACCAGCCGATCATCGCGGCGCCGATGCCGCTGGTGATGTGGTCGTAGGCGGGCGCGATGTCCGTGGTGAGGGGGCCCAGGGTGTAGAAGGGGGCCTCTTCGCAGATCTCCTGCTGGCGGTCCACGTTCTCCTTGATCTTGTGCATCGGGACGTGCCCGGGACCTTCGATCATGGTCTGCACGTCGTGCGCCTTGGCGATGCGGTTCAGCTCGCCGAGGGTGTCCAGTTCTGCCATCTGCGCGGTGTCGTTAGCGTCCGCGATGGAGCCGGGGCGCAGCCCGTCGCCGAGGGAGAACGTCACGTCGTAGGCGCGCAGGATCTCGCACAGCTCGCTGAAGTGCTCGTAGAGGAAGGACTCCTGGTGGTGTGCCAGGCACCACGCCGCCATGATCGAGCCGCCGCGCGAGACGATGCCGGTCTTGCGCCGCGCCGTCAGCGGCACGTAGCGCAGCAGGACGCCCGCGTGCACCGTCATGTAGTCGACGCCCTGCTCGCACTGCTCGACGACGGTGTCCTTGTAGACCTCCCAGGACAGCTCCTCCGCCTTGCCGTCGACCTTTTCCAGCGCCTGGTAGAGCGGCACGGTGCCGATGGGCACGGGGGAGTTGCGCAGTACCCATTCGCGGGTGGTGTGGATGTTGCGGCCGGTGGACAGGTCCATCACGGTGTCGGCGCCCCAGCGGGTGGCCCAGGTCATCTTCTCCACCTCCTCCTCGATGGAGGAGGTGACGGCGGAGTTGCCGATGTTGGCGTTGACCTTCACCAGGAAGTTCTTGCCGATGACCATCGGCTCGCTCTCCGGGTGGTTGACGTTCGCGGGGAGGACGGCACGCCCTGCCGCGATCTCGTCGCGGACGTACTCGGGTGCCAGGCTCTCGCGGAGGGCGACGTACTCCATCTCCGGTGTGATCTCCCCGCGCTTGGCGTACGCGAGTTGGGTGACCGACAGCCCCTCGCGGGCCCGGCGCGGCTGCCGGGGGCGGCCGGGGAAGACGGCGTCGAGACCCCGCAGGTCGCCCTCCTCGCCCCGGCCGCGGAGGGTGCCGCCGCGCGGGCTGGTGTGCTTGAGCCCGTCGTCCTCGGGGCGCGGCTCGCGCCCGGTGTACTCGGCCGTGTCGCCGCGCTGGATGATCCAGTTCTCGCGCAGCGGCGCGAGGCCGCGGCGCACGTCCGTCTCGACGGCGGGGTCGGTGTACGGCCCGGAGGTGTCGTAGAGCGTCACGTCCTGGCCGTTGGTCAGGTGCACGCGGCGGACCGGCACCCGGATGTCGGCGCGCGGCCCGTCCAGGTATCCCTTGTGCGAGCCGATCGCGCCTGTCGTGTGCGTCGCGTCGGCGGTATTCGCCGTGCTCGCCGCGTCCGCCGTGTTCTGAGCGCGCGCGTGTGCGTCCTGCGTGGTCATGAGACCCACTCCCTACGCCGGCATTACCCGGTAACAGGTTCGGCGGTCGGCGCAGCCGTGTCCGTGGTCTTCTCCACGGAGGTCAGCGCCCTCTCAGCCCCGTGCTCGGAGCTCCCGCGATGTGCAAAGGCGTCTCTACGCTAACGGCACACCGCCCGGACTGAACACCCCGCACCCCCGGTTCTTGCGATGATCGGGCGGTGACCCACTCCCGCGCCCACCACCACGACGGCCCGTCCCCCGGCCATTTCCACGGCCACGGCCACGGACACGCTCACAGCCACGGTCCGGCCGCGCCCGTCTCGCGGCACCTGCGCAAGGTCGTCGCGGCGGTGCTCATCCCGTTCGCGCTGGCGGTGCTGGTCGCGCTGGTCGTGCTGTGGCCGGGCGGGGCGCCGGGGCATGTGCACGACCACTCCGGGGTCGGTTTCGACCGGCCGACCTTCGCCGCGAAGATCACGAAGCTGGCGGAGGTGCGCTGCGGAGACGTCAACGTCGCCCGGCCGCCTGCCCAGTCGGGTGGTGCGGCGGGCGGCTCGGGCGGCGCCGGGGGCGGTGCGGGAGGGGAGAGCGGTGGCGGGCCGTCGGACGGAAGCCCGCGGAAGAGCTGCCACAAGGCGACCGTCGAGGTCACCGAGGGCAAGGACAAGGGCCGCACCTTCACCGAGGTCGTCACCCCGGACGCCACCCGCACCTACACCGTCGGCCAGCGGGTGGTGGTCGGGTACGCCGAAAAGGCGCCCCGCGACCTCCAGTACAGCGTCGTCGATGCGAACCGCGACCTGCCGATGGTGCTGCTCGCCGTCGTCTTCGCGCTCGTCGTCGTGCTGGTGGGGCGGCTGCGCGGGGTGCTGGCGCTGGTGGGGCTGGTCATCAGCTTCGCGGTGCTGACCCTGTTCATCCTGCCCGCGATACTCCAGGGCTCGAACCCGCTGGTGGTGGCCGTGGTCGGGGGCAGCGCCATCATGCTGGCCACGCTCTACCTGTGCCACGGGCTGTCGGCGCGGACGTCGGTCGCGGTGCTGGGGACGCTGGTCTCGCTGCTGCTGATCGGGCTACTGGGCTCGCTGTTCATCGGCTGGGCCCAGCTGACGGGCAACACCGACGACCAGACGGGCCTGGTGCACGGGCTCTACCCGGGCATCGAGATCCGGGGCCTGCTGCTGGCGGGGGTGCTGATCGGCTCGCTCGGGGTGCTCGACGATGTGACGGTCACTCAGACCTCGGCAGTGTGGGAGCTGAAGGAGGCGGACCCGGGAGCGAGCTGGCGGAAGATCTACCGCTCCGCGATGCGGATCGGACGCGACCACATCGCGTCCGTCGTCAACACGCTGGTGCTGGCCTACGCGGGTGCCGCGCTGCCGCTGCTGCTGCTGTTCTCCATCGCGCGCAGCGACGTGTCGATGGTGGCGACGAGCGAGGTGGTGGCCGAGGAGATCGTCCGCACGCTGGTGGGCTCGATCGGCCTGGTGGCCTCGGTGCCGGTGACCACGCTGCTGGCCGCGCTGGTGGTCTCGGCGGACCGCCGCCGGACGGAGCCCGTGGGGGCGGCCGGTCCGGGAACAGCCGGCTCCGGGCCCGGCGGGGCTGCCGTTCCCTTGGGTGGCGGGCCTGTGGCAGGCGCCGTGCCCAGGGGCGGGACCGTGCCCGGCCAGCCCGTTCCGGGACCGTCCGGCGGTGTTCCCGCCGGACCCGGACCCGGATCCTCCGTCCCCGCCCCGGCCTCCGGTGCCGGTGTGCCGGGGCGTGCTCCGGTCACCAGCCGCCGCGGGAGGAGGAGGAAGCCGAAGTGAAGTGGCGTACCAGGAAGATGACGCCGCCGACCAGCGCGGCGAAGATCAGTATCTTGAACAGCAGGCCGATGACGAATCCGATCAAGCTGGTGATCAGGCCGCCGAAGACGGCCAGCGCGATCACCGGGATGACGACCCACTTCACCCACCAGGGCAGACCGGAGAGGGTGCCTTTCGTGCTCATCTCTGTGCTCCGTATCCGAGGGTGTCCGAAGGTATTTCCTGCCCTCTGGCCTTGATGCTAAGCGGCTCCGCAAGGCCGTGGGGCTGCCGCGGCCCCGGTCCTCCCCTGAACCTGACCCCTAGGCAACCCTGAAGCGGCACCCCTGAAGCGGCAGCCCTGAAGCCGCACCTCCGCCCCCTCCCCGCCGCAGCCCTCCGCCCCGGCTCCCTGCCCCAGCCCTCCGGCCGGGGCTCAGCCCTCGGGCGGGGAGAAGACCACGAGCACGCGCAGGTCCTCCGAGACGTGGTGGAACTTGTGCGGCACCTTGGCGGGCACATAGACGACGCTGCCCCGCGCGACCTGCGTCGTCTCCTCGCCCACGGTCAGCGAGGCGCGCCCGCTGACGACGAGGTACACCTCGTCCTGGAGGTGCGGCTGCTGCCGGTCGGGCTCGCCCGCGTTCAGCGCGTACAGGCCGACGGACATGTTGCGCTCGTGCAGGAAACGCAGGTAGGCGCCGTCGTTCACGGCGCGCTCGGCCTCCAGCTCCTCCAGCCGGAACTCCTTCACGGCCGGCTCACCCCGCGCTCCGTCTCCGCCCCCCGCAGGCCGGTTCGCATGCCTGCCCGCACGCTGGTCCGCGCCCTCGTCCGTACGCCTGCCCGCACCACTTATCCACACCCCTTGTGACGTTGACGCCTGCTTCTGCAACGATTTCAGCATGACGAACTTCCTCATCAAGACGCTGGCCAACGCGGCGGCACTGGCCGTGGCGACCTGGCTCCTGGGCGATATCGCGGTGACCGGCGACGACGGGGGCAAGAAGACGCTGACGCTGATTGTCGTCGCCCTGATCTTCGGCGTCGTCAACTTCGTGGTCAAGCCGGTCGTCAAGCTGTTCTCGCTGCCGCTGCTGCTCCTGACGCTGGGCCTGTTCACGCTGGTGATCAACGCCCTGATGCTGATGCTGACCTCCTGGGTCGCGGGCAAGCTGGACGTCGGCTTCCATGTGGACGGCTTCGGCACGGCGTTCCTGGGCGCCCTGATCATCTCGGTCGTGTCCTGGGCGCTGAACCTGGTGCTGGACCGGGACCGGGACTGAGGGGGCGGGGCGATGTACCGCGTCTGCTTCGTGTGTACGGGCAACATCTGCCGCTCCCCCATGGCCGAGGCCGTCTTCCGCTCCCATGTGCGGGACGCCGGTCTGGACCACCTGGTGCTGACCCACAGCGCGGGCACCGGAAGTTGGCACCTCGGCGACCCGGCCGACCACCGGACGAGCGCGGTGCTGGAGGCCGCGGGATACGACCTCACCCATGAGGCCCGCCGGTTCGAGCCCGCCTGGTTCGAGGACGACGACCTGATCGTCGCGCTGGATGAGGGGCACGCGCGCGAGCTGCGCGCCCTCGCCCGCCGCCGGGAGGAGTCCGCCAAGGTGCGGCTGCTGCGCTCCTACGACCCGGAGGCCGTCGCCGCGCAGGGGAGCGGGCGCGGTGACCTGAGCGTTCCCGACCCGTACTACGGCGGTGTGAGCGGCTTCGAGGAGTGCCTGGAGCTGGTGGAGGCGGCCATGCCGGGGCTGTTGTCCGAGGTGGCGGCGGCCGTGGAGACGCGGGAGGCCGGCTGATGCCGCCTCCGCCCCCGCCCTCGTCCCCCTCGGCTCCCCCGCCCGCCCCCGCGGCGCGGGCGGGGGAGCTGCTCTGCCGGGCCGTCCGCACGGCGCGCCCGGTCGGCGGCGGCTCGATCTGTGACGCCTACCAGGTGGAACTGGCCGACGGGAGCACCGTCTTCGCCAAGTCCCTCGACAGCGCGCCCGCCGACTTCTTCGCCGCCGAGTCCGCCGGTCTGGCCCGGCTGCGCGCCACGGGCGCCGTCGCCGTGCCCGAGGTGTACGCGTGCGAGCGCGACGTCCTCGTCCTGGAGTGGGTGCCGCCCGGCGTCCCCGGCCCCGCGCAGGCCGAGCGGCTCGGCCGGGATCTCGCCGCGCTGCACGAGACCCCGGCACCCTCCTGGGGCACCCCGGGCGAGCCCTGTTACCTGGGCCCGCTGCCGCTGACCTCGCCCCGCGAACCGGTGACCGAACCGTCCGCCTGGCCCGCCTTCCACGCCGAGCACCGGCTGCTGCCGCTGCTGCGCGCCGCCGTGGACAGCGCGCGGATCGCGCCCGCCGACGCGCGGGCCGTGGAGCAGCTGTGCGAACAGCTCGGCGGGCCGGAGATCTCCGGCCCGCCGCAGCCGCCCGCCGTTATCCACGGCGACCTGTGGTCGGGCAACGTGCACTGGGCCGCGGCGGACGGCGGGGGCGCTGGCTCCGGCGCCGGGCCCTCCCCGGCGGAGCCGCCGGGAGGCCGCGCCCGGCTGATCGACCCGGCGGCCCAGGGCGGCCACCCGGAGACCGACCTGGCGCTGCTGGCCCTGTTCGGCTGCCCCGAACTGCCCCGGCTGCTGGCCGCGTACGAGGAGGTGCGCCCGGTGCCGGGGCGCGCGGCGCGGGTGCCGCTCCACCAGCTCCAGCACCTGCTCGCACACGCGGTCTTGTTCGGCGGTGGCTACGGTGCGCAGAGTGGCGCCGCGGCCCGCTCGGCGCTCGGTCTCCGCTGACGTGTGGGCAGGGGGTCGCCCCTTTCTGCCCGCTGCCGGGTGCGGGTGTGTGGTGGGCTGGTCGCGCAGTTCCCCGCGCCCCTTCGGGGGCGCGACCCCGGTACCTGAGCCCCGCGCCCCTTCGGGGGCGCTCCCACCACCAAGGAGAGGCAGCAGCACATGAGCGCACAGGACGCGGACGGTCCGCTGACCGGACCCGAGCGGGACCACGGCCCGGCCGCCGACGCCGACGGGACCCGCGTCGTGCGTGCGGGCCTGCCCGGGGAGGAGCCGTACGCTCCCCCGCTGCCGGGCCCGGTCTTCGCCGCGCACTTCCACCTGCCGGGCGACATCGAGGGCGCCCCCTACACCTACGGGCGGGACGCCAACCCCACCTGGACCGCGCTGGAGCGGGCCGTCGCCGAGCTGGAGGCACCGGAGGACCCGGCGGCCGAGACGGTCGTCTTCTCCTCCGGCATGGGGGCGATCTCCGCCGTGCTGCTCTCCCAGCTCGGCCCCGGCCAGACGGTGGTGCTGCCCTCGGACGGCTACAACCTGCTGGCCGCGCTGCGTGACCGGCTCGAAGGCTTCGGCGTCCAGGTACGGACGGCGCCCACCGGTGGCTGGGAGGAGCCCGGCCGGCTCGACGCGCTCGACGGGGCGCGGCTGCTGTGGCTGGAGACGCCCTCCAATCCGGGACTGGACGTGTGCGACATCCGCCGCCTGGCGGACGCGGCGCACGAGCGGGGCGCACTCGTCGCCGTGGACAACACCCTGGCCACCCCGCTCGGCCAGCGCCCCTTCGCACTGGGCGCGGATCTGTCGGTGGCCAGCGGCACCAAGGCGCTGACAGGGCACGGCGATGTGCTGCTGGGCTATGTCGTGTGCCGGGACGCGGAGCTGGCCGCCTCGGTGCGGGCCTGGCGCAAGACGGTCGGCGCGATCCCCGGCCCGATGGAGGCGTGGCTCGCCCACCGTTCGCTGGCCACCCTCGATGTGCGCACGCGGCGGCAGGCGGGCAACGCGCTGGCCGTAGCCGAGGCGCTGACGGCGCGCCCCGAGGTGAGCGGCGTGCGCCACCCGGGGCTCCCCGGGGACGAGGCACACCAGCTGGCGGCCCGTCAGATGAGCCGGTACGGCTGCGTCGTGGGCTTCACGCTGCCCGACAAGGCGCACGCGGAGCGGTTCTTGTCCGCGCTGCGGCTGGTGGGGGAGGCCACCAGCTTCGGCGGGGTGCGCTCGACGGCCGAGCGCCGGGGCCGCTGGGGCGGCGACGCGGTACCGGACGGGTTCATCCGCCTGTCGGTGGGTGTCGAGGACGCCGCGGATCTGGTGGCCGACATCCGCCGCGCCCTGGACGAGGCGCGCACGGGGGATCGCTGACGGCCGCCCGCGCGAGGAGCGGCGGCCCGGCCGATCGGCTCAGTCGGGCCGGTTGTCGGGGCCGCCGTAGTCGGGGCTGGAGTAGTCCGGGCTGCTGAAGCGGGGCCGGGACCCGTTCCGGTCCGGGGACTCGGAGGAGGGGCGGCTGGAGAAGCCCGGGTGGGAGTAGCCCAGCCGGCTCTCCCGCGGGACGAACGCGGTCGGCGCCTGCTCGGAGCCCTTGGGGTCGGCCAGCGCCTCCCGCAGGAACGGCACGATGCCCCTCTCCAGCAGCGCCGTGCGCCAGGCCGCGCGGGCCAGCGCCACCTCCTCGGCCGCCCGCCCGCTGTCCGGACCGGCGGCCTGGTGCGCGACGGGGGCGCGTGCCGCCCCGGCGCCGTTGCGCATCGCCGCCAGCAGCAGGCCGGCCATCGCGATCAGGATCCCGGCCGCTGCGAGCGCCGCGAACACCCAGCCGACGCTGCGGATCGGGCCCGCGACGGTGGGTTCGGGCGTCAGCAGGTGCAGCGCGTATCCCAGCGTCAGGAAGATGACGGCAGCCGTGCCCGCGAGCACCGGGGCCAGCACCGAGACCATGGCGATCAGCCCGGCGCCCGTCCCGTCCGCCGGCGCTCCGCCGCCCATCGCCCCCGCCAGCCTGTTGCCGACGCTCGCGCTCGCGCTCACGCGCGCGCCGGATCCCGGGCCGTCCGGATCGTCGCCGTCGGGACCCCGGCCGTCCGGACCTTCGCTGTCCGGATGCGCGCCGCTCAGACCGTCGCCGCCCGGATCGTCGCCGTCCGGGTGGCGCAGCTCCTCGCGCAGGCGTACGAACTGGCGGTACTCGTCCTCCGCGCACGCGGCGATCGCCGTGGCGGCGCTGAGCGCCATGGTGCGCAGTTGCTCGGCGTTGAGCCGTTGGCCGATCGTGGCGAGGTCGTAGCGGCGGTGTGCGGTACGCAGAGCCTCGTCGAGGACCCGCTCGAACTCGGGCCGGTCTTCGCGCAGCAGGTGCGGAGCGCTGTTCATGTGCATCCCCCGATGCTCCGTAGGGCCTGGGTGGGCCGGTCGAGGGCGGAGCAGGTCAGCAGGCGGAGAACTCAGTTTCGGCAAGGCCGATGGTAGAGCGCCCGGGGCGCTCAGTGACAGAGAGTTTCCAGAATTGACCCGCCATAGCGATGCCCCCCAGCCGATCACTTCTGGGAAGCGTCTGCCCTGGAATCCGTGCGCGAATCAGAACGCGCGGCGAAGTGCGCCCCGTGCGCCCCTCACTGCACGAGGGGCAGCTGCGCGATAAGGAGCTTTCCGGCCATGGTGACCCCGCCGTCCATGGCGACCGCGAGTCCGTCCGCGTACACGTGCGGCCCCGTGATCCGCGGCACGCTCGCCTCGCGCTCGCCGTCCTCGCTGCCCACCTCGCCCAGCAGGTAGGGGATGGGGCTGTGTCCGTGGACGATCCGCTTGCCGCCGAAGGTGTCCAGCAGCTCGCGCGCCGCCGAGGGGCCCGAGCCCTCGTCCCGGAAGGCGAAGCGCTTGGTGAACTTGCGGAACAGGTCCCACGTCTCCTCCGCGTCCATGCGCTGGAGGGCCGTGGTGATGGCGTCGTTGACGTCGTCGATCGTGTCGCCGTAGTCCATGTAGCAGGTGGCGTCGGAGTGCACCAGCAGGTGCCCGTCGGCCAGCGCGATGGCATCCAGCCGGGACATCCACTGGAGGTGGTGGTCGGCCAGCCGCTCCATGTCGGTGCGCTGGCCGCCGTTGAGCAGCCAGGCGGCCTGGAAGGAGGCGGTGCCGGCACCGGAGTTGACGGGGGTGTCGCCGAACCGCTTGGCGCCGAGCAGCAGCAGTTCGTGGTTGCCCATCAGCGCCTTGCAGTAGCCACCGGCCGCCGCGGCCTCGGCCGACAGCTGCATGACCAGCTCGATCACGCCGATGCCGTCGGGGCCCCGGTCGGTGAAGTCGCCCAGGAACCACAGGCGCGCGTTGCCCGCCACCCAGCGGTCCTCGGAGTCGATGATGCCGAACTGGCGTAGCGCGGCGCGCAGTTCGTCGAGGTATCCGTGCACGTCGCCGACGACGTAGAGCGGGCCCTCGCCGTCGTTGCCCACCACCGCGCCGACGGGCACATCGACCATGGTGGGCTCGGGCATGCCCGCGACGGAGGCCATGGCGCCGACGACCGGCAGGTCGCGCGCCGTCGGCGTGTACTCCTCCGGCAGCTCCGCCCGCCCGGACACCTCGTCCGCGTCCTCGGCCCCGCTCGGCACCTCAAGCCCTCCGGAACTCCCCGGCCCCCCGAAGGTCGGCCCGCTCGGCTCGCCGGGGCCGCCCGGACCGCCGGACGCAGGGGCATCCGGCGCGGGGGCGCCGCACGTCGGGCCGTTGAGCACCGGGACACCGGGAGGCGCGGCGAGGGGGTGCGCGGTGCCGGACGCTGCCGGGCCGCCGGACAGCAGCGGGCCGCCGGGTGTCTGTGGTTCGACGGGCCGGGCGGAGCCGGGTACGGGGGTGGCGGGGGCCGCCGGGCGGGGTGGCGCGACGGCTTCCGGCGCGGCGCCTGGGACCGGCGCGCTGCGCGCGGGCGCGCTCGGGGCCGGACCGCCCTGCACGGGCACGCCCCGCGCGGTGTGCGGGTCCTGTTCGAGACCTTGTGGCGCGGCGGGTGTGCCCGCCGGAGGTACGGCGGGCGTGCCCGCGCCGGTCACCTCGCCGTGTGCCGCCGTCCCGCCGTGCCATACGTCGGGTCCCTGACCGGCCCCCTGAGTCATCGACCCCTCCACCATCGCGCCGCCGCCGTGCACCGCAGACCTCCCCCTTCCGTTCGGGGCCTCGCGGCCCGCGGAGACAGTCCCAGCCGCTGGTCCTTCGGCCTGGGCCGCCCCAGGCAGGGGGAGCCGGTCCCGGTGTCTTCACCCGGCCTTCGGCCGGGGGTGCCCCCAATCATAGGAACGCTGGTCGCGGCTTGTGACGCACCTGGGGGCCCGCATTTGACGCGGTGGCCGAACGGCGCGTGAATTCATCCGGAATTCTCCGGGGACGTACCCCTTGGATTCCACGCCGATTCCGCCGCGCCGACTGCGATTCCGCCGCGCCGTCTGCGATTCCGCCGCACCGGCTGGGGGTTCGGCGCCGCCGCCCGCCGCCCGCGTGCCCCGCGCCTCGGTGCGCGACCCCGCGCCCGCCCGCGCGCGTGCTGCCGGGTCACCCGGGTCACGTGGGCCCCCAGGCCCGCCGCGCCGCCCGCGCTCAGTCCGCGCGCGGGGGCGCGGGCGGGCGGGGCGGGCGGGGCGAGCGGGGTGCGCTCACTGTCGTGCGTGCGCCCCTGCGGTGCGAGGAGGTGCGCACGATCAGTTCGGTGGGCATCACCTGGCGCACCGGGCGGGGCGGGTCGATGCCCTCGATGGCGTCGATCAGGAGCTGGACGACGGTGTTGCCGATCCGGCCGGGCTTGAGGGAGAGCGTGGTGATGGGCGGCTCGGTCGTGGCGTAGACGGTGGACTCGCTGCAACAGACCAGGAGCAGGTCCTCCGGCACCCGCAGCCCGTAGCGGCGGGCCGCCGCCAGCAGGTCGGTGCCGTTGGGGTCGAAGAGGCCGTAGACCGCGTCGGGCCGGTCCGGCCTGGCCAGCAGCCGGTCGGCGGCCACCGCGCCGGCGCACGGGTCGTGTGCCGGGTAGCTCTCGTAGACCGGGTCCTGGCGCACGCGCTCGCACCACTTGAGGTAGGCGGTGGTCGAGAGGCTGGTGTAGGTGTCGGTGCTGGTGCCGGTCAGCAGGCCGATGCGGCGGGCGCCGGATTCGGCGAGGTGGTCGAGGAGGCCGCGTACCGCCTCCTCGTGGTCGTTGTCCACCCACGCGGTGACCGGCAGGGAGCCGCTGGGGCGGCCGTCGGAGACGACCGGGATCCCGGAGCGGACCAGTTCGGTGACGACCGGGTCCTGGTCGGAGGGGTCGATGACGACGGTGCCGTCCAGCGCGACGTTGGACCACACGTCGAAGGGGCTGTCCCGGGCGGGCGCGGGCAGGATCACCAGGGCGTAGCCGCGGGCGAGTGCGGCCGAGGTCGCGGCCCGCGCCATCTCGGCGAAGTAGGCGAACTCGGTGAAGGTGAACGGTTCTTCGCCGTACGTGGTGACGGTCAGGCCGATCAGTCCTGACTTGCCGGTGCGCAGCGTGCGTGCCGCGGCCGAGGGGCGGTAGCCCAGCCGCTCGGCGACTTCGCGGACGTGGCTGCGGGTGGCGTCCGGAAGCCGGCCCTTTCCGTTGAGGGCGTCGGAGACAGTCGTGATGGAGACACCGGCCGCGGCGGCGACATCCCGGATGCCGGCCCGCGCCCTCGGCCGGCTCCCCCGGGAGTACCTCCCGGCCGGAGGCTGGGGGAGGGACGCCGGGGTCCGGCTCCCCTGATGCTTCTCTGCTGCTGTCATGGCGACCCGATCGTAGGCCCGCGGCAGGCCGGGGCACGGTTCGCGCGGGGTGCCCGAGCAGGCCGGATTCCGGGCCGATCGGCGGGCGGGAACGACCATGGAACGCGCAGTTCACGGTCCGGTCGCGCGATCCGGCGGGGAGCGGCGCCGCGGTCGTTTCCGCCGGGTCGCCGATCAGGTGAGGGGAGCCTCAAGTCACCTTCACGAGCGACGCGCGCCACCGCGCCCGCCACCCGCGTGCGGGGCGTGCGGGGCCGGGTCCGCCGTGGGCGTACGCCCGCCGGGGGAATCCTTCTAAGGTGAACAGTATTGGTGCAGAGGCGGGACGAGGGACCAGGAGGAGCAGCGGTGAGTGACAAGAGCGCACAGGAGAACGGCGGGAGCCGGACCGCCGGCGGCGCGCGCGGCCCCCGGCTGCGCGAGGCGCTGGCGGATGTGCCGGCCTACAAGCCGGGCCGTCCGGCCTCGGCCGAGGGGCCCGTCTCCTACAAGCTGTCGTCGAACGAGAACCCCTATCCGCCGCTGCCGGGCGTGCTGGAGTCGGTGACGGCCGCCGCGGCCTCCGTCAACCGGTACCCGGACATGACGTGTTCCGGTCTGTTCGCCGAGCTGGCGGACCGCTTCGATGTGCCGGTCTCCCATCTGGCCACCGGCACCGGATCCGTCGGCATAGCCCAGCAGTTGCTCCAGGCGACGGCCGGGCCGGGCGACGAGGTGATCTACGCCTGGCGCTCCTTCGAGGCGTACCCGATCATCACGCAGATCTCCGGTGCCGCCTCGGTACGGGTGCCGCTGACGGGCGGGCCGGAGAAGGAGGCGCACGACCTGGACGCGATGGCGGACGCGGTCACCGAGCGCACCCGCCTCATCTTCGTCTGCAACCCCAACAACCCCACGGGCGCGGCCCTCCCGGGTGCCGAGCTGGAGCGCTTCTTGGACCGGGTGCCCTCTGACGTGCTGGTGGTGCTGGATGAGGCGTACCGCGAGTTCGTGCGCGACGAGCGGGTGGTGGACGGCATCGAGCTGTACCGGGACCGCCCCAACGTGTGTGTGCTGCGGACCTTCTCCAAGGCGTACGGGCTGGCCGGGCTGCGGGTCGGCTTCGCGGTGGCACACGAGCCGGTGGCCGCCGCGCTGCGCAAGACGGCCGTCCCCTTCGGTGTGAGCAACCTCGCACAGGAGGCGGCGATCGCCTCGCTGCGCAGCGAGGGGGCGCTGCTGGAGCGGGTGGACGCGCTGGTCGGGGAGCGCACCCGGGTGCTGGCCGAGCTGCGGGGCCAGGGCTGGACGGTGACCGATTCGCAGGCGAACTTCGTGTGGCTGCGGCTCGGTGACCGTACGACGGACTTCGCGCAGCGGGCCGAGGCCGCCGGGGTGACGGTGCGGCCGTTCGCCGGGGAGGGCGTGCGGGTCTCGATCGGGGAGACCGCGGCCAACGACCTCTTCCTCCAGACCGCGGCTGCCTTCCGCAAGGAGCTGTAGCGCTGCGGCATTTCCGCTGCGGCCTTCCCCGGAGCGGTCTTCCACTGCGGCCTTCTCCGGACTGCGGAGCGGCTTCTCCCGAAGGGGCTTTACCGGAGCGGTCTTCCGCAGAAGCGCCTTCGGGAACGCTCTGCCCCCTGTCGGCCAGGTTTCCGACCCCCGGTGACATGTCCGGTATGGGGGTGTCGTACAGTCGCTTGTGAATGTGAACGCATTCACGAATGGCGGGCTGCGACCCGAAGGAGAGAGCAACGTGGACCTTGCGTTGGCGCCGGAGACCCTGGCGCGCTGGCAGTTCGGCATCACGACCGTCTACCACTTCCTCTTCGTCCCCCTGACGATCTCGCTGGCCACCCTCACCGCGGTGCTCCAGACGGCATGGGTGCGGACGAACAAGGAGAAGTACCTCAAAGCGACCCGCTTCTGGGGGAAGCTCTTCCTGATCAACATCGCCATGGGCGTGGTCACCGGCATCGTGCAGGAGTTTCAGTTCGGCATGAACTGGTCGGACTACTCCCGCTTCGTCGGAGACATCTTCGGTGCGCCGCTCGCCTTCGAGGCGCTGATCGCCTTCTTCATGGAGTCCACGTTCATCGGCCTGTGGATCTTCGGCCGGGACAAGCTGCCCAAGAAGCTGCACCTGGCGACGATCTGGCTGGTGGCCCTCGGCACCATCGCCTCCGCCTACTTCATCCTGGCGGCCAACTCCTGGATGCAGCACCCGGTCGGCTACCGCATAAACGAGGGCTCGGGGCGCGCGGAGATGAGCGATTTCTTCGGCATCCTGTTCCAGAACACCGCGCTGGCGCAGTTCTTCCACACCATGACCGCCGCCTTCCTGACCGGCGGCGCCTTCATGGTCGGCATCGCCGCCTACCACCTGCTGCGCAAGAAGCACATCCCCGTGATGCGCACCTCGCTGCGGCTCGGGCTGGTGACCCTGGTGGCCGGCGGGCTGCTCACCGTCGTCAGCGGCGACCGGCTCGGCAAGATCATGTACGACCAGCAGCCGATGAAGATGGCCTCCGCCGAGGCCCTGTGGGAGACCCAGGCCCCGGCGCCGTTCTCCGTCTTCTCCTACGGCGACGTGGACAAGGGCCACAACAAGGTCGCCATCGAGATCCCCGGCGTCCTCTCCTTCCTCGCGCACGACAACTTCTACGAGGCCGTCCCCGGCATCAACGACACCAACGCGCACCTGAAGGAGAAGTTCAAGGACACGGTCGGTCTTGACGACTACCGGCCCAACATCCCCGTCGCCTACTGGTCGTTCCGCTGGATGATCGGCTTCGGGATGGCCTCCTTCACCCTCGGCGCCGCGGGCCTCTACCTCACCCGGCGCAAGATCTGGATCAGCGAACGGCTGCGCACCGGCGAGGAGGAGGTACCCCGGCTCGCGCTCACCAAGAACCGTGAGCTGCACGGGCGGCTGGGCACCTGGTACTGGCGGCTCTCGGCGCTTACCCTCGCCTTCCCGCTGGTCGCCAACTCCTGGGGCTGGATCTTCACCGAGACCGGCCGCCAGCCCTGGGTCGTCTACGGGGTGCTGCCCACGGCCTCGGCCGTCTCCCCCAGCGTCTCCCAGGGCGAGGTCCTCACCTCGCTGATCGTCTTCACCGCGCTGTACGCGATCCTCGCCGTCGTCGAGGTCAAGCTGCTGGTGAAGTACGTCAAGGCCGGGCCCCCGGAGCTGACCGAGGCCGACCTCAACCCGCCCACCAAGATCGGTGGCGACACCGATGCCGACCGGCCCATGGCCTTCTCGTACTGAGATCGGGGCGAATCGCTGTGCATCTCCACGACATCTGGTTCGTGATCATCGCCGTCCTGTGGACCGGCTACTTCTTCCTGGAGGGCTTCGACTTCGGCGTCGGCGTACTGACCAAGCTGCTGGCCCGCGACCGCGCCGAGCGCCGGGTGCTGATCAACACCATCGGCCCGGTCTGGGACGGCAACGAGGTGTGGCTGCTGACCGCGGGCGGGGCCACCTTCGCGGCCTTCCCCGAGTGGTACGCCACCCTCTTCTCCGGCTTCTACCTGCCGCTGCTGGTCATCCTCGTCTGCCTGATCGTGCGCGGCGTCGCCTTCGAATACCGCGCCAAGCGGGAGGGGGAGCGCTGGCAGGCCAACTGGGAGCACGCGATCTTCTGGACCTCGCTGCTCACCGCGTTCTTGTGGGGCGTCGCGTTCGGCAACATCGTGCGCGGCGTGAAGATCGACCAGCACCTTGAGTACGTGGGCGACCTGGCCGACCTGTTCAACCCGTACGCGCTGCTGGGCGGACTGGTCACCCTGACCCTGTTCACCTTCCACGGCGCCGTCTTCACCGCGCTCAAGACCCTCGGAGACATCCGCGCCCGGGCCCGCCGCATGGCCACCGTGCTCGGGCTGGTGACCGCCGCGCTGGCGCTCGCCTTCCTGCTGTGGACCCAGGCCGACCGGGGCAACGGCTGGAGCCTGGTGGCGCTGGTCGTCGCCGTCGTCGCACTGGTGGCCGCGCTCGCCACCAACCTCGCGGGGCGCGAGGGCTGGTCGTTCACCTTCTCGGGGCTGACCATCGTGGCCGCCGTCGCGATGCTCTTCCTCGCGCTGTTCCCCGAGGTGATGCCCTCGACGCTGGCGGGCGGTCAGAGCCTGACGGTCACCAACGCGTCCTCCACGCCCTACACGTTGAAGATCATGACCTGGTGCGCGGCGATCGCCACCCCCGTCGTGCTGCTCTACCAGGGCTGGACCTACTGGGTCTTCCGCAAGCGCATCGGCACCCAGAGCCTCGCCCAGTCCGGCGGCCACTGAGAGCGAAGCCGTGAGCACCGCCGCGAGCGAACTGGGAGCGAAGCCGTGAGCAGGGCCGTGAGCACGGCCGTGAGTGAACTGAGAGTGAAGGAGCCGATGCCATGAAGCCCGTGGACCCGCGGCTGCTGCGATACGCGCGCACCACCCGGCTGTTCCTGCTCGCCGCCATCACCCTCGGCCTCGCCGGCGCCGTGCTGGTCATCGGGCAGGCCATGCTGATCGCCGACATCGTCGTGTCCGCCTACCGGCACGGGGAGTTCGCGCGCGGCGCGCTGCTGCTGCTCGCCGCCGTCTCCGTCGCCAGGGCCCTGGTGTCCTGGCTGACGGAGCTGGCCGCACACAGGTGCGGCGCGGCGGTCAAGTCCGAGCTGCGCACCGGGCTGCTGGAGCGGGCCACCGCGCTGGGGCCCGGCTTCCTGACCACGCAGCGCACCGGCGAGCTGACGACGCTGGCCACGCGCGGAGTGGACGCGCTCGACGACTACTTCGCGCGCTACCTGCCCCAACTCGGCCTCGCCGCCGTGGTTCCCGTCGCGGTGCTCGCCCGGATCGTCACCGCCGACTGGATCTCCGCCGCGATCATCGTCGTCACCCTGCCGCTGATCCCCCTGTTCATGGCGCTGATCGGCTGGGCCACCCAGTCCAGGACCGACCGCCAGTGGCGGCTGCTGACCCGGCTGTCCGGGCACTTCCTCGACGTGGTCGCCGGGCTGCCCACCCTGAAGGTGTTCGGCCGCGCCAAGGCCCAGGCCGACAACATCCGCGCCATCACCGGCGACTACCGCCGCGCCACGTTGCGCACCCTGCGGCTCGCCTTCCTCTCCTCGTTCGCGCTGGAACTGCTCGCGACGATCTCCGTGGCGATCGTCGCCGTCAGCATCGGCACCCGGCTCGTCCACGGCGACCTCGACCTGACGACCGGGCTGATGGTGCTCATCCTGGCCCCCGAGGCGTATCTGCCGCTGCGGCAAGTGGGCACGCACTACCACGCGGCGGCCGAGGGGCTGGCGGCGGCGGAGGAGGTCTTCGCCGTCCTGGAGCGCCCGGTACCCGAACGGGGCACCCGGCGCGCGGACGTCCGCACGGCCACCCTCTCCCTGACCGGCGCCGCCGTACGGCACGAGGGGCGCACGGGCTACTCACTGGCGCCCACCGACTTGACCGTGCGCCCCGGCGAGACGGTCGCACTGACCGGCCCCTCCGGCGGCGGCAAGACCACGCTGCTGTCCGTACTGCTGGGCTTCACCCCGCTGACGGAGGGTCAGGTGCGGGTGGGCGGCGTGCCGCTGGCGCAGCTGGACCCGGACGGCTGGCACGAGCAGATCGCCTGGGTACCGCAGCACCCCTCCCTGTTCGCGGGCACGATCGCGGAGAACGTGCGGCTCGCCCGGCCCCAGGCGCCGGACGAGGCCGTGGCGCGCGCCCTCGCCGACGCGGGCGCGCCCGACCTCGACCCCGCGCGCGTCCTCGACGAGAACGGGGGCGGCCTCTCCGCGGGCCAGCGCCAACGCGTGGCCCTGGCCCGCGCGTTCCTCGCGGACCGGCCCCTGCTCCTGCTCGACGAGCCGACCGCCGCACTCGATGGCACCACCGAGGCCACGGTCCTGGCCGCCGTACGCCGTCTGGCCGAGACCCGCACGGTGGTACTGGTGACCCACCGGCCCGCGCTGCTGGGCGCGGCTGACCGCGTGGTGGAGATCAACCCCGCAGCCCCGGGACAGCGGGGAGCCGACGCCTCGGAGCAGCGGAACGCCACCGTCCCGGGGATGCCCGCCGTCAGGGGCGGCAGGGAGGACAGGGCAGGCGGGGAGGGCCGAGGCCGCCCCCGGACGCCAACCGGCCCGCACCACTCCCACAGCGAGGGCCACCCCCACAGCGAGGGCCACCCCCGCAGCGAGGGCCACCCCCACAGCGAGGGCGCCACATCGGCGCGGCGCACCCTCACCCGCGTACGGGCCATGGGCCAGGCCCAGGGCCTGAAGAAGAAGTTCGCGCTGGCGCTCACCCTCGGCGCGCTGGCGCTCCTGAGCGCCACGGGCCTCATGGCGACCTCGGGCTGGCTGATCTCCCGCGCGGCCCAACAGCCGCCCATCCTCTACCTGATGGTGGCCGTCACCGCGACCCGCGCGTTCGGGATCGGCCGCGCCGTCTTCCGCTACGCCGAGCGCCTCGTCTCGCACGATGCCGCGCTGCGCGTCCTGGCGGACCTGCGCGTCACCGTCTACCGCCGCCTGGAGCGGCTGGCACCCGCCGGGCTGCGCGGCACCCGGCGCGGCGACCTGCTCACCCGGCTGGTCGCCGACGTGGACGCGCTCCAGGACTACTTCCTGCGCTGGCTGCTCCCGGCGGCTGTCGCCGTCACGGTCGGCCTCGCCTCGGTGGCGTTCACCGCGTGGCTGCTGCCCGCCGCCGCTGCCGCCCTCGCGCTGGGGCTGGCCGTGGCGGGCGTGGCCGTGCCCGCGCTGACGGCCGCGCTCTCGCGCCGTACCGAGCGCCGCCTGGCGCCCGCGCGGGCCGACCTGGCGGTCCGTACGGTCGATCTGCTCACCGGCACGGCCTCCGGCGAACTCCCCGTCAGCGGCGCACTGGCCGCGCGGCGCCAGGAGGCCGCCGCCGCCGATGCGGCGCTCACCCGGATCGCCGCGCGTTCGGCGGCCCGCACGGCGCTCGCGGCCGGGCTCGCCACACTCGCCGCCGGGCTCACGGTGACGGCCGCCGCCTGGACGGGCGCCGCCGCGACGGTGGACGGCGGGCTGAACGGGCTGCTGCTGGCCACCGTCGTGCTGACGCCACTGGCCGTGTTCGAGGTGATGACGCCGCTGCCGCAGGCGGTGCAGTTCCGCCAGCGGGTCCGGCGCTCGGCCGAGCGCGTGTACGAGGTGCTCGACGCACCCGTGCCGGTACGGGAACCGGACCGCCCGGCGGAGCTGGACGACAGCCCGTTCCCGCTGCGTACGCGGGGGCTGACCGTCCGCTACCCGGACGCTCCGGAGGGCGCCCGTCCGGCGCTCGACGGGTTCGAGCTGGAGCTGACGCCCGGCCGCCGAGTCGCCGTCGTCGGCGCCTCCGGCTCGGGCAAGACCACGCTGGCCCTGGCGCTGCTGCGGTTCGTGGACCCGGCGCCGGTGCCGGGCGGCGGAGCGCCGTACACGCTCGGCTCGCCCGCCGTGGACGCGACGGCGGCCGACGCGGACGCCGTACGCCGCACCGTCGGCCTGTGCGCGCAGGACGCCCACCTGTTCGACAGCTCGCTCCGCGAGAACCTGCGGCTCGCCCGGCCCACGGCCACCGAGGACGAACTGCGCGCCGCGCTCGCCGAGGCGCGGCTGGCCGAGTGGGTGGACACGCTGCCCGACGGGCTCGACACGCTCGTCGGCGAGCACGGCGCGAAGCTGTCCGGCGGCCAGCGCCAGCGCCTCGCGCTCGCCCGCGCGCTGCTGGCCGACTTCCCCGTCCTCGTCCTCGACGAGCCCGCCGAACACCTGGACCTGCCCACCGCCGACGCGCTGACCGCCGACCTGCTGGCGGCGACCGAGGGCCGGACGACGCTGCTGATCACCCACCGCCTCCAGGGGCTGGAGGCGGTGGACGAGGTGATCGTGCTCGACGGTGGCCGCACCGTGGAACGCGGCCCCTGCGCCCGGCTCGCGGCGGCGGACGGCCCGTTCGCCGCGATGCTCGCCACCGAACGCGAGGCGGCGGCCCACGGCGGCGGCCGGGAGCCGCGCGAGGCGGAGGAGACCCGGCCCCTGGTGCCGGCCGCCGCCCGGACGTGACGTCGCGATCGGGGACGTGCGTCTCGCTCTGCACGTGCGTCTCGAACTGGACGTGCGTCTCGCTCTGCACGTACGTCTCGCTCTGCACGTGCGTCTCGAACTGGACGTACGTTGCGATCTAGACGTACGTCTCGATCACGGTGGCGACGCCGTCCTCCTCGTTGGAGGACGTCGTGTGCGTCGTGGAGACCCGCACATCGGGGTGGCCGTTGGCCATCGCGTAGGAGGTGCCCGCCCAGGCCAGCATCTCCAGGTCGTTGGGCATGTCCCCGAAGGCGACCACCTCTTCGGGCGCGATGCCCCGCTCCGCGCAGGCCAGCGCCAGAGTGCTGGCCTTGCTCACCCCGCGCCCCGAGATCTCCAGCAGCGCGGAGGGGCTCGACCTGGTGAACTCCGCGTGCGGCCCGGCCGTCTTCCTGCCCAGCGCCAGGAAGTCGTCCGGGTCCATGCCGGGATGATGCGCCAGCAGCTTCAGCACCGGGTCGGCGTCCCCGGGACCGGTCGCCGCACCCGTCTCCGTTCCTGTTCCCGGCCTCGTTCCCGGCCCCGGCCTCGTGCCTGCTCCCGCCCCTTCGGCGAGCAGTTCGTCCGCCGGGGCGTAGGAGGTGCCGGGATCGTGGGGGAAGAACGGGTAGTCGGGCTCGTAGTGGATGCCCTCCGTCCGCTCGACGGCGAAGGTCACCCCGGGGGCCGCCTCGCGCAGGGCGTGGACGACGGCGAGCGCGTCGGCCCGCGCCAGCTCCCGGACCCGCACGATGCGTCGGCCCTCGGCGTGGAGATCGACGACGGCCGCGCCGTTGGCGCAGATGGCGAGCCCGTGGCCGTGCACATGTTCGCTGACGACGCCCATCCAGCGGGCCGGGCGCCCGGTCACGAAGAACACCTCGATCCCGGCGTCCTCGGCGGCGGCGAGCGCGGCGATCGTCCGCGGGGAGACCGTCTTGTCGTTCCTCAGCAGCGTGCCGTCCAGATCGGTGGCGATCAGGCGCGGGGGGCGCGTCGCCCGGACGCTCGCGAGCCGCCCCGCGCTCGGGTTCTCGCTCTGCCTCGGCCTCGGGTTCGGGCTCGGGTTCGTACTCGGCCTCGGATTCGCGCTCGGGTTCGTGCTGGGACTCGGATTCGCGCTCGGGCCCGGCTCCGGGCCGGTGGCCGGGCTCGGGCTTGGTCTCGGACTGGGTCGCGGGCTCTTGGGGGCGCGGGAATCAGACGGATGAGTCACAGGCACCATCTTGACGCATATGCCTGAACATTCGTGCGACGTGCCGCACGAATGAGAGCACTCTCCGTGTCAGTGGAAGCACGCGAGGCGCACGGCGCAGTACCGGCGCACGGCCGGGCATCGCAGCTCAAGGGCTCTTATCGCATGATTACGCCCACAAGCGGCACAATCGAAGCGGAGGCCGAATACCGGCGGGATATCCGTAGCTACGGGATACCCGGAGGAACGGGATACCCGAAGGAACGGGACACCCGGAGGAAAGGGAGCGAGGCGCTCATGGCCGGTCACACGCGCTACGTCCCGGACCGTGGTCTGACCACGCGCATGGTCACCACGATGTTCTTCATAGGGCTGCTCTATGTCGTGCTCGTCGGTGTGCTGGTCGCGCTGCTGGGGAAAGCGTGGCCGCTGGTGCTCGTGTTCGCGGGCGGGCTGTTCATCGCCCAGTTCTGGTTCAGCGACAAGATCGCGGCGTTCAGTATGGGCGCTCGCGAGGTCACCCCCGCACAGGCGCCCGAGCTGCACGGCGCCGTCGATCGGCTGTGCGCGCTCGCCGACATGCCCAAGCCGAGGGTCGCCATCGCGGAGAGCGACGTACCCAACGCGTTCGCCACGGGCCGTAACCAGAAGAACTCCATGGTGTGCGCCACCACCGGGCTGCTGCGCCGTCTGGAGCCGGACGAACTGGAGGGCGTGCTCTCGCACGAGCTGTCCCACGTCGCGCACCGGGACGTCGCCGTGATGACGATCGCCTCGTTCCTGGGCGTACTGGCCGGAATCATGACGCGCGTCGCACTGTGGGGCGGCATCGGGCGGACCGCCGGGCGCAACAACGACCCCGCGGGCCTGCTCCTGCTCCTCATACCGCTGGTCAGCGCCGTCGTCTACGTCATCAGCTTCCTGCTGACCCGGCTGCTCTCCCGCTACCGCGAGCTGTCGGCGGATCGCGCCGGTGCCCTGCTGACCGGGCGGCCGTCCGCGCTGGGCTCCGCGCTCACGAAGATCAGCGGCGACATGGCGCGTATTCCGACCAAGGACCTGCGCCAGGCCGAGCCGTACAACGCCTTCTTCTTCGTGCCGGCCTTCTCCGGTGAGAGCATCGCCACGCTCTTCTCCTCGCACCCGCCGCTGGAGAAGCGGCTCGACCAACTCGGCCGCATCTCGGCCCAGCTCGGCCAGTGATCTTCACCCGGTGAGTTCCGACTCCGCCGACTCCGCTTCACGAGATCCGCTTCACGAGATCCGCTATACGAGATCCGCTATACGAGATCCGCTATACGAGAGGGGCCCGAGGTGGGCTTTCTGGACGCGCTTCTCGGCCGCAGCAAGCCCACGCGGCCCGACCTCGACCAGCTGTTCGCGCTGCCGTCCGCCGCGGTCACCCTCCAGGCGGGCGCCTCCTTCGTCCCCACCGGGGTGGGCGCCGTCTGCTTCGCCAGCGTCGAGGGCGGCGCCTTCGCCCAGCTCCAGCGGGACGTACGGGCGCTGCTGGACGCGGACACAGAGCGCGGCGGCATCCCCGTCGAGTTCGGCCAGGACTCCTACGGCTATACGTGGCTGACCGCGCGGCACGCCCCCGAGGAGACAGCCGACCTGGTCAACGACCTGCACGCGGTCAACACCCTGCTCGCCGAGGGCGGGTTCGGGCCACAGCTGCTGTGTTCGACCGTCGTGTTCCGGGAGTCGGCGGACGGCACGGAAGAGGGCACGGAAGCCGTCTCCGGCACTCCGCGCCCCCTCGCGCTGATCTACCTCTACAAACGCGGCACCTTCTACCCCTTCGCCCCGCTGCCCGGCGGCGCCGAGAAGCGGGACAACGGGCTCGAACTCCAGGTGCGCGCCCTGCTGGCGAACGACCTGCCCCTGGAGAAGGACCTCAGCCGCTGGTTCCCCGTATGGGGCGCACCCGGACTGTGACTCGTCCGGCCTGTGCCCCGCCCGGCCTGTGCCTCGCCCGGGCCCGGGGGCGAGCCCGGGCCCGGGGGCGAGGTGAGCGGTGAGGGGCTGGCCGCGGCTCAGAACAGCGGCTTCAGATCCGCGTGGACCAGCGAGTGGTCCGACTGCCCCTGCGGGTCGTGGACGCCGACGCCCGGAGGGTTGAAGGCGCCCCGGCGCAGCAAGATGAAGTCGATCTTCTTACGGTGCGGCGCGGTCCCGATCGTGCCCTGGCAGCGGGCGTCGGGCTTGGCACCGCAGTACGGGTCGGCGTCCGCGAAGTGCTGCCAGAACGGGGCCAGTTCGCCGGCGGGCGGAGTTGTGTTGAAGTCCCCGACGACGATCGCGCGGTTGTGCGGGCGGGCCGCCGCCTCCAGTTCGCGGACCTGCTGGGTGCGTACCCCGGTCTGCTGATCGTCCGCCGTCTTCTGCGCGAAGTGCGTGTTGAAGACCCGCACATCCTTGCCCGCGATGGGCACGGTGACCGCCATGTACCCACGCGGCTCCGAACCGCCCTGGGAGTACCGCTTGTTGACCGGGTCCTTCGCGGGTGCGGCCGTCAGCATGGCCCGCCCGTAGGCCCCGCCCTTGAAGATGCCGCCGCACTGGCCCCGCTTGCGGTTCACGGTGCCATAGGTGACGTGGTAGTCGAGCTTGTGCACCTTCTTCAAAGCCCTCGCGATCCGGTCCACCTTGGTTTTGCAGGCTTCCTGGAAGCCGATGACGCCCGGCCGGTACCGGGCGATCTGCCGTGCCTGTTCATACGCGCTGTGGTGACCGGGCCCGTGCAGGTTCCAGGTGACGACCCGGTTGGAGAACCCCCCGCCGGCCGCCGCCTGCGCCTCGCTGCTGTTGCTGTCGCCAGGGAACTATCAGCCGGTGAACTGGCCGAGGAACTGCTCCAGCAGCAGGAGCAGCAGCAGGGCACACAGGCCGATACCGCCCGCGCGGGCACCCCGTCGCATCCCGAACATGGCGACCAGCGTGCCCAGCGTCGTGAGCGGCACCCCGTACCAGGCGACGGCGAGGAGTGCCTCTCCGAACAGGAGCGGACCGCGGACACCGCCCAGGCAGTCGGAGTCGGTGCAGGAGATGGCCAGCAGCGGACCGAACACGAGGACAAAGGCGCCGAAGACCAGCACGGCCACGGCGAGGAGGGCCAGACCGGCCCATTGGGACGGAGTGCGGCGGTGTGGCAGGCGTTCGTTCGAGTCGTCGTCGCCGTCCAGTGCCCTCAGTGCCCCGGGCGTTGCTGTGGAATCAGAAGCGTCCATGGCACGGAACCTAGGGAACGCGTCCCGCCTCGGTCATCCGTCCCCGTACTCAGAAGCGGAGGGTGAATCTACTCGCGGAACGGCACCTGCGGCGCAGGCGGCGGAGGGGTTGTGCCCGCTGCCTAGGGTTGCCGTATGGACATCACCGGGGCCGAGGAGAGCGACAGGGCCGAGGAGAGCGACGGGGCTGAGGAGAGCGACGGGGCCGAGGAGAGCGACGGGGCCGAGGAGAGCGACAGGGCCGAGGAGAGCGGCGGGGCGGGGCGGGGCGAGGGGAAGGCGCAGCGTACGGCGGCGGTGGGGGAGCCGGTGCGGGTCGCCGCGTTCCGGGCGCGGCTGGGGCTCGCGTCCCTGGTGGACGTGCACACGCACTTCATGCCGCAGCGGCTGCTGGACAAGGTGTGGGCGTACTTCGACGCGGCGGGCCCGCTCGTGGGACGGAACTGGCCGATCGCGTACCGCGAGGATGAGCAGCGGCGACTGGAGACCTTGCGCGGCTTCGGCGTCCGGGCGTTCACCTCGATGCTGTACCCGCACAAAGCGGGCATGGCCCGCTCCCTCAATGACTGGTCCGCCGACTTCGCGGCCCGCACCCCCGACTGCCTGCACACCGCGACCTTCTACGCCGAACCGGAGGCCGCCGACGACATACGCCGGGCCCTGGAACAGGGGGCGCGGGTGTTCAAATGCCACATCCAGGTAGGCCGGTTCGACCCACGGGACCCGCTGCTGGACGAAGTGTGGGGGCTGTTGGCCGAGGCGGGCACGCCGGTGGTCACGCACTGCGGGTCGGGCCCGGTGGCGGGCGCGTTCACCGGGCCGGGGCCGGTGAACGAGGTGCTGGCGCGGCACCCGTCGCTGCGGCTGGTCGTCGCACATCTGGGCATGCCCGAGTACGCCGACTTCCTGACCCTCGCCGAGCGCTACCCGCGGGTGCTGCTCGATACGACGATGGCCTTCACCGGCTTCGTCGAGGACATCGCACCCTTCCCCCGCGCGGAACTCCCCCGGCTGGCCGCGCTCGGCGACCGCGTACTGCTGGGGACCGACTTCCCCAACATTCCGTACGCGTACGCGGACGCCCTGGAGGCGCTGGAGACCCGGACGGGGCTGGGGAAGGAATGGCTGCGGGCGGTGTGCCACGACAACGCGGCGCGGGTGTTCGAACTGCCGTGTACAGGCGGACGATCCGGAGCCGCTGAACGGAGCCGCTGAACGGTCCGGGGCAGGGCCTCGCCCCGGCTCCGGTCCCGGCCCCGGTCTCGGCTCCGGTCCCGGCCCCGGTCTCGGCCTCAGAAGCTGATCCCCTCCTTTCGCAGCCGGGCCGCCACCGCGTCCCAGCTCGGATCGACGGGGTCGGGGGTGCGGGTGGCGACGGCGTTGTCCTTGAAACCGGAGGACGTCGAGACGCAGACGACCGGCCCCCCGCGCTCCTCCGGCGGGGCCTGCTCCCCCGGAGCGCGCCCCGGCGGGGTCCCGTGGGCGCGGTAGGCGGCCAGGCCCGCAGCCGCCGACAGCTCCGCCCACATCCCGTGCGCGGCCAGTTCGCGCTGCGCCGCGCGCATCCGCTCGTCGTCCACCAGCAGTCCGCGTCCGCCGCTGCCGCGTACGGCGACTACGCCCCGGTAGCCGCCGACCGGGCAGTCGATGCCGTACGCGTCGGTGTGGCCCACCGTCACCCGGGCGGCGGGCAGGTCGCGGGCGAGGGCGGCGGACAGCGGGCCGCCCGCCGCCGGTTCGCAGGCGTGCAGGCGCGGCACCCGGTCGGTGACGCCGAGCCGCCGCAGCTCGTCGAACCCCTTCCACACCCCGAACAGCATTTCGCCGTAGCCCACCGGCACGAACACATCGGCGGGGACGCCGATATCGGCGTGGATCTCGTAGGCCGGCGTCTTGTACCCCTCGGGCCCGAACGCGTGACCGGTGTGGGTGGGGGTGAGGTTGCTGACGGGGTGCATTCCGCAGTGCTCGACGATCAGCCGGGTGAGCGGCCACCGCGCCTCGCAGCCCGGCGCGGGCCGCGAACGCCGCGGCCGAGGCCGCGTGGTTGCCGGAGGACGCCACCACGGTCCCCGGCGCCCCGACGCGCAGCGCGGCGCTCGCGGTCACCCGGTTGAGACGGTCCTTGTGACTCCAGGTGGGGTTGCGGGACTCGTCCTTGATGTACAGCCCGTCACCGATCTCGACCAGGGGGGTCCGGCCCTCCCCCAGCCCGGGCCCGTCGAGCGGCGGGAGGAGTGGGGCCCAGCGGTCGATGCCGGTATAGGCGCCGGCATAGGTGTCGGTTTTGGGGCTGGTGGGGCTGGTGGGGCTAGTGGGGCCGGTTTTGAGGCCGACGGGGGCCTGGCGACGGTCCGGGGCCTGTGGGGGTGAAGAGGGAGGAGGTGAAGAGGGAGGCGAGGAGGGTGGGGTCGATCGACTCGTACGCGTAGGCGACCTCGACGGGGTACGCCGTCTCCTCGGTGCTCGTCCGCGGACACCCGCTGGTCAGCGGAGGCCACAGCGGATATGTGACGGCCGGGTCACCGAGAGAGCGCTGGCCGGTAGCGGCGGAGAGGGTCCTCATGAGGGAGGACGTCAGCGGGGGAGCGCGGGGCGGACGGGGGCGGAGTGAGGGGGTGAATGGGCGGGGCGGAGGGGCGGGGGCCCACCGGGGACAGGGCGGTGAGGGCGCGCGTTCGTCCACCGCGTACGGCGGCTGGGGCCGGGTCCCGCCGCCCGCTCAGGTGGGGAGGCTGTTCATCCAGCGGGTGAGGCCGCCGTATGCCATGGGGACGATCTCCTTGTACGTACGGTCGTCCGGCAGCGCCACGATCAGCCGGCAAAACGGCGGATACCACGTCGTCTTCAGCCGCGCCCGGCGATCGAACACCGCCTCCAGAAAGGCGGGGGTCACCTCCCGCGGCAGATCGTGGAAGGTGACGCCATCGACGGTGATGTGCGCGTCCCCCTCCTCATAGAGCTGCACCGAGATCTTCGGCGTCATCGGCGTGCCGGAAGGGCTGTCGCTCGGGTCGATCTCCAGCAGCGCCTCGTGGGGGAGGGACCCGTCCTCGTCGGTGACGGCGAACGCGCCCGCTGCCGTGCGCCGCGAGGACTCATCCGCCCCGATCGCGTGTTCGGTACGGACCTCCAGCCCGCGCCGCTCGGCAAGCGCGCCGAGCACGGCGACCGCGGACTCGGTGCTGTGAATCTGCGGGTGGTGGTTCATGTGGTCCATACCACCGATCATGCCTGCCGGGGCACGGGCGCGCTGACCCGCCGGAGCCGGTGGGGCAGTGCGGGCCGCGCCGACCGGCTACGCGCCGACCGGCTACGGGGAGGGCGGCAGCGGCGGAGAGAAGCACGAGGCGGGGGGAAGCACGGGGCCGAGGGAAGCACAAGGCTGGGGGAAGCACGGGGGCCGAGGGGAGGGGGGCGGCACGGGTCGAGGGGAGGGCACGGGTCGAGGGGGAGGGGCACGGGCTGAGGGGGAGGGGTACGGGCCGGGCGCATAGGGTCGGGGCATGCGTCTGAGCACTGTGATCCTCCCCGTCCGCCGTTGGTCCGAGGGCGGACGGGAGGTGTGGCAGCGGGCCGAGGAACTGGGCTTTCACGCCGCGTACACCTACGACCATCTCTCCTGGCGGGAGCCGTTCCGCGACGGCCCCTGGTTCGGTGCCCTCCCCACCCTGACGGCAGCCGCGACGGCGACCTCGCGGCTGCGGCTGGGCACCATGGTCACCTCGCCGAACTTCCGGCACCCCGTCCCCCTCGCCAAGGAGCTGCTCACGCTCGATGACATCAGCGAGGGCCGGATCACGCTGGGTATCGGCGCGGGCGGCAGCGGCTTCGACGCGACGGCACTCGGCCAGGAGGCATGGACGCGCCGCGAACGCACGGACCGCTTCACGGAGTTCGTCCCCCTCCTCGACCAACTGCTGACCCACGACGAGGTGACCCACGAGGGCACGTACTACTCCGCGCACGAGGCCCGCGGCATCCCCGGCTGTGTCCAGCGCCCGCGCCTGCCCTTCGCCGTCGCGGCAACGGGCCCGCGCGGCCTGCGCCTCGCCGCGCGGTACGGGCAGTCCTGGCTGACGACGGGTGACCCGGTCGCCAACAACGCCGGGACCCCGGCCGAATCGTTCGCCGCGCTCGCCCGCCAGACGGAGGGGCTGGAGAAGGCGTGCGCCGAGGCCGAACGCGACCCGGACACCATCGGACGCACCCTGCTCACCGGTTTCACCCCCGACCGCCCGCTGGAGTCCACCGAGGCATTCCTCGACTTCGCGGGCCGCCTCGGCGAACTGGGCTTCGACGAGCTTGCGCTGCATTGGCCGATCCCCGGCACCCCTTTCGAGGCCGACGAGCACGTCTTCGAACGCGTTGCCACTGAGTGCGCCGAACGCCTGCACCAGCGCTGAGACACCCCGTACGGGCCCGCCCGGCATGACCTTGCGGGGCTGTGACCTTGCGGGGATGTGGCTTGCGGGCCTGTGACCTCGCAGGGCTGTGACTTGCGGGACTGTCGCCTTGAGGGCTGTGACTTGCGAGGCTTGGCGAGGGCTCGCCAGGGGTCTGGCCGGGCCGGGAGCTGTCCGAGCCGGGGTCTGGCCGGACCCGGGGCCTTGCAGGGCCGGGACCTTGCCAGGCCGGGAACTGGTCGAGTCGGAGCCTCGCTGATCGGGGAGCCGGGACCTACGCCGACTTGGCGCCGGGCCCCGAACGCGCTCCTTGCCCCGTGTTCGCCTCCACTCCCCCTCCCGTCGTCGTTGTCATGCAGTCCATCGCGCGGGCCCGCACCTCCCGTTCGGCCGCCGCCGCGATGAAGTCAGGCGCCCTCTCCTCCCCTACCAGCCCTCGGACTGCCTCCACCGTGCCCGTCGGCAGCCGCACCTGCTCATCGGATGTTGGCTCACCCAGTGGCGGCGGCGGGAGCGCCGCCGCGGAACGCAGGTGGTCCCGCAGATCGCGGGCCGCCAGCTTCCGCATCGCCCGTGCCAGCTCCGCCTCTACGGTCTGCTGCGCCAACGGCCGCAGTCTGCGCACCAGCTCCGCCGCGTCCGAGGCGTCGCCGTCCGCGGGATGGGATCCCAGGTAGCGGATGAAGACGTGCTCGTTGGTGAAATCCAGGAAGCGGGCGGCGATGTGCTCGACCTGGCCGCGCAGCTCCCGCAGGTGATCCGTGATCGCCAGCAGCGGCACCCCGGCCTTGTGCAGCTCCGCCGCGACCGCCAGCTCCTGCGGACTGGGTACCAGGAACTCATCGGCCCTGCCCGCGAGTGGCACCAGTACCCCCAGCGCCACGGCCTCGGAGACCGCCGTGTCGTCGTGCGCGCCGCCGAACAGTCGGTCCAGCTCCTCACGGGAGACCCGGCCGGACTCCTCGTCCGTCCACGGCCCGTCCACCTCCGCCACCAGGCCCAGCACCCCGCCCAAGCCCCGCCCCTCGTCCCAGGCTTGGAGCAGCTCCTTGATGGAGGCCAGCGTGTAACCGCGGTCCAGCAGGTCGGCGATCTGGCGCAGCCGGGCGAGGTGCGAGTCGTCGTACACATTGGCCCGGCCTCTCCGCTCCGGCTTGGGGAGCAGTCCTCTGTCCTGGTATGCCCGGATGGTGCGGACTGTCGCGCCGCTGTGATGCGCCAGATCCTCAATGCGGTACTCCGGCACGGGCGCCGGTTTTCGGGACGGGGACATGGGTCCGCTCTCCTCGTTCACAGTGCCGCGCGGCGGCCTCTCGCTCCTGCGGCGGCCCGTGCTGCGGGGGACGGGGACAGACGGGTCCACGGCCCGCCGCAGCGAACCTTCCTGAGAGGGATGGTACGAGCGCTTGAAACAGCGGGTATCGCCGAGCCCAGCTCACGCCGCGTCGGCAACAGACCTTTGGCCACTGGCGCGTTGTGCCCTACGGGTGAGCGGGCCCTCCGCCGCAGCGCTGAGGGGTGCCGAGGAGGCCGCGGGGGTCAGATCGGGGGCCGCAGGCGGGCTATCGCGCGCAGGGCGTGCGGGGCGAAACGGGACATCAGGCGGGCCCCGCGTGCCTCGGGCGTCACCGGCACCACCGCCTGGTTGCGCACCACGGCCCGCAAGACCGCGTCGGCGACCTTCTCCGGAGGGTAGTTCCGCAACCCGTACAGGCGGGAGGCGCGCCGTCGGTGCCGCTGCTGTTCCTCTTCGTCGGCGTCCGTGAACCGCGCGGTCCGAGCGATGTTGGTGTTCACGAACCCGGGGCACACCACGGAGACCCCGATGCCCTGTCCTGCCAGTTCGGCGCGCAGGCACTCGCTGAGCATCAGCACGGCCGCCTTGGAGGTGCTGTAGGCGGGGAGCACCTTGGAGGGCTGATAGGCCGCGGCGGACGCGGTGTTGACGATGTGCCCGCCCTGTCCGCGCTCGGCCATTTGCCTGCCGAAGAGCCGGCAGCCGTGGATGACGCCCCACAGATTGACATCGAGCGTGCGCCGCCAGTCCTCCGTACTGGTCTCCAGGAAGGGGCCGGTGACGCCGATCCCCGCGTTGTTGACGAGTACGTCGGGCGTGCCGTATTCGGCGGCTACCTTGGCCGCGAACTTCTCCATCTGCTGCTCGTCGGACACATCGACCGTCTCCGCCCAGGCGTCCGGAGCGCCGACCAGCCGCGCCATATCGGCGGTGCGCACCGCCGAGTCCGTGTCCTGGTCGACGGCGATCACCCGCGCTCCGGCCTCCGCGAACGAGAAGGCCGTCGCCCTGCCGATACCGCTGCCCGCGCCCGTGACCAGCACCAGCTGGCCGGAGAACCTGTCGGCGTACTTGCCCGTCGGGGCGGACTCCCTGGCGGGGAGATCCGACTCCTGGCTCGTCACGAACCCCTCCACCCAGGCGGACAGTTGGTCGGGCCGGGTGCGCGGCACCCAGTGCTTGGCGGGCAGGGTGCGGCGGGTGAGCCTGGGCGCCCACTGCTCCAACTCGTCGTAGAGCCGTTCGCTGAGAAAGGCGTCTCCGGTCGGGGTGATCAGCTGCACCGGGACGTGGGCGTAGCAGTCGGTGCGGGGGCGCGAGAGCCGTGCGCGGACGTTGTCGCGGTAGAGCCAGGCGCCGTGCGCGGCATCCGTGGGCAGGGAAGACATCGGGTACTGGCCGGACTCCAGCTTCTCGGCCCGGGCCAGCATGCGTGGCCAGCGCTTGCCGAGAGGGCCCTTCCACAACAGCTCGGGCAGCGCGGGGGCGTGCAGTGCGTACACGTACCAGGACTTGGCGCCCTGGTTCAGCAGCTGGGCTGCCCTGCGCGGGGTCGGCCGGGAGGCCCGCTTCTTGATCCAGTGCCCCAAGTGGTCCAGGGAAGGGCCCGAGATGGAGGTGAACGAGGCGATCCGGCCCTCGGTGCGGCTGACGGTGGCGAACTCCCAGCCCTGCACCGAGCCCCAGTCGTGCCCGACCAGATGCACCGGCTCGCCGGGGCTGACGGCGTCGGCGACCGCGAGGAAGTCGTCGGTGAGCTTCTCCAGAGTGAAGCCGCCGCGCAGGGGCTTGGGCGCTGTGGACCTGCCACACCCCCGCACGTCGTACAGCACTACATGGAAGCGGTCCTGGAGCCGGCGCGCCACCTCCGACCAGACCTCCTTGCTGTCCGGGTAGCCGTGCACGAACATCACCGTCGGCAGCCCGGCGTCCCCCAGCTCCGCGACACACAGCTCCACTCCGCCGGTGCGCACCCAGCGCGTACGGGCGCCGTCCAACAGCTCCCGCTCCTGGCTCCGGCCCTGGCCGTGGGACCCGCCTTGCGGCACCGTCTTGCTGTTCCGCTTCATCGCGTGCCTGCCTCTTCCTGCCGGTGCCGCACACGTGGCGGGTCGTCATCGGGCCAGAAGGCGCTTTCCGCCGGGGCGGGGAAGCCCTGCGGGCCGACTCGCGTGGCCCGCTGGCCTGTCCTGGATTTCCGCAGGTCAGTGGGGGTGATACCAATCGTCGCTGGGCGCATCGCAACCATCCGTCCCCGAGTCGTACCGGCGCGTGAGCAATTTGACATTGATGAATGTGACATCAGGCCGTGGCGTGGTCAAGGTCCCGGCCCAGCCTGTGGATAACTTTCGCCCCCGCCCGCTCGGGCCGCTCCGGCGCCACGCTCCGGCCCGACGCCCGGGCGCCTGCTCAGGCCATCCCGACCTCGTTGCTCAGGCCACTCGACCCCGTACTCAGACCACCCCGGCCCCTGTTCAGGCGCTCGACTCAGCCGCTCACGCTCCCGCCCGGAGCGCTCATTTCCTCGCGCGGATCCCCTACTCAGGTCTCCGCCCCCTACGGGGATCTCCGACCTGAGAGGTAGGCGGAACCGCCACCTTGTCTGACGCGGACGCGGTCAGGTGCCACTAGCGTCGGGGACGTGACTGTGATCGCGACCGAAAGCCTCAGCAAGCGGTACCCGAGGGTGACCGCACTCGACCGGCTGACCGTCGGTATAGAACCGGGCGTGACGGGCCTGGTGGGTGCCAACGGCGCCGGAAAATCCACCCTGATCAAGATCCTTCTCGGGCTGGCGCCCGCCACCGAAGGCACGGCCAGCGTTCTCGGTATGGACGTGAGCACCCAGGGCGGCGCGATCCGGGAGCGCGTCGGATACATGCCGGAACACGACTGCCTGCCGCCGGACGTCTCCGCCACCGAGTTCGTCGTCCACATGGCGCGCATGTCGGGACTGCCGCCCACGGCCGCCCGCGAGCGCACCGCCGACACGCTGCGGCACGTGGGCCTCTACGAGGAGCGCTACCGCCCCATGGGCGGCTATTCGACGGGCATGAAGCAGCGCGTCAAGCTCGCACAGGCGCTGGTGCACGACCCCCGGCTCGTCCTCCTGGACGAGCCCACCAACGGGCTCGACCCGGTCGGCCGGGACGAGATGCTCGGCCTGATCCGCCGTGTGCACCGGGACTTCGGCATATCCGTGCTGGTCACCTCGCACCTCCTCGGCGAGCTGGAGCGCACCAGCGACCACATCGTCGTCATCGACGGCGGCAAGCTCCTGCGCTCCTCCTCCACCGCGGACTTCACCCAGCACACCGCAGTGCTGGCCGTCGAGGTCACCGATACCGACCAGCATCCGGACGGCACCAAGGCGCTGCGCGCCGCGCTCGGGGAGGCGGGGCTCTCCCTGCGCCAGGGCGCCGACGGCGCGGTCGCACCCGGTGCCGGTCACCTGGTCACCGTCGACATCGACGACGAGTCGGTCTACGACACGGTCCGCGACACCGCGGCCGAACTCGGCCTGGGGCTGGTCCGGATGGAACAGCGCAGGCACCAGATCTCCGAGGTCTTCACGGAAGGGAGCGCCGGCGATGTCGCCTGAGCCCACTGCCCCGGCGCCCGCCGCACAGCGCGGCCAGGACGTCATCCACGACATCGGATACCGCGGTTACGAGGGCCCCCGGCTGGGCCGCTCGTACGCCCGGCGTTCGCTGTTCATCCAGACGCTGCGCGGCGCCTACGGACTGGGGCGTTCCGCCAAATCCAAGGTCTTGCCCATGCTGTTGTTCGCGGTGGTCTGCCTGCCGGCGGCCATCGTCGTCGCGGTCGCCGCCGTCGCCAAGACCGACCATCTGCAGGTGGGTTACGCCGAGTACGTGCTGATGCTCCAGCCGGTCCTGGGCATCTACCTCGCCGCCGTCGCACCCCAGGCGATCTCCCTGGACCTGCGGTTCAAGACCACCCCGCTGTACTTCTCGCGGCCCATCAAGCACAGCGACTATGTGACGGCGAAGTACGCGGCGATCTCCGGTGCCCTGTTCCTCTTCACGGCGGCGCCCGTGCTCATCATGTACATCGGCTCCCTCCTGGTGAAGCTGGATATCTCCGAGCAGACCGAGGGAGCCGCCCAGGGGCTCGTCTTCTGCGCGCTGTTCGCGCTGCTCCACGCCGCGATCGCCTCCTGCATCGCGGCACTCACTCCGCGCCGGGGCTTCGGCATCGCCGCGATCATCGTCGTGATCACCGTCCCGTTCTTCCTGATCAACGCGCTCCAGGAGATCGCGGGAGCTTCCGACAACAGGAGCGCCATCGCCTGGCTCGGCCTCGGCTCACCCGGGACGCTCATGGACGGAATCCAGGACAAGTTCCTGGGCGGAGCTTCGGGATTCCCGCTGGACGCGACGCCCGACGCGGCCCAGGGCGTCATCTACCTCCTCGTCTTCGTGGCGCTGAGCGCCGGCGCGTACGCCCTCCTGCTGCGCCGCTACCGGAAGGCCGGACTGTGAGGGCCCCCGCCGCGCGGACCCGGGCCCGGACCCAGACCCGGACCCTGGCGTTCCGGAACGCGACCGCCGGACCGCGACCCACCACGACTCCTCGAAGGAACGGGCTGCGCCCATGAGCACACTCCGCATCGACCGCGCCTCCCGCTGGTTCGGGAACGTCGTCGCGGTCAACGACATCACCATGAACATCGGCCCCGGCGTCACCGGCCTCCTCGGTCCCAACGGCGCGGGCAAGTCCACGCTCATCCACATGATGGGCGGCTTCCTGGCTCCCTCCAACGGCAGCGTCACCCTGGACGACACCCGGATCTGGCGCAACGAGCAGTCCTACCGGCACATCGGCCTCGTGCCCGAGCGCGAAGGCATGTACGACTTCCTCACGGGCCACGAGTTCGTCCTCGCCAACGCCGAGCTGCACCAACTCCCCGACCCCCGCTCGGCCGCGGCACAGGCGCTGGCGACCGTCGAGATGGAGTACGCGCAAGAGCGCCGTATCTCCACCTACTCCAAGGGCATGCGTCAGCGCGTGAAAATGGCCTCCGCCCTGGTGCACCAGCCGTCCGTACTGCTGCTGGACGAACCGTTCAACGGCATGGACCCGCGCCAGCGCATGCAACTGATGGAGCTGCTGCGCAAGATGGGTGACGAGGGGCGCACGGTGCTCTTCTCCTCGCACATCCTGGAAGAGGTCGAACAACTCGCCTCCCACATCGAGGTGATCGTCGCCGGACGGCACGCGGCCAGCGGCGACTTCCGCAAGATCCGGCGGCTGATGACCGACCGGCCGCACCGCTACCTGGTGCGCTCCAGCGACGACCGGCAGCTCGCCGCGGCCCTCATCGCCGACGGCTCCACCGCCGGCATCGAACTGGACCCCGCCGAGCGCGCGCTGCGCATCCAGGCCATCGACTTCACCCGCTTCACCGAACTGCTCCCGCGCGTCGCCCGCGAGCACGGCATCCGGCTCTACACCGTCTCGCCCTCCGACGAGTCCCTGGAGAGCGTCTTCTCGTACCTCGTCGCGGCCTGAGCGGCGGAAGGGAGCCCTGAGATGTACAACCCCACAGTCGCGCGGCTGACGTATCGCGCGCTCCTGGGCCGCCGGCGCGCGCTCCTCCTGTGCGCGCTGCCGGCCCTGCTGATCATCGTCGCCGCCCTCGTACGCGCCATGAACGGCGCCGATGACGCGGTGGCCGGCCAACTGCTGGGCGGTTTCGCGCTGGCGACGATGGTGCCGCTGATCGGTGTGATCGCCGGGACCGGCGCGATAGGACCCGAGATCGACGACGGATCGGTGGTCTACCTGCTGTCCAAGCCGGTCAAGCGCACCTCCATCATCGTCACCAAACTCCTCGTGGCGACCGGAGTGACGGCCGTCTTCTCCGGAGTGCCCGTGCTGGTCGCCGGGTTCATCCTGAACGGCAACAGCCAGCAGATCGCGGTCGCCTACGCGGTCGCCGCCATCGTCGCCTCGATCGCCTACAGCGCGCTGTTCCTCATGCTGGGCACGCTCAGCAGGCACGCCGTCGTCATCGGCCTGGCGTACGCGCTGATCTGGGAGGCCCTCTTCGGCAGCCTGGTATCCGGTGCCAAGACCCTCAGCGTCCAGCAGTGGGCGCTCGCGCTGGCCGAGAAGATCGCGGGCAGCGGCGCCGATGTCACCTCGGACGTGGCACTTCCCGCAGCGGTCGTCCTGATCATCGTGGTCACCGTCGGCGGCACCCTGCTCGCGGGCCAGAAGCTGCGCTCACTGACGCTGGCGGGGGAAGAGTAGCCCCGGCCGGAGGCACGGAAACGGCCGGAGGCACGAAACTGGCCGGAGACAGGGAAACGGGCCGGAGACACGGAGAAGCGCGGGGCGATGATTCGCCACGCGCTTCTCCGCCTTCATCCGGTGCCCCGGCCGTGGGCCGGGGTGTCAGGCCGCGACGTCCCCGATCTTGCGGTTCTTACCGGCGCCGAGGCCGAGCAGTACCAGTCCCGCACACACGCACAGCAGCAGCGCGAGCGGAATCGTCCATCCTCCGGTCGCCTGGTGCACAGCGCCCAGCACCACGGGCCCGGCGGCGGCCAGCAGGTATCCCCACGTCTGCGCCATACCGGACAGCCGCGCCGCCGTGTGCGCGTCCCCGGAGCGCAGCACCATCAGTGTCAGCGCGATACCGAGCGAACCGCCCTGGCCCAGGCCGAGCAGCGTCGCCCACACCCAGGCCCCGCCCACGGGCGCGACCAGCAGACCGGCGATGCCCACGGCCATGAACACGGCGACCGCCGCACACAGCAGCCGCTGATCACGCATCCGCCCGGCGAGGGTCGGCACGATGAACGAACCGCCCATCTGCACCAGCGTGCTGAACGCGAAGACCAGTCCGGCCGCCGCCTTGCTCATGCCGTGATCGGTGAAGAGCGTCGGAAGCCAGGCGATGGTCACGTAGGCGATCAACGACTGGGAACCCATGAACAGCGTGATCTGCCAGGCGATCGGGGAACGCGTCAGCTTCGGCCCCGCCTGATCCCGGCCGGCCCGCCCCTGCCCAGTCCGCCCTTCGGCGGGCTGCCCTTGCCCGGCCGGGGACGCGGGCACGGCGGCCACCTGGCCGTGCCGGGTGCCCCGCCGCGAGAGCACCACCTGCGGCAGCCAGACGCATGCCGCGATGGCCGCCAGCAGCGCCCAGGAGACGAGCGAGCCGCGCCATCCGCCCAACGCGTGCTCCAACGGCACCGCGGCGGCGGCCGAAACGGTCGCGCCCAGGATCATCGCCGTCGAGTACAGCGCCGTCATCCCGGCCGCCCGGTCGGGGAAGTCCCGCTTGATCAGACCCGGCATCAGCACATTGAGCAGC
This sequence comes from Streptomyces axinellae, assembly GCF_039532135.1. Taxonomy (NCBI): domain Bacteria; kingdom Bacillati; phylum Actinomycetota; class Actinomycetes; order Kitasatosporales; family Streptomycetaceae; genus Streptomyces; species Streptomyces axinellae. The sequence continues at coordinate 227,411 of NZ_BAAARJ010000007.1, forward strand.
GCGATGCCCGAACCGACCACCGCACAGCCCGCGAACAGCGCCACCACAGGCGGTGCGATCCGCAGCGCGATGCCGCCGGCCAGCAGCAAGAGCGCCCCGAACAGCACCGTCTCGGTCCCCCAACGGCGCGCCAGCTTCGGCGCCAGCGGCGAGATCACGCCCATGAAGATGAGCGGAATGGTGGTGACCAGGCTGCTGACCGTGGAGGTCATCCCGAAGTCGTCGCTGATCTCACCGAGTACGGGCGACACTCCGGCGAGCGCGGCGCGCATGTTCAAGGAGGCGAGCACGATGCCCACCAACAGCAGCACCGGATGCGTACGCAGCCGCCGCCGCGCCGCCGCGACGGGTGGGGACGGAGTCAGATCCTCCTCGGCGTCGAACAACTCGGCCTCTATGAGCTCTTCTGTGCTGAGCCCTTCCTTCGGAGACGGTGACATAGCGGGTAGTGCCTCTTTCAACGTGCGAGTGGTGGGGTTGGCGGTGGTGAAGGCGGGGATGCGCTGGGCGGAGAAGGAAACGCCGCACCGGATGCCCGGTCGAAACGGCCCGGCGTCACCCTGGCGCCCCGGGCGTCATAAGGGCCCTGGGGGCTTCGACGTCCCGGCGTCCCGACGCCGCGACTCCCCAACGCCCCGGCGTCCCGCGCTTCGGCGCCCCTCGAGTGCCAGTGCCTATTCGGCGCTGAGCAGCGCCTCGACCGCCTGTTTCGGTTTGGCGAGCAGTTCCCTGGCAGCGCGCTCGGCGATTTCCGGGATTCCGGATTCGATGGCGTCCACCAGATCGTGGTGATCGGAGTGGTGCATGCGCGGCATCTGCCGGTCGTGCAGCGACGCCACCAGCGCGTCCCGTACCGAACTGCTGAACCATCCGTAGGTCGCGCTCAGCGCGGCGTTGTGCGCCGCGTCCACGACGGCGACGTGGAACTCGATGTCGTGCTCCGCGTACAGCTCGTACTGCCCGTCGGCGGGCTGGCCCTCGCGGTCGCTGAAGGCCGTCTGGGCGGCGAGGGCCGCCCGCATGCGGGCGATGTCCGCAGGGCTGTGCCGCTGGGCCGCCAGCCGCGCTCCCTCGGCCTCCAGCGCGATACGCAGCTCCAGCACATCGCGTACGTCGGCCCGTTGAACCCCGCGCATGAGGTCACCGGGGTCGGCCGTCGCGACGACGAAGGTGCCCTCGCCCTGACGTGAGCGCAGCATCCCGGCGTGCGCGAGCACCCGGACCGCCTCGCGGACGGTGTTGCGCCCGACCTTGAGCTGCTCGGCCAGCGCGTGCTCGGTGGGAATGCGCCCCCCGACCGGCCACTCGCCCGCGGTCAGCTGCGCCCGCAGCTCATCGACCACGGTGTCCACGAGCGACTGCCGTCCAGCGGCCTGCAACGCCATGCCCAGCCCTTCCGTTCCGTTCGTACTCGATTCGCCCGGTTGCCCAGTCATCCTACAACTGACCGAAGGAAAGCGAGGCGCTGACCAAAGAGACCCGCCTCACAGCACCTGCGCCTGCCGCTCCCGGGCTCCCGGCGTTCCGGGCTCCTGGCGTTCCGGGTGCTCCGGATGCCTGACGTGCGTGCGTCGTCCGGCCGAAGGCGGCCCTCCGACTCCCGAGCGGGGCCCGGTACCGATCCGACCGGTCGGCGCCCTCCGGCCGACCTGGAGGGCCGGCCGGAGGGCGCTGGGTGGGTGAGGTCAGCTACGAGGACGCCGTGTGACCGGCTTGGCACCGGTCGCCCGCATCACGTCGCGCAGGTCCCCGCGCATCTCCCGCATCTCCTCGCCCAGATCGGTGAGACGCCGGCTCATCGCGCACACCACCTTCTCGGTGTTCTCGGTCCTGCGTTCGGTCTGCACCAAGCGGCTGTCCATGCGCTCCAGCCGTTCGGAGATCCGCCCGATCACCGGGCCCAACTCCCGGAGCACGGCCCCCAACTCGGCCCCGGCCGACTCAAGCCCCGTGACGCGCCGGTCCAGAGGGCCGTAGCCGAGAGCCAGCGTGCGCACGGTGTTCCTCAGTTCCTCGTCCGGGCACCGCACGGCCCCGTTCGCGCCGTGCGGTTGGACGTTCCCCTCGACGTCGAGGAGGTAGACCCGCACCCTGCGCGCGATGTCGCTGTCCCGCAGGAGCATGGCGACGTTGAGGACGGCGCGGCGGCTGAAGACGGTCAGTCCACTGCGACGCTGTGGATAACTCCCTTGCGCCTCCGATGAGACTGACAACTTGTCAGTCTCATATTCCGGCAGGTCAACGCCCCGCAGGACGTGCAGACCGTTGCTCTCCAGCTCCTCCCGGTGCCGACTTACCACCTTTTCCACAGTGTTGAGCGCCACCTCGAAGTAGTTGGCCACATCCTTGGTGGTGGCCTGTGTACTACCTGTGGAAAACGCCAACGCCTTCACTTTGTCGAGCACTTCGACCCGGTGTGCCATACCGGAGCGCGCGCTGCGCGACTCCAGCAGGACGGAATCGGAATACATGCGGGAAACCTCCTGGGTCCGGACGGACATGACGGGGAAGCCCCGATCGCCTGGGGGCCGTCAGGTGTCCGTATCCAGGAGCCAGGAGCGGAGATCAGCTCATGTCGTCCACATACCGCACGACCGGCAAGGTGCCCTTCTCGGGCCAAGCCTCAACCGGCAACCGCCACTTCACACTCGCTCGTCGCCTCTTCTCCAGTCGCCTCCGCGCAACAAGTACAACGATGCGAAGGTCGTACAGTTACGCGATCGCGCTGACGTTCTCCGACGCCGGGCGCGCACTCTGTTCATCAACCCGCCCTGAACGCCCCATGGTTGAAGCGGAGGAGCCCCTTCGGGTCATGGGCGGCGCTCAGCCGCCGTAGCCGGGCCGTTGTCCCCTGGTCGAATACCGGCCGCCTGGTCTCCTCATCCTGCGGCCCGTAGAGGAAGTTGAGGCTGCGGCCCACCATCCGGTCCTCCGCCGGGGACAACGCCTTCGCGTGCAGTGCGCGCACCGCCTCCTCGCCCGCGCCTTCCAACCGGGAGAGCACACACAGCAGATAGGCCGCTTCCTTGTGGCCCACCGCGTTCGGCACCTCCGGGACACGGGAGAACGCCCCTCCCAGGTGGCGCATGCTCAGCACACACATCGCCCCCGGCGCCCGGCCCCTCAGCTGCTCCAGTGCGGCACGTCCGTCGAGGTCCTTGACCCGCCCCAGGCCCGTCAGGAGATGGCCCGCAGGGCGGCGGGGATCACGGCCCTGTACGAGACGGGGGAACTCCCCGAGGTGCTCCCGCTCCGCGACGGCTGGGAGTGAGCCGCCACGCCGGCAGGAGCGGACACCGGGTGCGGACGGCGAGCCGGATGCCGTGTCAGCTCTCGCCGAGAAGGCGCTCCAGGACGAGTGCGATGCCCTCTTCGTCGTTCGAGGACGTCACCTCGTCGGCCACCGACAGCAGTTCCTCGTGGGCGTTCGCCATGGCAACGCCGTGACCGGCCCAGGCGAACATCGGGAGGTCGTTTGGCATGTCGCCGAAAGCGATCGTCTCGGCGGAGCGCACCTTCAGCCGGCGGGCCGCCAGGGCGAGGCCCTTGGCCTTGCTGAGGCCCAGGGGCAGTATTTCGACGATGTTCTCGCCCGAGAGCGCGAGGGTCACCAGGTCTCCGGCGGCCTCCCGCGCGGCCTTCGCCAGCGCGTCGTCGTCGAGCTCCGGATGCTGCACATAAAGCTTGTTGAGCGGCTCGGCCCACAGCGCCGCGCGGTTCTCGAACGGGGTGGAGGGCAGCCCCGCGCCGTGTTCGCGGTATCCGGGGCCGACGACGACCTCGCCGTCCACCCCGTCCCGGGAGGCGGCGAGCGCGAGGGTGCCCACCTCCTTCTCGATCTTGGCGAGGGCGAGTTCGGCGACCTTCCGGTCGAGCGTGACGGAGGTCAGCAGCCGTCCGGAACCCGCGTCGTAGACCTGTGCGCCCTGGCCGCACACCGCCAGACCCTGGTATCCGAGGTCCGCGAGGACGTGCTTGGTCCAGGGCACGGCCCGGCCCGTGACCACGACGTGGACCGCACCGCGCGCGCACGCGGCGTCCAGCGCGGCGCGGGTGCGCTCCGAGACGGTCTCGTCGGAGCGCAGCAGCGTGCCGTCGAGGTCGGTGGCGATCATCCGGTAGGGGAAGGCCGGGGCGGGGTCCTGGTTCACTTGGCGACCGGCTCCAGCGCCTCGCGTCCGCCCAGGTAGGGCCGCAGCACCGGCGGCAGCCACACCGAGCCGTCCTCGCGCTGGTGGTTCTCCAGCAGGGCGACGATGGTGCGCGGCACGGCGCACAGCGTCCCGTTGAGCGTCGCCAGCGGCTTCACGTGCTTGCCGTCGCGCATCCGGACGGAGAGCCGGCGGGACTGGAACTGGGTGCAGTCCGAGGTGGAGGTCAGCTCGCGGTACTTGCCCTGGGTGGGGATCCACGCCTCGCAGTCGAACTTGCGCGCGGCGGAGGCCCCCAGGTCACCGGTGGCCACATCGATCACCTGGAAGGGCAGTTCCAGGCCGGTCAGCCACTCCTTCTCCCATTCCAGCAGCCTCCGGTGCTCGGCCTCCGAGTCCTCCGGGGCGACGTAGGAGAACATCTCCACCTTGTCGAACTGGTGGACGCGGAAGATGCCCCGGGTGTCCTTGCCGTACGAGCCGGCCTCGCGCCGGAAGCACGGCGAGAACGCGGCGTAGCGCAGCGGCAGCCGGTCGGCCTCGATGATCTCGTCCATGTGGTACCCGGCCAGCGGCACCTCGGAGGTGCCGACGAGGTACAGGTCGTCCTTGTCCAGGTGGTAGACGTCCTGCGCGGCCTGGCCGAGGAAGCCGGTGCCGTCCATGGCCTGCGGTTTGACGAGCGCGGGCGTCAGCATCGGCGTGAACCCGGCCTCGTTCGCCTGTGCGATCGCGGCGTTGACGAGCGCCAGCTCCAGCAGCGCGCCGACACCGGTGAGGTAGTAGAAGCGCGAGCCCGACACCTTGGCGCCGCGCTCGACGTCGATGGCGCCGAGCTTCTGGCCCAGCTCCAGGTGGTCCTTGGGTTCGAAACCCTCGGCGCCGAAGTCGCGGGGGACACCGACCGTCTCCAGGACGGTGAAGTCCTCCTCGCCGCCCACCGGGACGTCCGGATGCACGAGATTTCCGAGCTGGCGCAGCAGCCGCTGGGTCTCCGCGGCGGCCTCGTCCTGCTCGGCGTCGGCGGCCTTCACCGCGGCGGACAGCTCGCCCGTGCGGCTCAGCAGCTCCGCCTTCTCGTCGCCCTCCGCCTTGGGGATGAGCTTGCCGAGCTGTTTCTGCTCGGAGCGGAGTTCGTCGTAGCGGACGCTGGAGGACCTGCGTCGCTCGTCGGCGGAGAGCACCGCGTCGACGAGGCCGACGTCCTCTCCACGGGCACGCTGGGAGGCGCGCGCACGGTCGGGGTCCTCACGGAGCAGGCGAAGGTCAATCACCCGCCCAGGGTACCGGTGGGTGTCCGGCCCCTCGAATCCATATGGCTTTGCGCATGTTTTGTCCGCATTGAGGTATTTGCCAGTCCTTCCGGAGGTGGGTCCGGGGAAATTCGCGGTATACGGAAAGCACCGGGGCGGCAGCCTGACTCGGGCCCCCGCGAGGGGAGTTGAGAGGAGCTCCCCTCTGACTTATCCACAGCGGGCTGGTTGTCCGCAGACTTTTCCACAGGCATGGGCGTGCCGCTGTGGAAATTGGAGCAGTGGGTTCCGGTGCCAGTTCGGCAGGCGCGGAATTCCCGGACCAAACCCGAAATACACACTCAATCGAGCGGCGTTGGCTCACTCCAAAGAGTTGATCAAGGGAATCGCAGTGACGGGGAGGGAGTCGGGCACTGTGGATGGAGATGCGGTCTGCATGCTGCTTTGTCGACAGAGTCCGTTTTGTCTGTCGACTTGTGCACAGGTCGGCACCCAGCCCTGTGGATAACTTCGCCGAGTCTGTGCACACACCGCTGTCCCCCGCTCACCCGCAGCCGACCGCGCTTCGCTCGCCGAACCGCACTTCCCTCGCCGAACGGCGTTCCCGTCGCCGAAGCCCGCCTGCCCCGCCTGCCGCCTGCCCCGCCGCTCCGTACCAGGAATCCCCCGGCGCCGGTCCGTGGCCCGTGCTCCCCGGCGCCGACCCATGATCATGCGACGCGGACCGGAGCCTGTCCACTGGCTGTCCACCGCCGGTCCGTACGCCCTCAGAAAGCGCTCCCGCTCACTCCCGGCCGTCGAGGCAGCGGGTCAGCCAGTCGGCGGCGGCCACGAAATCCTCGTCCGCGGTGCCCGAGCGCAGCGCGGGCGGCTGCTCGTCGGCGCGCGGGTACGAACCGAGGAAGCGCACCTCGCGACAGGAGCGCCTCAGCCCCATCAGCACGTCCCCGACCCTCCGGTCCTGCACATGGCCCTCGCAGTCGATCGAGAAGCAGTAGCGGCCGATGCCCTCCCCGGTGGGCCGCGATTCGATCCGCATCATGTTGACCCCGCGCGAGGCGTACTCGTGCAGCACTTCCAGCAGCGCTCCCGGATGGTCGTCGCGCAGCCAGAAGACCACCGAGGTCTTGTCGGCTCCGGTGGGGGCCGAGGGGCGGGCCGGCTGGCCCAGCAGTACGAAGCGCGTCGTCGCGTTCTCCGCGTCGTGGATGTCGGTGACCAGCGGCTCCAGCCCGTACGTCGCCGCGGCGAACTCCCCCGCGAACGCCGCGTCGTAGCGGCCCTCCTGCACCAGCCGGGCCCCGTCCGCGTTGGAGGCCGCCGACTCCCACAAGGCATCCGGCAGGTGCTTGGCCAGCCACTTGCGCACCTGCGGCTGCGCCACCGGATGCCCGGTCACCGTCTTGACGGACTCCATGCCTGTCCCCGGCCGCGCCAGCAGCGCGAACGCGATCGGAAGCAGCACCTCCCGGTAGATCATCAGCCGACGGCCGCTCGCCAGCTCGTCCAAAGTCGCCGTGACCCCGCCTTCCACCGAGTTCTCGATCGGTACGAAGGCTGCCTGCGCCTCGCCGTTGCGCACGGCATCCAAGGTGGCCGGCACCGACACCATCGGCGTGAGCTGGCGCGTGGCGGCCTCGGGCAGAGTGTGCAGCGCGGCTTCGGTGAAGGTCCCCTCGGGACCGAGGTACGTATAGCGGCTCGCAGGTGACATGCGACAACGGTAGTCGCGGTCGGCGCGCCTCCGTGCGCCGACCTCAGCCTTCGAGCAGCCCCTGGCCCACGTACTCGCCCTCGCGTGGACCGCCGGGAACGGCGAACAGCGCGCTCGCCTCGTGCCGCAGGAAGCGCGAGAGCGCGTCCCCCCGGTCGAGCTTCCGCTGCACGGGGACGAAGCCGCGCAGCGGGTCCGCCTGCCAGGCGAGGAAGAGCAGCCCGGCATCCGGTGCGCCGTCGTCCCGGAAGCCGTCGTGGTAGGAGAAGGGGCGGCGCAGCATGGCGGCCCCGCCGTTGGAGTCCGGGGAGGTGACGCGGATGTGCGCGTCGGCGGCGATGAGCGGGGAACCGTCCTTGCCGCGCTTGTCCAAGTCGGGCTCCGTGTGCTCGCCGCCGCCGGACAGGGGCGAGCCGTCGGACTTGCGGCGTCCTATGGTCTTCTCCTGGTCGCCGACGGAGTGCTTGTCCCACTCGTCCAGCAGCATCCGGATGCGCCGCAGCACCACGTAGGAGCCGCCGGCCATCCACGAGGGCTGACCGGATGCCGGGACGAAGACCCGCTCGGCGAAGTCCTTCTCATCCGGCCGGGGGTTGTTCGTGCCGTCGATCTGTCCCATGAGATTGCGGGTCGTGCGGGGCCGGTCGGTGGCGCCGGGGGAGCGGTTGAAGCCCGTCATCTGCCAGCGTGGCCGCGCCGTGCCCGCCGCCTCACGCTGGAGGGCGCGCAGCGCGTGGAAGGCGACCAGGGCGTCGTCTGCGCCGATCTGGATCCACAGGTCGCCGTCCGAGCGCTTCTTGTCCAGGGCGTCGGCCGAGAAGTCCGGCAGCGGCGCGAGTTGCGCGGGCAGCCGGTCCTTGAGGCCCGTCCGGGCGAAGAAGGTCCGCCCGAAGCCGAAGGTCACCGTGAGTCCGGCGGGGCCCGCGTCCAGGGCGATGCCCGTGTCGTGTTCCCCGCCGACCGGGGGCTTGCCGCGCATCATCCGGTGAGCCGTTTCCGACCAGCGACGCAGCAGGGCCGCCGCCTGTCTTCTCCCGGCATCCGGTACGAGGTCGAAGGCGACCAGGTGACCATGGGCCTGAGCGGGCGTGAGGATGCCCGCCTGGTGGGCGCCGTGGAAGGGCACTTCGGCCGAGCCGAGGCTCGTCAGCGGCGCGGGCGGTGCGTCCTGCGCCGCGGCGTGCGCGTAGGCGCCGCCCGCCCCGCCGAGCGCCAGCCCGGCGACGCCGGCGGCCGAGGCCGTCCCCAGCAGCCGGCGCCGCGAGAACCCGCCCGCGGGGTCGGCGGCACCGGATGAGGCCCCGGAACCGCCCGCCCCGGCGGTACCGGTCCCGGCGGTACCGGCCCCGGGACCGGTACCCGCGCCCGTGCCCTTCGCGGTCGCCTCGGTGGCCTCCCCGGTGCTGGGGCCGGGGACGGCCCCAGCACCGGGGCGGGATCCCGTCCCGGACCCCGCCCCGGACCCCGTTCCGGTCCGTCCAGGGCCGCTGCCCCGCTTGTCGTTCCGCTGTGTGCTCATTGTTCCGGTCGTTCCGTTCGGTCCGGCTCGCTCAGCCGATGGTCGCGGTCGTGGTCTCGGTGACCATGTCGATGTCCGAGGTGCGCACCGTCACCGCGATCTTCCATTTTCCAGCCATGGGGAGCTGCACCCCCTCTGCCCTCCAGTGCCCCTTCTCTCCCTTGACCGGCTTCGGAGTGACCGGGAGCGGCCCGACATCCTTGGCGGGCAGGGTGAGCGCGATCTTCACCTCCGGGGCCGTCAGAGGCTTACCGCTGAGGCTGGTGGTGCGCAGGTCGAGCGTGTTGTCGCCGCTGGTGCCCGGGTCGATCTCCAGCTCGGCGGTGCCCTTGCCCCCCGCGCCTCCGGTGTCGAAGGGCACCTTCACATCGACCGGGCCGCTGGGCCGGTCCGCTGCCGCGGCACTGCCCGCCGCGCGCGCCTGCTCCTCCGTACGCCCGGGTTCGGTGCTGGTGAGGACCGTGGTGACGGCCAGCAGAACGACGGCGATCGCGGCCTCCGCCAGTACCGAGCGGCGCAGCCCGCCCCGGCGCGGGTCGGCATCCCGCTCCTGCCGCCGCTTCGCCGCGTTGGCCGCCGCCCGCTGTCGGGCGAGCTGCGCGGCCCGCACCGGGTCGGCCGGGGCACGCTCTCCCGTACCCGCGCCGCCTTTTTCGCCTCCATCCGGTGCGCCGCCGTCCGGGGCGGCACTGACGGTGACCCGTTCCGGGTTGCGCCTGCCCGGGACCGCGGCCCGCGTGGTGGCCGAAGCAGAAGCCGAAGCCCCTCGCTCTGCCGCCCCTCGCTCTGCCGCCTTCCGCTCTGCCGCCTTCCGCGAGCCGGCCGCCTCGTCCGCCTGCTCCTCGGGGCTCGCCGCCAGCCGTGCCGTCCACCGCCGCGACATCCAGCCGAAGCCCACCAGCAGCGCGACCAGCGCCACCTTGACGAGCAGCAGCTGGCCGTAGGACGTACCCGTCAGCGCGCTCCAGGATCCGACCTGCCGCCACGACTGGTACAGGCCCGTCGCCGCCAGCACGGTGACGCTCGTGAAGGCGAGCAGCGAGAAGCGGGTCACGGCCTTCCGCTCGGGCGACGGGCCCCAGCGCAGCAGCGCGAACAGCGCGCCGAGGCCGCCCAGCCACAGCGCGACCGCCAGCAGGTGCAGCACATCAACGGGCATGGCGAGCGCGGACTGGATACCGGTCGAGGCGTGCTCGGCCATGGCCCATGTCGCGGCCAGCCCGGCGGCGAGGACGGTGCCGCCGACGGCCAGTCCGTACAGCGGATCCCGCCGGATCCGCGCCTCCTCCGCGGCCGAATCCCTGTCCCCATCCGAAGCCGCGCCGTCGGGGCCCACCTCGTCGGCCTCCCGGGCCCGGTCGGCCTCGCGGGCCCCGTCGGAAGTCCGGGCCCCGTCGGAAGTCCGGGCCCTCTCCCGCTCCGCCCCCTCGAATCGCCTCGCGTACGTCCCGAACAGCACCGAGACGAACAGCGCGGCGGCGGCGAGCAGCAGCAGCCGGGAGACCAGTGCCGCGCCCGGTTTGGTGGACACCACGTCCTTGAGCGCGCCGAGGTCGAACACGTCGGCGAGCTCTCCCGAACCGGTGTACGGCCCGCGCAGCAGCAACAGCACCAGCGTCGCCGCCGTCAGCGTGACCCATCCGGTGACGGTCAGCCGCTGTACCGGCCGGGCCGAGGCGGCCCGGGAGGAGCACAACAGTACGAACGCCGCGCCGCCCACCAGCAGGATGAAGCCCGCATAGGCGGCGTAGCGCGCGATGCCGTAGAGCGCGCCCACGGTTCCGCCGCCCGCCTCCTTGTCCTGCTCCGGCACGGCGGCCGAGGTCTTGGACGGTGCGCCGACGGAGAAGGTGAAGGCGCCGGAGACGGGGTGGCTGTCGGCGGAGACGGCCTGCCAGGCGACGGTGTAGGTGCCTTCGGCCAGGCCGGGTTCAAGTCCCGTCGCCCGCTGAACGGTGCCGCCCTTGCCGGTGTCGCGGACCTTGCCGGTATCGACCCGCTTGCCGCGCGGATCCAGGACGCGGATGGCCCCGTCCGACATGGCCACGCCCTCGGAGAAGTCGAGCGTGACCTGTCGGGGCGGCGCGCCGCGCACCACCGTGCTCTCCGCGGGACTGCTACCGGTGAGCGCCGCGTGCGCCGCTGCGGGGGTGGCTGTCGCCAGCACACCCAGCAGCGCGACGGCGCCCAGCAGCGCGGCCAGCAGAGCGTGGGGCAGGGCGGAAGCGGAACGGGCTGTGCGGGTACGACAGCCTCGTCCTCTCGCGATGGTGGTGTACGGCACGCCTGCGAACCTCACTTCTCCGGTGTGTAGTTCGTCGCTTCGACGGGGGCCTTGACCGTGACGGAGCCGGACTTCTCGAAGTGCAGGATGAAGGTGACCTCGTCGCCCTTGACCGGCTTGTGCTTGAGGTCCATGAGCATCAGATGGTTGCTGCCCCGGCCCAGTTCGAGGGCGCCGTTCGCGGGCACCTTCAACGACTTGACCTGGCGCATCTGCTGCTTGACGGTCTCGTGTATCTCCACCTCGCCGGCGAGGTCGCTGGAGACGGAGGTGAGCTTGTCCGGTGCGGAGCCCCCGTTGCGGACCGTCAGGAAGCCGCCGGCCATCTTGCCCGTGGGCGGCTGCGGTACATAGGCGCCGGTGACCTTCAGTTCAGGGCGGCCGTCCCCCTTCTTGGTATCCGTGCCGCTGCCCGGACCGGAGTCGTCGGTGGACGAGCAGGCGCCCAGAGCGAGCGTCAGCGCGGCCACCGTGCAGACGGCGGCGGCGCCGGAGAAGCCCCGACGGTACGAGCGGCTGGGGTGGCGCGGGCTCACGGGGTCTCTCCCTTGATGATCTTGGGGAGTTCCTTCTCCAGGATCTCCGGTGTGGCGTTGCCCTCCGTGTAGAGGACGTGGGCCTTGTCGTCCTTGGGGGAGAAGGCCAGCAACTGGGCGCCGTGTGTGGAGACGATGTCGCCGTTCTTCTTCTTGTACGAAGGCTCAAGGCTGACGCCCACGCTGCGCGCACCCGCCCGGATAGTGGCGAAGTCCCCGGTCAGGCCGGTGAAGGAGGGGTCCTGGCCGCGCAGCCACTTGCCCAGTTCCTTGGGGGTGTCCCGCTTGGGGTCGGAGGTGACGAAGACGACCCGGAGTTTCTTCCGCTCCTCCTTGGAGAGCTTCGCCTTGGCGACGGCGATGTTGCTCATCGTCAGTGGACAGATGTCCGGGCAGTTGGTGTAGCCGAAGTAGAGAAGCGTGGGGTGGCCCTTCGTCTTCTCGACCATGTCGTAGGACTTGCCGTGGGTGTCGGTCAGCGTCAGGTCGGGCTTCTCGAAAGGCTGGTCGAGGACCACGCCGCCCTTCTTCTGCTTCTCGACCGTCGCGGGCTTGTCCACGGCGCTTCCGTCATCGGAGCCGGAGTCGCCCGAACCGCAGGCGGTGAGGCTGAGAGCGGCTGCCACGGCGAACGCGGCGGCCATCGTGGCTGTTCTCGTTGTGCGCATAGTGCTGCTTTCCAATGTGCTGTCGGACGGCGCGGCCCGGCGCGTGCGCCGGAGCACGGCCGCACCGCGTACGGACACACCTGGGGCGCGTCCGTACGGGGCGCTGTGCCGGGCCGCGGTGCGGGCCGCACCGCCGTAGAGGGCAGGGTCGGTCAGGCGCTGCGGCGGCGCCCGGCCAGGACGCCGAAGACGACGCCCGCGATCCCGACGACGATCCCGGCCCCGCCGAGCACGCGCGCGGTGGTGTCGGAGCTGTCGCCGGAACCGGAACCGGAACCGGAGTCGGAGCCCGAGGATGCCGCGGCCTTCTCCGCCGACTTGCCGTCCGCCGAGGCGTCGCCCGCGCCGGACCCGCCCTTCTCGGCGGCCGTGAGCCGCAGAACCGGAGCGGGGTGTTCAGGCTCGGCCGCACCCTCCTTCGGCTCCTCGATCCACCGTACGACCTCCTTGTTGTCGTAGGTCTGGAGGGCCTTGAACACGAGTTGGTCGGCGTCCTCGGGCAGTTGGCCCATCGAGACGGGGAACTGCTGGAACCGGCCCGGCTCGACCTTGCCGCCGCTCCAGGTGACCTTGGAGACGGCCTCGGTGATCTTCTCGCCGTGCATCTCGATCGGCTTGTCCAGCTTCTCCTTGTCGACCTTCACATCCCAGCCGGGCACCGGCTGCGGCATGACGGAGGCCAGCGGGTGATCGGTGGGGAAGGTGACTTCGAGCTTCACCGTGGAGGCGTCGTCCTGCTCGTTGGGGACCTTGAAGTTGACGACGCTGTAGCCGCCCTTGGCGGCCTCCTGCGGATCGACGCTGACATGCGCCGAAGCGGGACCGGCGACCAGCAGGACGACGCCGGCCGCGAGTGCGGTGACGGTCGCGGCACGACGGTGGGTGATCTTCATGAGTGTGCGCTCCTGAGTGGTACAGGACGCCCCGGGTGACCCAGGACGTGGCGGCAGGACATGACAGGGCATGGCGTGGCGTGGCACCGGATGGCGTCGCGCGCGGCGACGAACCGGATGGCCTCGCGTTCGGCGAGCAACCGGATGCCGGGAGAAAACGCGGTGTACGCACGCGTGCGCGCAGTCCGGCGCGTGCGCCCGCCGTTGTCATGGCTTTGCCGCCCATCCGGGGACGGATGTTCAGGAGCCGGGGTGTGGCAGGCGCTTCAGGCCGCGAGTGCGAACGCGTCGTCGCACGCCGCGGGCGGGCCGCGCCGGTGCACCGAGTGCTGGAGGGCGACGGGCCGGGGCGCCGGCTCTTCGTGCCGGGTCCGGAAGATGACGTGGAGGAAGGCCCACGGCAGCAGATCTGTGTGCAGCGCCCGGACGAAGGCGAAGGCCAGCCGCAGCGCGCGTGCGGCCACCACCTCGTCCGTCACCGCCGCCACGTCCGCGGAGAGCCGCACCATGCGCCACAGGGCCGCCTCGCCCCGGCGCAGCAGCCAGCCGAGCAGCAGCGCCGCCAGCAGGTGGCCCAGCAGCATCGGGAGGTCGAGCGTGCCCAGTGCGATCCGTGCGGCGTCGCGCAGACAGTCGAGCGGGGTCTCGGGGAAGGGCAGGGAGGCGGCAGCGTGCGCCGCGTGCCCCGCCCCGCCGTGCGCCGAGCCCGTGTGTGTCACGCCCCCGTGCGCCGGGTGGCCGCCCGCGGTGGTCGCGGCGGCTGCGGCGGAGTCGGGGGAGAGCCCGGCGCGTACGACGACGCGGTGGGCCTGCGCCTCGGACATGCCCATCGCGCTGTTGTCGCACAGCAGTTTCCCGGCGAGCGCCTTGATCCCGCCGGCGGAACCGCCCGCGCCGCCCGCACCGCCTGCGCCCGAGCCGGCCGGCATACCGGCGGCGGACGCCGAGTGCGGTCCGGCGGAGAAGAGGAGGTGGAGGCCGATCTGCCCCAGCGCCAGGAGCCCGGCGATGCCCGGCAGCGCACGCTCGCGCCGCCCCAGCAGCAGAGCCACTACGAACACGCAGGCGAAGCCCAGCGCCAGCGACGCGAAGGGGACTCCCAACCCGCCGGCGAAAATATGCCCGGCGGCGGACACGGTGACGCAGACCGCGGCGAAAACCGCGGCCCGCAGCAGTCTCAAGTCCGCACCGGCAGTCATGGCCGCGCCATCATCTCACCGGCCGCCCCACCGGTATACGGCAGGGCGGCACCACTCCAGCAGGGGTCGAGGCGCCGCCTCCAGCCGGGCTCGGGGCCCGGCCAGGACAACCGGCGACGAGGGCGGACGCGGAGAACCGGACGCGGCGACGAGGCCGGAGACGGAGCACTGGACGCGGCGAGCAGGCCGGACGCGGCGTCGGAGCTGGAGAAGAGGCCGGGTGCGGAGCCCGGCGAAATCACCGGGACTCCGGTGCGGCGGCGGGGCGTGCGCGGGCGCCGCGCGCTCCCGCCGTACCCGCACGTGGCGCCCCACCGCACGCGCCCGGCGCCCCCGCTTCCGCCGTACGAGGGTCATAGCGGCGGTGCCGAGTAGTGCTCCTCGCCCCAGGCAATAGGTAGACCCGTGTGTCGAGCCGTGTGGAGGGTGAGCATGAGCAGCCTGTGGTGGTCTCTCCGGCTACGGCGCGAAGCTGCCAGCGTGCCGCTCGCGCGGCGCCTGCTGCTGAGTTCCATGGAAGCGGCGGGCGTCGATCCTGACATCGCCTACGACATGTCCCTCGCCCTCTCGGAGGCGTGTGCGAACGCCGTCGAGCACGGCAGCGACGGCGGGGACAACAGGGGCAGATCCGGCGCGTACCGCGTATCGGCCTACCTGGAGGGCGACAGGTGCCGTATCGAGGTGGCGGATACCGGGCCGGGTTTCCCCCCGGAATCCGAACCACTGACCGGAGCGAGCGTGTCGGAAAGCGGACGTGGACTGTTCCTGATCGAGTCCCTTGCCGATCACGTCCGTTTCCGTAACAGGCCGGGCAGTCGTGGTGCCGTCGTCAGCTTCGACAAGGTCCTCGCCCGCCGCGGGGACACGCTCCTGACCGCGTCCTGAGAGCCCGCCGCACCAGAGGGCCGGGGCCGATCCGGAGCCCGCGCGGTCCGGACAGCTCCCGACCGGACTCCGGACAGCCCCCGGGGCCGCAGCCGACCGGGCCCCGGACTGCGGCCAACCGTCCCGGACCGCCCTCGACCGCTCCGGCCCGCTTCCGATCACCCCCGACCACCCCGCGACCACCCCCGGCTGCCTCCGGAGGCGCCACGACCGATCCAGTCCGGTCCAGTCCGGTCCGGTCCAGACCGGTCCGGTCCAGACCGGCCCGGACCGCTTCCGGCCGACGCCCCGTGCCGCTCCCCCGGACATGCTCGTCCGGGGCTACTCCCGGACGAGCACGTCTGCCGCCCCGGCCTCGCCTGGCACCGGCAGTAGCGGCCCCACGTCCCGGTACCGCAGCAGCAGCATGGCCGCGTCATCGTTGAGCGGCGAGCGCACATGCTCCTGGATGTCCTGCCGTACGGCCTCCAGAGCCCCTTCGGGGTCGGGGTCCTTGAGCAGGTGGGCGCGCTGGTCGAGGGGGTAGAACCGGTTGTCGGCGTCCCGCGCCTCGGTGACGCCGTCGGTGTAGAAGAGCAGCTGGTCGCCGGGTGCGAAGGGCACCTCGTGCGGTTCGGGCGGCTCGATCCCGTGCAGGCCCAGGCCGAGCGGCAGGCAGCGCTGCGCCGGCTCGGCGAAGTGCACGCTGCCGTCCTGGCGTACGGCCAGCGGCGCCGGATGCCCGAAGTTGAGGAGCGTGGCGGTCTCCGTGGGCCGTCCGCCGCCACCATGCGCCCTCTCCGGAAGGCGTTCCTCCGCCAGGGGCCCCTCCGGAAGGGAGAGGGGGGAGAGGGCCGGAAGACCCTCCTCCGTCACCACCACGCCCTCATCAGGGCGACCCGGCCCCACCGGAGTCTCCGCGCCGGTGGCCCCGTGCCGATCGTCGCGGACCTCGACCAGCACGGCCGTCACGAACTTCTCGCCCAGCAGGTGCCGGGAGAGCGCGCGCTCCAGCCGTTCTCCGACCGCCGGCAGGTCGGGTTCGTTGTAGGCGGCCTCGCGGAAGGCGCCGAGCACGATGGCCGCCGTCTCCACCGCCTCCAGCCCCTTCCCCTGGACGTCACCCACGATGAGCCGTACGCCGTACGGCGAGGTGACGACCTCGTACAGGTCCCCGCCGATCCTGGCCTCCGCGACCGCGGAGGTGTACGAGACGGCGACCCGCAGCCGCCCGGCGCCCCTGGGCACCGGGCGCAGCAGCACCCGCTGGGCGGCCTCGGCGATCGAACGCACGTTGGCCAGCTCCGCCTCGCGCTTCTGCCGCATGGCGGTGGCCAGCAGCGCGGCGACGGAGACGCCCGTCACCGAGATCAGCGTCGCGTTGCCGCGCCGCTCGCCGAACTGGTCGTTGTACGAGCTGAGCGCGACGGACAGCGCTATCGCCAGCGCCCCGACCAGCGCCGTGCGCCGCTTGCCGCCGGTGAGCCCCGCGAAGGCCGGGCCGAGCGCCATCATCGGCAGCAGCCCGATCCCGGGCCCGCCGGTGAGATCGACGGCGCACACGACCCCCATGGCGAGGAAGGGGAACGCGGACAGCAGTCCGGTACGCAACCGGGGTACCAAGGCGTGCTCTCTTCCTCTTCGGCGGCCGGGGGGGCGCGCTCTTCGGCGGCGGGGGCGCGGCGCGCGCCGGTCAGCGTGCCCAGCTCGTACGGCTGCTGGTCACGCCTTCAGCTCGGCCATCCATGTCTCGACGTCGGCGCTCGCGCGCGGTAGTGCCGCCGACAGGTTCCGGTTGCCGTCCTCGGTGACGAGGATGTCGTCCTCGATGCGCACGCCGATGCCCCGGTACTCCTCCGGCACTGTCAGGTCGTCCGCCTGGAAGTAGAGCCCCGGCTCGACGGTCAGGCACATGCCCGGCTCCAGCGTGCCTTCGGCGTAGGTCTCGCGCCGGGCGACCGCGCAGTCGTGCACGTCCATGCCGAGCATGTGGCCGGTGCCGTGCAGTGTCCAGCGCCGCTGGAGGCCCAGTTCCAGCACCCGCTCCACCGGGCCCTCGACCAGGCCCCACTCGACGAGCTTCGTGGCCAGCACACGCTGTGCGGCGTGGTGGAAGTCGAGGTACTTCCCACCCGGCTTGACGGCGGCGATGCCCGCCTCCTGGGCCTCGTACACCGCGTCGTAGATCTTGCGCTGCAACTCGGTGAAGCGGCCATCGACCGGGAGGGTGCGGGTCACATCGGCGGTGTAGAGGGTGCGGGTCTCCACTCCGGCGTCGAGCAGCAGCAGTTCGCCGGAGCGCACCGCGCCGTCGTTGCGCATCCAGTGCAGCGTGGTGGCGTGCGGGCCGGCCGCGCAGATGGAGCCGTAGCCGACGTCGTTGCCCTCCACCCGCGCGCGCAGGAAGAAGGTGCCCTCGATGTAGCGCTCCGAGGTGGCCTGGGCCTTGTCGAGGGAGCGGACGACGTCCTCGAAACCGCGCACGGTCGAATCGACCGCCTTCTGCAGCTCGCCGATTTCAAACTCGTCCTTGACCAGCCGCAGCTCGGAGAGGAAACCCGTCAGCTCCTCGTCCCGCTCGGCCGTGGTCTTGTCCTCCAGCGCCGCCTCGATCCCCGCGTCGTGCCCGCGCACGACACGCACCGGGCCGCTCGCCTCGCGCAGCGCCTCGGTGGCGGTGCGGATGTCGGCGCAGGGCAGCCCGTAGAGCTTCTCGCTCTCGGAGAGGCTGTGCCGCCGCCCGGCCCACAGCTCCCCCTGCCCGTCGAGCCAGAATTCGCCGTTCTCGCGGTTGGAGCGCGGCAGGAGGTAGAGCGTCGCGGAGTGCCCGTCGGCAGCGGCCGGCTCCAGGACGAGAACGCCGTCCTCGGTCTGGTCGCCGGTGAGGTACGCGTATTCCACGGACGACCTGAAGGGGTATTCCGTGTCGTTGGAACGGGTCTTGAGGTTTCCCGCCGGGATGACGAGGCGCTCGCCGGGAAAGCGTGCCGAGAGCTTCGCGCGGCGTGCGGCGGCCTCGCCGGCTTGCGTGATCGGTTCCAGCTCCCGCAGTTCGGTGTCCGCCCAGCCCGTCTTCATGTTCTCGGCGAGCTCGTCGGAGACCCCCGTGTACAGGCCGTTCTTCCGCTGCTTGATCGGCTGTTCCCCAGCGGCGTCTGTCACGTCTGCCTCCTCTTTGACGGATAAAACCACCTTCCATCGTATGGGCGGCACGCGGCTGGTCCAGGGCCATGTGGGTGTGACGTTCAGCCTCACGGCGCGCGGGACGGCGCGGAAACGCGGACGCCCGGGCCGGAGCGGCCCGGGGGCGTGGAGGAATCCGTGCTCAGGGCGAGCGGGAGCCTGGGCCGGTGGCCGGACCGGACCTCGGTGCTCTCCCGTGCTCAGAAACGGGCCGCGAGCAGTACGACGTCCTCGGGGTGGTCGTGCTGCTCGGCCGGCTGCCCGGGCAGCACGGTCCGCAGTACGTGGTCCACGAGCGTGTCCGGATCCTCCCGCGCGGCGCGGGGCGCACTCGCCGCCGCCGAGCGCAGCCGGGCGAACGCCCGGTCCATGGAGTCTCCGGTGCGGTGCAGCAGACCGTCGGTGTAGCACAGCAGGGTCTCGCCCTCGTGCAGGACGACTTCCGCGCTGGGCGCCTCCCAGCACGCGAGCATGCCCAACGGCGCGGAGACGGCCGTCTCCACCGGCTCGATCCTGCGCGGGCCGATGATCAACGGCGGGCAGTGCCCGGCCCCGGCGAGGAGGATCTTGCGACTGGCGGGCTCGGCGTACGCGAACAGCGCGGTCGCCGAGCAGGACGGTTCCGTCAGCCGCAGCAGCAGTTCCAGATCGGAGAGCACGGCGACGGGGTCCTCGCCCTCCATCACGGCATAGGCCCGCAGCGAGGCCCGCAGCCGCCCCATGGCCGCGACGGCGGCGGGCCCGCCGCCGGTGACACCGCCGACGCAGAGCCCGAGCGCGCGTTCGGGCAGCGGCAGCGCGTCGTACCAGTCGCCGCCCCCGCGGGGCCCGGTACGGTGCCGCGCCGCGAGCGCGACGCCGGGGACCCGGGGCAGCGCGCTGGGCATCAGTTCCTCACGCAGCGTGGCCATATCGGCGCGAGTGCGGGCGAGTTCACCGAGCCGGACCGAGTGTTCGGCGGCATACCGCAGATAACTGGCGAGCAGTTCCCGCTGCCGCGCGGTCGGCTCGCCGGGCTCGTCGTAGAGCCAGACGGCGGCCCCCAGCCGGGTCCCGTCGTCGGTGGCGAGGGGGACGGCGTAGGTGGCGGCGTATCCGAGCCGGGCGGCCACCTCGCGGTGGCGGGGGGAGAGTTCCTGGTCGGCGGCGATGTCCGGACAGGCGATCCCGCTCCGGGCGGCTGCGACGGAGGACTGTGCTCCGGTACGCCGCGCCCCGGCATCCGGTGCCCGGGTATCCGGGGAAGCGGCATCCGGCGACGCGTTCCGTGCACCATCCGCAGCCGCATGCTGCGCACCATCCGGTGACGTGTTCCGCGTCCGCGAAGCCGAAGGGGTGCTGTCCCGTGCGGCGGCTGCGGTGCCGGTACGGGACGCGGCGGGCCCGGCCCCTTCCGTGCAGCCGTTCTCGCGGTCGAGGACACGGGCGTAGGCGGCGGAGGCGCGCGGCACCGTCTCGATCTGGCTGAGGTCCGAGTGGCCGAGGCCGAGGCCGATGGTGCGCTCGGGCGAGGAGTCGGCCCGGCCGAAGGCCCCGGCGGCGTCCGCGGCACGGGCGCCGGGGCCTCCGCCAACACCGGGGCCGCCAGGGGCGCTGCGTGGGTCGGTGCCCGGTTCGAGAGCGATCAGGCCCCGGCGGGCGCCGAGCAGGGTGGCGCCGGCGCGGAGCGTCTCGTGGAGCGCGGAGTCGAGGGATTCGGTGCGCGCGAGCAGTGCGGTCAGCTCGTGCAGCGAGGAGAGATCGGTGACGCGGTCGTGATCGGTGACCTGCTCCGCGTCGCGGTGCCGCTCGGAACCGGTCGTCCGGTCGGCCGGGGAACTCTCGGCAGAGGAGGGGGCAGTCTGCGAGGGCGGGGAAATCACCGGCTTGATTCCAGCCACTTTTGGCAGGCGCGGGGAGGTCATGGGCAACGGCTTACGCTGCATGTGAACGGTCCCAATAGCATCGCAAACCCCCATGTCATGCTGCTCCGCTATCAATGCCACTACATGTACACACACTGTTGACGGGATGTCCAGCACTGGTCTTGCGGTGCCGGGGGTTTCCATGAGATAGCCCTGCGACGTGCGGGTGGACCGAGGCGTATGAGAGATTGGCGCAAAACCGCTCACGTGACATGCATATTGCTGTCGACTGAGGCCATTCGACAGCGCGTTGGCACAGCTGCTGCGGGTACGGGAACCCTGGGAGAGGACATGACGTCCTAGGTAGCAGCGGGCCCGACCCGGCTTCCTCCCGGCGGGATTGCACCAGGCAGCACAGGCGCGGTACGAGCGGATTACGAGCAGTTCTCAGCAAGTAACGAGCAAGTACGAGCAGCACCGGCACAGGTGGCAGTCCACAGCGCGAACGCCATGCACGCGCCACCCCGCGCCACGTTTCACGCTGGACCCGCGGCATGATGCGCTGTTCGACACGCACGGTCACGAACGTTCCGCGTGGTGTTCATGGGCTAGATCTCGGACGAGACGGTCAGTTGGCGTTTACGGAAAGGAACGAGCGCTCATGCGCGAGATCCTCGGAAGGCGACGCTCCCTCTGGGCCTGGGGGCAGCTCACAGGCCGAAGGTTCTGGGCACGGCCCCGACGGCATTCCCAAAGGTCACCGATGCGAAGCATGGCGCTCACCGCCGCCACCGAGTGGCGCTGGCCCGTCGTGCCAGGCGCGGCTCTTGCTCCCTCCCCCTCGCGCCGCCAGTCCAAACAGACGCTCGCCGAGGGGGAACAGGCGTCCTGCTCCTGTCCCGACCCGGAGTGCGCGGTGCCGGGTGCGCACCCCTTCGACCCGGTGCTGCTGGCGGCAACCACGGATGCGGCGATGGTGCGCTGGTGGTGGACCAACAGGCCGGAGGCGCCGGTCATCCTGGCCACCGGCGGCACCGCGCCCTGCGCGCTGAGCCTGCCGGCGGTCGCCGGGGCGCGCGCTCTGGCCACGTTCGAGCGCACGGGGGTGCGGCTCGGCCCCGTCATCGCCACGCCCACCCGGTTCTCGGTGCTGGTGGAGCCGTACGCGATCGAAGAACTGGGCGAACTGCTGTATGCGCAGGACTGGGTGCCCAGTTCGCTGCGCTTCCACGGGGACGGCGGATATGTGGTGCTGCCCCCCTCCCGCACGGGTGCGGGGCAGGCCCGCTGGGAGCGTCAGCCGGAGCAGGGGAGCACGGGCCGGCCCTGGCTGCCCCGTATGGAGAACCTCCTCGATGTGCTGATCGAGGAGAGCGCCGCCACCCCGGGTTCGGGCAGCAGGCTGGCCTACTGACGCACATCGCCGCGCGGTCGCGCCCTGCGTCGGCTCGGTGCCCGCTGGCCCCCGACTCGACGATGCGATGAACGTCGTGCGGACGTCGTGCGGCTGATGAAGGTCGTGCGGCTCGTGCCCCCGGCGCGCGCGAGGTTCCAAGGTGCGGGGGCGTGCGCCCCGCACCTTCACTCGTATGGGTAAGAGCTGGCCGCAGTTGTACGGGAAACGGACGGCCGGACGGCGGTGTGCGCCCCTTCCCCCGATATGTTCACCCCACCGGTACGGCGGCACCTCCCGCCCCGCGTCCTCTCTTCGCTCTCCTCCCCTCTTCTCGCTCCCTCCGTTCCTCCAGTCCCAGGTGGGGTCCCTCATGCACCAGCCGCAACAGCGCGCGTCCCGGCTCCGTGTCGTCGCGCTCGCCAGCACGGTCGCACTCGCCGTCGCACTGCCGCTCGCCGCGGCGGTCGCCGGCGAGGACGCACGTCTGGCGTCCAGGGCGTCCGAGGCCGCTCGTGCCGGGCTCAGTGGCGCGGAGCGCGGCTCCGGGCCCGCCGGGGAGGCCGGACGGGGGCCGTCGGACGCGCGTGGGGAGGACGCGTCCGGGAGAGACGACGGCAAACCCCCCGCGGGTGCGGACGTTCCGGAGCTGGCCGACCGGTCCGGGGGCCGGGGCGCACGTCCCGCCGCCTCCTCCTGCGGCCCGGAAACCGCGTCACCCGAAGGTGTGGAGGCTCAGACCTGTGTCTTGGCGGAGGATGGGGACACCTGGGCACGGACGTACTACAGAAACGCGACAAACAGCCAGCTGCCCGCAGTCCTCACCTTGATGCGTCCCGACGGCCGGAACCTCCAGGTGCACTGCACGCTGCCGGCGGCGGACGAGCCGGGGATCTGCGAGACGCCACGGCACTCGGGCGGCAGGGCGGGCGGCAGCGCCGATGACGAAGCGGGGGAGGGGCTGTACTCGGCGGTCGCGGAGGTCGCCTCGGCGGATGGTGAGCGACGCCTGCTGCGCTCCGGCAGCAACTCGCCCGGGCAGACGCGGAGTTAGGGAGCCGGTTGGGGGGGCGACGGGTGGCGGAGCCACGGGGCCGAGGCAGGGCCCTAGGACGCACCGGAGTGCGGGCATGGAAAAACCCGGTCGCTGGCGACGGGGGATGCACCAGCGACCGGGCACCTAGAACGGTAACAAGAGATCGGCCGTTCGCAAATTCGATCGCCCATATCCGGACGCCGATTTACCTGTGAGTACGGGGAGTTGAACCTCCGGTGTGACACGAGTCACGGTCACACTTTCTTCGCACACCCGTTTCGGAATCCGCCGACAACCCTTAGCTGAGCGTCACCTGACGGTTGGTGAGACCGCTGCGCGCCCTGCGCTCCTCCGCCGTCAGCGGGGCGGTGGTCGCCAGTGCCTCGGCAAGGCGCTCGGCGAAGGCGGCGGCGGGCTTCTCGCAGTCCTCCGAGGTCATCCCGGACGGAAGATCCCATACCGGAACGGTCAGGCCGTGCGCGCGGAAGGAGCCCACCAGACGGGACCCCTCGGTGGCGGACGTTCCGGAAACCTCACCCAGCGTGGAGGCGCCCTGTGCGTGCAGTCGTGCGAGCGCGTCCAGGAGCCGCTCCTCCGGGTGGGTCATCACCCAGCGCAGATGGTTCTTTTCCGGCGCCTCACACCAATACGCGCCTTCCACCCCGGAGAGCCGGGCCGTCGGGATGGCGGCCGAATTGGCACTCTCCAAGGACGCGGCGACCTCGCCGGCGGGCTGGTCCTCCCCGTCGATCCAGAACTCGAAGCCGCTGTGCACCACGGGCTCGAACGGCGCGTCCAGGTCCAGCAGATCCTGCAGCCGCGGCCCTTGCGGATCGGGTCTGCCCGCGGCGACGGGCGTGCCCGGCTCGGCGGCCAGCGCGCGGCCCAGCGTGCCCGCCAGGTCGCGGCTGATGTCGCCGGAGGCCGTGTCGTTCTGGAGGCCGAGCAGGACCTCGCCGCTGTCCCGGCGCAGGGCGGGCCACGCCATCGGCAGCACCGTCGCGAGCGTCACGGCGGGAACGCCCTCGGGCAGCCCCTCCTTGAGCGTCAGCCGTGCCGTTCCGGCGGGAACCAGCTCGCGCAGGGCGACCCAGTCGCTCTCGTTGGGCAGCCCCTCGAAGGGGCGACGCACCAGTTCGGTCGCCGCATGCGCGGCTTCCCTGCCGTGGCACGCCTTGTAGCGGCGGCCCGAACCGCAGGGGCACGGCTGACGGGCGCCGACGACCGGGTAGCTTCCCGCGCTGCTCGCGGGGGTTGACTGGGGGCGGCGCTTCTTGGCCATGCGAGCGGTTCTCCAGGTGTGCGGCGGTGTGTCCGGGAGCCGCGATCCTAGTCCTTGTGACGGACGCGCTGCCTCTCACGCTCCGCTCGCGGTGCGAGAGGGCGCGGAAGGCAGCGCGTATCCGGTGGGCGGCCGGTCAGCCCAGTTCTTCCAGGGAGGCCAGGTCGAGATCCAGGCTCGCGGCGACCCGGCTGCTGAAGGAGCCGCTCGGCGGCAGAACCGCCCAGACCGTCACTCCCTCTGCCCCGCCCCCGTTGCTGGAGCCTTTCCGTGCCGTGCTGACGCCCCAGTCACGGGCCAGTGACGTGATGATGGCGAGTCCTCTGCCGCCGCGCGCGGTGACCGAGGGGGTGGCCGGAAGTGGCCGGGTCGGGCCACCGCCGTCCGTGACGGAAATAGTCAGTTCCCCCCGTGCGTCCCTGTGCCAGGCGGCTTCGACGACGCCCCCGGCGCCGTTGGCCGGATGCGTCATGTCCGCGGCGTCCGGGGTATCCGGAGCGCTCTCGCCGCTTGTGCCGTTCCTGCTGTCGCCGTTCGTTATGTTCGCTCTGCTCGTACCGTTCGATCTGGTGATTCCCGTGCTCAACGGGCGTGCGTGACGGCACGCGTTGCTGAGCAGTTCGGAAAGGATCAGAATCGCATCGTCGATCACCGCGTCCGGCGCACCGCTGGCGAGAAGTTCCTCGCGCATCCTGCGCCTCGCGACCCCCACGGCCGACGGGCCATGGGACACGGCCATCGCCGACGATGTAGGCACCTCTTGTGCCACCACCAACGCCACCCCCGAGACCTCCTTTGCCCCACGCCATCGGATGAATGCCCCACACGAGTGCACAGGAAACCGGCCATGTCCGCTCTCTTGACGCACACACGGCTCTGCACTACGCAGCGGATGCGCCGGAGCACCCCCGGTAAGTGATCCGTGAATGCGGTGAATTGAGGTGATGAGCCGGAGGGGCGAATCGGGGTGGTGCGGGGGCAGGACGAGTTCGGCTCAGCCGAGCCCCAGTTGGGAGCGGACCTGCTGGGGGCGATTCGTGATGATCGCGTCAACCCCCAGGCGGGCGCACAGCTCCACATCCTCCGGCTCGTCCACCGTCCATACGTGCACCTCGTTGCCGGCGCGGTGGGAGCGGGCCACGTATTCGGGGTGTGAGCGCAGGATGCGGATGCTCGGGCCCGCGATGCGCACCCCGTGCGGCAGCCTGCCGTCCCGGTGGCGGGGCAGCAGCAACTGCGTCAGGTAGACCGTCGGCAGGTGCGGTGCGGCCATGCGGACCCGCTGGAGGGAGCGGGCGGAGAAGCTCATGACGCGCACGGGGGTGCTCAGCCGGTGGCGGTCGAGCAGTTCCAGGAGGCGCTCTTCCACATGCCCGGCCCACCGGGTGGGGTGTTTGGTCTCGATGGCCAGTTCGACGGGACGTGGTGCTTCGGCCACGAGCCGCAGCAGCCGGTCGAGAGTGAGGACCGAGGTGCGCTCGGTCCGGCCTCCGGCGCGGTCCGGCGATCCGTCGCCGTCGGCCGCTTTCACGCCGGTATCCGGTTGCGCGGAGATGCGTGCTCCCGGGGCGGGCACCGCATCGGTGTCCGTGTCGGTATCCGGTGACTCGTACGGGTCGGCGTGCCTGCCCTTCCAGGAGCCGAAGTCGAGGGCGGCGAGATCGGCCAGCTCCAGGGCGGAGACGGCGCCGCGTCCGTTGGAGGTCCGGTTGACCCTGCGGTCGTGCACACAGACGAGATGGCCGTCAGCGGTCAGCCGCACGTCGCACTCCAAGCCGTCGGCGCCCTCTTCGATGGCACGGCGGTAGGCGGCGAGGGTGTGTTCCGGGGCCTCCATCGAGGCCCCCCGGTGGGCGATGACGGACAGAGGGCGGGTGAGACGGCGGCGCGACCCGGCGTCGATCTCATAGCTCACCGGGTTATCGTGCCACCGGGTCGGCGAACACGTTGTGCAGGGCTTTGCGCACGAACTTGCGTACGGCTTCGCGGGACCGCTCGGCCCCGGACTCCGGGCCGCAGGGCCGCACTCGGCCGCCGGGCGGCGTACGGGCGGGCTTCCCGGCGGGCCGCGCGCCCGTTCGCACGGCAGTTCCGGCGCCGAGGAGCGGTGCGACCCGGCCGCGCCTACGCTGGACCCGTGATCACGGAGGGCGTAGCAGTGGAACGCATGAGTGAGTGAGAGCGAAGAGGGCGCCCTGTCGGTATTGACCAGTGTTGGCCGGATGTAAGAACCGCGCAGCCGAGGCTGTGTGCCGGCTTACGCCCGTCTGACACCTGATGGGAAAAGCTGTCTGCGGATACCCGAATATGTGAATGTCCCATCCCTGCGATGTCGTGTACCTGATGAGGAGTGAGCTGTGAGCACCGAGAACGAGGGCGCTGCCGTGACGCCTGCGGCGGGGCCGAACCCCACGCCCCCGGCGTCGGCGGACGCCCCGTCGACCGGCGCCCCGACGAGCCCTGGGGGCAGCGATTCCCCGCTGACCTCGCCCGACTCCCCCACCTCTAGCGCCTCTTCTCCTTCTTCCGGCGCAACCACCCCCACTTCCTCATCCCACTCGCCTGCCGCCGACCGTACGCAGGATGGCCCAGCCGTCCAGGACGGTGTAGTACCCGAGAGGGGCACCGCGGAGGACACCTTCGTCATGCAGCCGCAGCACGAAACCCGGTCGGACAGCCCGACGAACGCCTCGACGGAAGGCCCCGGATCCACGGCACCGGGCGGGAGTGCGGATGCGGGCGCTCGTGGCGGTGCGATTCCTGGCTCCGGAGCCGGTGTCGGCACACCAGCTCCGCCCGCGGGCCCGCCCGTCGCGATGAACAAGCCGGAGCCGGGGGACACGGGCCAAGGCGGCGTCGGCCAAGGCGGGGCGGGCCAGGGCGGCGGCTGGGGCTACGGCCCGAATACGCCGACGCCCCCACCGGTTCCGCCGTACGGCTCGGGTGGCGGCCCCGCAGGGCCTGCCGGTCCCGGCGGCCCGGGCGGCGTTCCGCCGCACGACCCCTGGGCGATGCCGCCGGCGGGTGGCCCCGGCCCGGATCAGGGCAAGAGGCGCCGCGGTGCGCTGCTCGCCGGGGTCGTCGTCGCGGCGCTCGTCGCGGGTGGTGTGGGCGGCGGCCTCGGCTTCTGGGCTGCCGACCGAGGCTCGAACGGTGACACCACCACCATCACCTCCTCCTCGGACCCCAAGACGCTGAACCGCTCGCCCAAGTCGGTCGCGGGGATAGCCGCGAAGGCGCTGCCGAGCGTGGTCACGATCCAGTCGTCCGGCGGGGGCGAGGAGGGCACGGGCACCGGCTTCGTCTTCGACAAGGAAGGCCACATCCTCACCAACAACCACGTGGTGGCCAACGGGGCACGCGGCGGCAAGCTCACGGCGACGTTCTCCGACGGCAAGAAGTACAGCGCGCAGGTCGTGGGCGAGGCCCAGGGCTACGACGTCGCCGTCATCAAGCTCAAGGGCGCGGGCGACCGCAAGCTCAACCCGCTCCCGCTGGCCAACTCCAGCGGAGTGGCGGTCGGCGACGCGACGATCGCGATCGGCGCCCCCTTCGGCCTCTCGGGCACGGTCACCACGGGCATCATCAGCGCGAAGAACCGTCCGGTGGCCTCCAGCGACGGCCAGGGCGCCAACCCCTCGTACATGAGCGCGCTCCAGACGGACGCGTCGATCAACCCTGGCAACTCGGGCGGCCCACTGCTCGACGCGCAGGGCGCCGTGATCGGCATCAACTCCGCGATCCAGCCGGCGGGCGGCGGCGGAGGCGGCGGCATGGGCGGCCAGGGCCAGTCCGGAAGCGTCGGCCTCGGCTTCGCGATCCCCGTCAACCAGGCCAAGCGGGTGGCCGGCCAGCTGATCAAGACGGGCCAGCCCGTCTACCCCGTCATCGGCGCGACCGTGGAACTGGGCGGCGGCGGCAACGGCGCCACCATCTCCCAGAACGGCGAGGGCGGCAGCGAATCGATCCCCTCCGGCAGCCCTGCCGAGAAGGCGGGCCTGAAGCCCGGCGACCGCATCACCAAGCTCAACGACACGGTCATCGACAGCGGCCCCACCCTCATCGGCACCATCTGGACCCACAAGCCGGGCGAAAAGGTCAAGCTGACCTATGAACGGGACGGCAAGGCGCACACGGCCGAGCTGACCCTCGGCTCCCGCAAGGGCGACAAGTGACCACACGCTAGGCTGGTCCCCGCGTCGTCCACGGACGGCGCGGGGAGGTGTGCCCGAGCGGCCGAAGGGAACGGTCTTGAAAACCGTCGAGGCAGCGATGTCTCCGTGGGTTCAAATCCCACCGCCTCCGCAGTCTGAACCCGGCTCAAGGCCCAGTTCATGAAGGGGCACCACCAGTGGGTGGTGCCCCTTCGCCGTGGGATGCCTTCGCTGTGTGTGGTGCCTCAGCCTGTGCGTTGTGCGCTTGTGTTCCCGGCCCTGACCAGCGTGCGCCGCCAGTCGCGGGCCGGCTGTGGGCCGGCCGCGGAGATGTAGCGGTCCGGTCCGGTCACAGCCTGTCGGGGCACATGGGCGCAGGTGATCCTCTCTGCGCAACGACCGGCCACAAGTCACCCCTGGGCGGGACGACACCCGTACGGCGGGCTTGACCGCACAAGTGCGAGGGGGAGGACAGGTCAGCCAGGAATTCGGCCGGTGACGTGATGGCCGGCCTGACTGAAAGGGTGCCCAGTGAGCGGAATGGCTGCCAAGCGGCTCGTCTTCGCCATGCTCGACACGGACGGGGACGGAGTGATCTCCAGGGAGGACTACTTCACACGGATCGATCGGGTGACAGCGGCAACGGGACGCGGAGACGACGACCCCATGGTCGTCCACGCACGTGCCGCCGGGGAACAGGCATGGGCCGTCATGGACGCGGACGGTGACGGCAAGATGACCGAAGACGAGTATCTGGCATGGGTGGGAGTCGACGCCTTCGACAACATCTGCTCGCCGGCACTCGGCGCCCTGTTCGACCTCGCGGACACCGACAAGGACGGCTCCCTCAGCCGACCGGAGTTCATCACGCTGCGTACGGCGCTGAACAATCCTGTCGGCAACGCCGAGGCCGCCTTCGAGGCACTCGACACCGACGGCGACGGACGCGTGAACCGCCACGATTACCTCATGTCGATCCGCACTCACATCTCGGGAGAGCATTCCCCCGCGGGTGCGGTTCTGTACAGCAATGGGGAATTGGAGACCAGCGGGCGGGAGTGAGCGTCACGTGAGAAGGGGCACCCGGCTCCCCCCGGGTGCCCCTTCTCACATGCTTTGACGGGTCCACCCGTGCTCGCGGACGGCGAAGTCCGATGGGGGTGAAGTGGGCGGTTTGGAGCGGCGGTTACTGCTGAATACTGAGTGCTGCTCGATCTCTCCTGGGAGTTGAGGAACGGGGCACAGGGGGCTTTTGGGGCCCCGGACCGGCCTCGCTTCGGAACCGGTCCGGCCTCGCTTTGGAACCGGCTGAAAGAGGCCGTGAACTTTTCGGCCAGGGGCCGCATCACACATGAGGACGGGTTGGTGCGGCTCGTGGTCCGTGAGAAGGCGGGCCGAAGGACGGCCGTCCGGCGAGGAGCAGGGATGAGGGCAGGTGAGAGCAGTGGGTGAGCCACAGAACAACGGCACGGAGACGAGGTGGCGGGTCCGGCACGGCGAGACCGTGGGCGAGGCCGGCCGGCAATCTGGTGAAGGGCGTCGATCCCGTGTTCGTCCAGCCGATGTGATGGCTGTCCTCGCGCTCGTCGCCGGAGTTGTGCTGGGGGTCGGCACCTGGCGCACCTATGTCGCGGAGAGCGCGGGAGCGAACGGGGAGAGCGGCGAAGACCAGGGGCGGGCCCTGGTGAAGCCCAAGGAGATGATCAAGCCGGTGGAGGTGGCGGCTGGTGCCTCCCCGCACCGTGCGGGAGCGCGGCGGTCGGCGGGGGTACGAGGGCGGATGATGCCCCTCCGGGAGAGCGCGGCATGCCGCTGATGCCGGTCTCGCGCGGCCCGAGTGCTGACGGGTGTACGGCGGCCCGGCGCGCTATTGGGATCCTCCCTTCCCTTGACGAGAGCGGTCTTGGCGAGAGCGGTCTTTGACGGGGGCTTCTGCTCCGGCGCACGTCCGCGGTCCGCGGGTCCATGGATTTACGTAAAGCCACATAGAGAATTCCGCCCCCTCGGGAATATTCCGCCCCCGAGTGTTCCGCCCAGGAGGGAGCGGTGATCGGCTGACCGTCGTCTCCACAAGAGGCGGCGGTCAGCCGTATGTGCGGTCGGCTCGTTCTGCCGGTTCTGTGCCTGGCTTCTCCCGCGTTTCCCCTCGCGTTTTCCCGTTCCTCTGCTTGTCCCGTTCTTCTCGTCACCCCGGGCAGAACCCGGCTGGACGGGGCCGGGGAAACTCGACAAGAGGTGTCCGGTTTCTGGGGGAGGGTGGAAGAGAGTGGGGCCGGACGTGGGGAGGAGGAACGGGTGGCGGGGGAGATCGTGATCCGCGGCGTACGGGAGAACAACCTGCGAGGGGTGACGCTGCGTATACCGTTGGGCCGGGTGACCGTGGTGACGGGGGTCTCGGGGTCGGGCAAGTCGTCGTTGGTGTTCGACACGGTGGCGATCGAGTCGCAGCGGCAACTGAACGAGGTTTTCCCCTGGTTCGTCCGGAACCGTCTGCCGCGCTACGAGCGGCCGAAGTTCGAGTTCATGGAGAACCTGACACCGGCGATCATCGTCGATCAGAAGCCCGTCAGGGGCGGTTCGCGTTCGACGGTAGGGACGATGACCGAGGTCAACCCGGTGCTGCGGGTGCTGTTCTCGCGGTGCGGGGAGCCGAGCGCCGGGCCGTCGCATCTGTACTCGTTCAACGATCCGCAGGGGATGTGTTCTGCGTGCGACGGGCTCGGGCGGGCGGTGCGGCTGGATCTGGACAAGCTGCTGGATGAGTCGAAGTCGTTGAACGAAGGGGCCATCCGGCATCCGGCGTTCGCGGTGGGGACGAACTACTGGAAGCGTTATGCGCGATCCGACGGTAAAGGGCGCGGGAGGACCGGGGCTGGCGGAAGCAGCGACCGTTTTCGACCCGGACAAGCCGCTTCATGACTACTCGGAGAGCGAGCGTGAACTGCTGCTGTACGGCGGCGGCTTCCGGACCCAGCGTCCCCACGGCGACGGCCCGGGGCACGTCGCGCTGAACGACTACGAGGGTGTGGTGCCGCGCTTCACCCGCCGCTTCATCAAGCCGGGGCTGGAGTCGCTGAGCGATCGCGAGCGCGAGAGCGCGGAGCGGGTCGTCACCGAGGCCGCCTGTCCGGAGTGCGGGGGAGCGCGGCTGAACGAGCGCGCGCTGGCGTCCCGTATCGAGGGCTACCGCATCGCGGACTTGTGTGCGATGGAGATCCGCGAACTGACGCGAGTACTCGGAGGACTGGCCGTTGCGCGGGATCCGGTGGGTGGCCCGGCGGTCGGGGCGGCGCTCGCGGCGTTGGGGCGCATCGACGCGGTGGGGCTCGGCTACCTGACCCTGGAGCGCCCCACCAAAACGCTCTCGGGAGGCGAGGGACAGCGGCTGAAGACCGTGCGCCACCTGGGCAGCAGCCTCACGGGCATGACGTACATCTTCGACGAGCCCAGCGTCGGGCTGCACGCACGTGAGGTGGACCGGCTGAACGGATCGCTGCTCGCGCTCCGCGACAAGGGCAACACGGTACTGATCGTCGAGCACGACCGGGATGTGATCGAAATCGCCGATCATGTGGTCGATGTGGGTCCTGGAGCCGGCACATCCGGTGGTGAGATCGTCTTCGAAGGGACCGTCGGCGAGCTCGCGGAGAGCGGCACGACCACCGGCAGACATTTCCGGGAGCGCACCGGGCTGAAGCCGACTGCGCGGCGCAGGTGGCCGTCGGGCGTGCTGACGGTGCGGGCGGCGTCGTTCCGCAACCTCAAAAACGTGAGCGTGGACATCCCGGCAGGAGTGCTCACCGTCGTCACGGGCCTCGCGGGGTCCGGCAAGAGCACCCTGGTCGGGGTGTTCGCGGCCCGGCATCCGGAGGCCATCGTCCTCGACCAGTCGGCCGCCGGGATCTCGGCGCGTTCGACGCCCGCGACGTACACCGACATCTGGGACCTGGTGCGCAGGATGTACGCGCGGCGTCACGGGGTCGATGCCGGGCTGTTCAGCTTCAACACCACAGGCGCGTGCCCGGATTGCCGGGGGCGGGGCAGCGTCACGATGGACATGGCGTTCATGGACCCGGTGACCACCGTGTGCGAGGGGTGCGCGGGGCGACGATTCCGCGCGGAGGTTCTCTCGTACCGGATGCACGGCAAAAACGTCGTGGACCTGCTCAACATGACCGTCGAGGAGGCCCTGGAACACTTCACCGACCCCGCGATCCTGCGCCGGCTCTCCCCACTGCGGGAGGTCGGTCTCGGCTACCTCACCCTCGGCAGGCCGCTGTCGCTGCTGTCAGGGGGCGAGCGGCAGCGGATCAAGCTCGCGCACCGGCTGCACGAGACGGGGAGCGTCTACGTGTTCGACGAGCCGACGACGGGGCTGCACATGGCCGACGTAAAGACCTTGCTGGCGCTGCTGGACCGGCTGGTGGACGCGGGCAACACCGTCATCGTGGTCGAGCACGATCTGGATGTGGTCAAGCACGCCGACCATGTGATCGATATCGGTCCGGAGGCCGGGGCGGACGGCGGCGAGGTCGTATTCGCCGGGACCCCGGAGGAGATGGCGCGCATCTCCCGCACGCACACAGCTGATTACCTGCGGCGCTCGCTGCCCTGAACGGGGCGCCGGCGCTGTACGGGACGCGGCGTCGGCGCTGCCGTACAGCCCGCCGGGGGCGCGGAACCGGGGGGCGCGGAGCCGGGGGCGGCTCGGGGCCGGGGGCGGCTCGGGCCGCTGTCCTCGCGGGCGGCGAAGGCTCAGTCCTCCTCGATCCGGTCGTCCTTCCCCCGCTCGTCGTGCTCCTCCTGCCTGCCGTTTTCCTCCCGTCCGCCGTCCGTCCGTGGCCGCCAGCCGAGCTTTGCGCGCAGCATCCGGTAGCGGTCACGCTGCTGCCGGGATTGCCGGTCCAGTTCCTCCCACATCCGCTGGGAGCGCTTCTCCACGTCCAGCTCGTCCAGGATGCGATCGACCTCGGCCAGCAGCGCGCCGTGCAGCTGCCACTGGCGGGGGTGTTCCTGTACGCCGTCCAACAGATGGAGAGCGACGGTGTCGCGGCTGGCGCGGCTGGCGTCGAGTTCCCGGACGAGCTGTGACTCGGCCTCCTCCGCGTTGGTGCTGACCTGCGTGGTGATCAGTACGGCGAAGCTTTCGACCGCACTGGCCATGTGGGTGAACAGTTCGTGCAGTCCCTCGGCGATATGCGGCGCGAAGAGTGGCTCTTCTGTGCGCGCCTTCGCGAGATCGACCAGCGTCCGGCACACCGTGCGCAGGACGACCGCGCAGATCTCCATGGTGTCCAGGCCGGTGCGCAGCACCACCCGGGAGAGTGCTCCTTCCTTGACCCGGGGGTTGAGCCGGAGACTGTCCTCGGCACGGCGCAGGTCGGCGTCCACCTGTTCGATGTCCTGGTCGAGCCGCCGTGCCTCGTGCAGCCGTTCGGCGGCCCGCGTCACCGGGGAATGGCCGCGCACCTGCTCGCCGAGGCTCAGCAGCAGCCGCCGCATCCGGCCGGAGAGGTCGATGACGGCCTCGCTGGCGGGCTGCACCCATACGGGTGGCACGAACAGCACGTTGAACGCCAGCCCTACTACGGCGCCGACCAAGGTCTCCAGCACCCGGTCCCAGGCCATGGCGGCCACCTGGGTCACGCCCAGGACGAGCATGGCGCTGATCGCGGTCTCCGGGACGAACTCTCCGGCCTTGACAAAACGGCCGATGACCAGGGCAGCGAGGATGACGACGCCCAGGCTCCACCAGGTGAGCCCCACCAGGGAGCTGAAGCCGGTCGCGATGAGCACCCCCGCGACCACCGCGTTCACCCGGCGCATGCCGGTCTTCAGCGTCGTATAGAGAGTGACCTGGGTGACCAGCAGCGCGGTCAGGGGAGCGGTGAGCGGTGCGGGCTCACTGCTCAGCTGACGGGCGACGACATACGCGATCACGGCGGCGACGGTCGAACGGGCCGTCTGGGCGACCACGGGCTCCCGGCGCCGCCGGACGAGGTTCAGCAGAGGATCGGTGACATCGCGCACCCTGGGTCCCTCCCCGCTTTCCGGCGCCGTTCGACAGGCTCGCGCGCCGATGGGGCCGCCCGGGTGACCGCCGCGCTCCACGCGACCGTGCCGGGAAGCGGCGGCTCCGGCTGTCCCGGATGGTCTGTTCCGGTCCGGTGCGAGCGGCCCGCCCTGAACTGTGCGCGTTCGGCCCCGGTCTGCCCGGGTTCGGTGCCGGGCTGGAAACGGTCGGTTCTGGACCGGCCGCGGCCTGCGTCTGGGCGTGCATGGTCTGCTCCGAACTGCGGATGACCGGTTCCGGGCGGATTCTGTAGGAAGTCCGTCGTGAGCGGAGACGGCGAACGCGTACGGCGGAAAGGGAAGCGAGCGGCATGACGGAGACGGGGATCGACATCGGGCCGGCGGCGCGGCGGATGGCCGTGCTGGTGGACGGGGCCGGGGACGCGGCGCTGGACAGTTCCACGCCCTGCGAGCGCTTCGCGCTGCGCGATCTGCTGGCACATGTGATCGAGCTGTCGGTGGGCTTCCAGTACGCGGCGCGCAAGGAACTGGGCGACAGCACCGAGCGTGCCCCCTCCGAGCACGGCCCCGGCCCGTTGCCCGAGGACTGGCGCGCGCAGCTCGCCCGTGGCCTGGAAGCCGTGACAGCGGCCTGGCGCTCGCCGGCGGCGTGGCAGGGCGACACCCAGGCGGGCGGGGTCTCGCTGACGGGAGCGGTGGCGGGGCGCGTGCTGTTGAACGAACTGGTCGTGCACGGCTGGGACGTTGCGCGTGCGACCGGACAGGAGCCGGGGTTCGACGAGGAGTCGCTGCGTACCGTACACACGTTCCTCGCGGACGCGGTGCGGGGGAACGGCGGGGAGGGGCTCTTCGGGCCGGTCGTCCAGGTGCCCGAGGACGCACCTCTGCTCGACCGGGTGGTCGCGCTCACCGGACGCGACCCCGCCTGGCGCCCTACGGGGACGTGAGGCCGCCCAACGTGCCGGGCGCTGCGCTGTTCCGTCGGCGCTGGAGGGCGGAAGGGCGCCGCGTACGGCCCGGCCCGGGCCGTCCGTGACAGAGCAGCCCCTCCAAAGGGGTGTCATTAGGCCACCCGTGACGGCCGCGGAGGGCCCTGCGGGGTAGCGCGGGAGCCCGGGGAGGCGCTCGCGGGTCGTGTGCGCGGGGTGGCCGGCGGAGAGGCGGAAGCTCGCCGAGGGAGAGCGCGTGCACAGCGGTTTCCCGGCCGATGGCGGTTTCCCGCCGATGGCTGGTCGGCACGCGCTTATGCGCGAGCAAGCCCATAAACCCTGCTTCGTACGGAAGTTTGGTATCCGGAAGGAATTCGGCCTGCGTGCCGCCCTGATCGGACCTCATCAGACCTTCAACTGGACTCGGATGAAGGGCCGTTGCGCCATCCTTCATGCGCGCGGAGCCCGCGCGACGGCTGTCGTGCGTGGTGGCGAAGGGGAGTTGGGGGCATGAAGGGAGTTTATCGACACGTCGTCATACTTGCGGGCGAATCATTCCGCCAGGTGTGGTTCGCGGGGGATTCGGTGGGCAACTCTGGTTCCGCGACGTCGCAAGGCAACGTCCGGGCGGATGGCCAACCGCCCGAAAAACACCGCACTTACTGGTGCAATGCCGCGTTCGCGGCCCACATATGGTTCCTGGAGGAATGAACATGGCACGCATCCGTACCGCCCGCGTCATCGCAGCTGCCGCCGCCCTTCCTTTCGCCCTCGCCGTCATGTCCGGGGTGGCGCAGGCGGACAACGGCTCATTCGCGGACGACGGATCGAATTCCAATGCGAGTGTCAGTACCCAGGCGCAGAGCGCGAGGGGGGACGGGAACAACACCAACAACGCGAACAATGCCACCGTCAATGGCAACGGCGCGGTTGTTGACCAGTCCAACGAGACCCACAACAAGACGAACACCGTCGTCTTCACCAACCTGTGGTGACAATCAACGAGCCTGTGGTGAACATCTGACGGGTTGACCGGCTACTCGGCCGGAACGTTCATGGGGATGGACCGAAGCCGCGCGTCCGCGAATCATTCGCGGGCGCGCGGCTGCTTCTGTGTGCCGGGAGGGGGCAGGAATGTGCCCTGGAGCACGGGGTGTTGGGATGCCCGGTCGGGGTGCGCTGCGGCGCTCGGGGGGCTGGCCCGGACCAGGGGGCGAGAGAGGTGACCTTGACAGGCTCACCAGAACTGACGGACAGTCAGGAAAGCCCCATCCCCCACCGCGCACGGCAGCGAAGCGTGCAGGAGGGCGTCGAGTTGGGCGGACGAACCGTGGGGCGCAGGTCAACATCCCCGGAGGCGGCGTGAGCGAGGTCCAGCGAGGCGGCGTCGCGACGACGGTCGGCGGCACGGCGGAGGAGGCGGCGGTGAGTGACGACGCGCTCCACGAGACCCTCCTGGAGTACGAGGGCCGCCCGGCCGCAACCTCCGCACGGGGCAGGGACCCCGTCAACGAGACGATGGTCCGGCACTGGTGCGAGGCCCTGGGACACCCCGTGCCGCCGGACGGCTCGGCGCCCGCGACGATGCTCCAGGTCTGGACGATGGCCGGGATGAGCGGACGGGAGGGACGCGCGGGCCCGTACGACGCGCTGCTGGGCACGCTGGAGGACGCTGGGTACACCTCGGTCGTCGCCACCGACTGCGAACAGGAGTACGTGCGCGAGCTGTATCCCGGAGACGAGATCACCTTCGACGCGGTGATCGAATCGGTTTCGCCGCGCAAGACGACGAAACTGGGCACCGGATACTTCGTGACGACCCGGATGGACATCCGGACCGGCGACGACACCGTGGGGACGCACCGCTTCCGGATCCTCAAGTACCGCCCTGCGGAAGGCGGAAGGACCGCTGAGAGGCAGGCTGCGGCCCCCGGTGCGCCGGCCCGGCGGCCCCGGCCGGTGGTCAACCGGGACAACGCGGGCTTCTGGGAGGGCGTCGCCCGCCACAAGCTGCTGTTCCAGCGGTGTGACGCCTGCGCCACGCCGCGTTTCCCCTGGCTGCCCGGGTGCCACGCGTGCGGCTCCGGCGCGTGGACGGCCATTGAGTCGGCGGGGCACGGAACGGTCTATTCCTACGTGGTGATGCACCATCCTGCGTTCCCCGCCTTCGAGCCGCCCTATGCCGTAGCGCTCGTCGAACTCGGCGAGGGCGTTCGCCTCGTCAGCAACATCACCGGAGTGCCGTGCGAGAAGGTGCGCATCGGGATGCCCGTCGAGCTGGAGTTCCTGCGCGTGGACGAGGACCTCGAACTGCCCGTCTTCCGGGGGCCGGCCTGATGGACCCCACCCTCGGCACGCCTGCATGCCAGGTACGCCAGGCACCCTCCTCGCCGAACGGGGCGGGACTCCGGCCGCAACGGAGGGCCCGGCCGCAACGGAAGAACAGGTGCCGACGGTGGAACCGGTGACCGGCGGAGGAACTGACCGCGACGGAGGAGCTGTGATGACGAGCGCGCCCGTGGACGCTCCAGTGCCCCGTGAGGGGGACGAACTGCCGCCGCTGGCCGTGCCGGTGACGCGCACGCTCATCGTCGCCGGGGCCATCGCCTCACGCGACTTCCAGGACGTGCACCACGACGCGGAGGCGGCCAGGGACAAGGGCTCGCCCGATATCTTCATGAACATCCTGACCACCAACGGCCTGGTGGGGCGCTACGTGACGGAGTGGGCGGGCCCGTACGCGCGGCTGCGGAGGGTCGCCATCCGGCTGGGTGCCCCCAACTACCCGGGCGA
This sequence comes from Streptomyces axinellae, assembly GCF_039532135.1. NCBI lineage: Bacteria > Bacillati > Actinomycetota > Actinomycetes > Kitasatosporales > Streptomycetaceae > Streptomyces > Streptomyces axinellae. The sequence goes on from NZ_BAAARJ010000007.1 coordinate 265,139, forward strand.
CACCCTGACACTGACCGGCCGCGTCACTTCCGTCACGGCATCCGGTGGGACGGGAACGGGCGCACCGGATGCTTCGATTCTGGAGGCCGGGATCGCCGTACTCGGCAGGAACAGTCTGGGTGCTCATGTCACAGGCGCGGTCACCCTTCTCCTCACCATCCGGACGCGGGATTCGGAAAGCGGAGCCGTTCAAGGGGCTGACCAAGGGCCAGGCCAGGGAGCTGTTCAAGTGGGCGTTCAAGGGCCCGCCCGAGAAGCCTTTCCGGACGCCGACCAGGACACCGTCCAGAAAGGCGCGGACATATGAGCCTCCGGAGCCGCGACACACTGGGCGGCCGTGCGGCGATCGCCGGCATCGGTGCCACCGAGTTCTCCAAGGACTCCGGCCGCAGCGAACTCAAGCTCGCGGTCGAGGCCGTCCAGGCGGCGTTGGAGGACGCGGGTCTCGTACCGGATGACGTCGATGGCCTGGTCAGCTTCACCATGGACACCAGCCCGGAGATCACCGTGGCGCAGGCGGCGGGCATCGGCGAACTGTCGTTCTTCTCGCGCGTGCACTACGGAGGCGGTGCCGCCTGCGCCACCGTCCAGCAGGCGGCGCTGGCCGTCGCCTCGGGAATCGCCGAGACGGTCGTGTGCTATCGGGCGTTCAACGAGCGCTCGGGCCGGCGCTTCGGCTCGGGTGTCCAGCGGCGCGAGCCGTCCGCCGAAGGCACGGCGCTCGGCTGGTCGCTGCCCTTCGGCCTGCTCACACCCGCCTCCTGGGTCGCCATGGCGGCGCGGCGCTACCTGCACACCTTTGGGCTGAGCCCCGAGGTCTTCGGGCACGTCGCCGTGACGGACCGGAAGTACGCGGCGACCAATCCGGCCGCCTACTTCTACGGCAAGCCGATCACGCTCGCCGAGCACGCCGCCTCGCGCTGGATAGTCGAGCCGCTGCGGCTGCTCGACTGCTGCCAGGAGACCGACGGCGGTCAGGCCCTGGTGGTCACCTCCGTGGAGCGCGCTCGCGATCTGCCGCACCGGCCCGCCGTGATCGCCGCGGCGGCGCAGGGGGCCGGACGGCGGCAGGAGCAGATGACGAGCTTCTACCGCGACGACCTGACGGGGCTGCCGGAGATGGGCGTCGTAGCCGGGCAGCTGTGGCGCACAAGCGGGCTGGTGCCCCGCGACATCGATGTCGGCATTCTGTACGACCACTTCACCCCGTTCGTGCTCATGCAGCTGGAGGAGTTCGGGTTCTGCGCGCGTGGCGAGGGCGCCGATTTTGTGGCGGAGGAGGTCATTCCGCTCAACACCCACGGGGGCCAGCTCGGGGAGGCGTACCTGCACGGGATGAACGGCATGGCGGAGGCCGTACGCCAGATCCGCGGCACGGCCGTCAACCAGGTGGACGGCGTGGAGCGCGCGCTGGTCACGGCGGGTACGGGAGTACCGACGTCCGGCCTGGTGCTGGCCGGGTTGTAAGCCCCCGGTCCGGAGGCTGCTGTCCGCCGCAGCCCGGGCGCGGCAACGGCGCCGTCGGTCCGGCGGCCGGCGGGCAGGGCAGATGGCTGAATCCGGGGGCCTTGCGGGCGAGCCTGAACGGATCCATGCGCCGGGACTCGTTTCACTCGCCACATGGCCAACGAAAATAAGATGATTCGCCGGGGAACCGTTCTGCTGGCCGCGCTCGCCGCCCTGTTCACCTCCGGGGTGCTGCCCGCCGCCGGAAGCGAGGCGGCACCGGCCGATCCCGTCACGAGCCACCCTCCGGTGCCTCCCTCACCCCGGGCCGTGCCTCCGGCGCCACCGTCACCCGGAGCGGCCTCCGGCACAGCGGCATCGTCCGCCCCAAGAGCCTCGCGGCAGCCGGCCGCGCCCCCGGGGGCCGCCGTACCCTCCGGGCCCTCCCGTCAGGCGCCCCCCGGCTCGCAGCGCCAGCCCTCCTCGGACAACACGCCCCCAGCACCGGGCGTGCCGTCCCAGCCCGGCCAATCCTCCCAGTCCGGCCAACCGTCCCAGCCCGCTGAGCCTTCCGAGCCGCGCACGCTGCTCGACCCGGCGGCCCCCGACGCGCCCGAGGACCCGACGGCGCCCGGCGCCCCCGATGTTCCCGGAGGACAGCCGTCACTCATTCGGGGCGATCCGCGTTCCTTCGGCGCGGAGGTCTACAAGGGCTACGCCTTCGACGCCTGCCAGGCACCGTCCGCCGCCACCATGCGGGCCTGGAAGCGCGCCTCTCCCTTCGGCGCGGTGGGCGTCTACATCGGCGGACGCGGCCGGGCGTGTCCGCGTCAGAAACACCTGACGCCCGAGTGGGTGCGCGGCGTGCACAAACTGGGCTGGAAGCTGCTGCCGCTCTACGTCGGCTCCCAGTCCCCCTGCGTCCGCGCCGCCCACAAGCGCAAGGTCCGCATGAGCACCAGCGGCCCCTACGCGCAGGGCAAGCGCGAAGGGCTGGACGCGGTGCGCCAGGCCAAGCGGTTCCACATGGTCCGCCACAGCGCCGTCTACCTCGACATGGAGGCGTACAGCTACCGCGACAAGAGCTGCGCCGCCACCACTTTGCGCTTCATCCAGGGCTGGAACAGCGCGGTGCGCGCCCAGGGCTACGTCGCCGGTTTCTACAGCAGCGCCGACTCGGGCGTCTCCCACCTGGAGAAGGCACGCGCCGCGGGGGCGCGCGGGCTGCCGACGGCCTTGTGGTTCGCGCGCTGGAACGTGCCCAAGTCCCTGGACGGCGAGCGCGGGATCAACCGCCGGGCCTGGCAGCCGCACCGTCGGATCCACCAGTACACGGGCAATGTGAAGCGCACCTACGGCGGGCACACGGCCCACATCGACCAGAACCTCGTGGACGCTCCCGTGGCTGTCGTCGGGTGAGTTCCCGAAGGCGCCCCTGATTCCCCTGGAGGACCGTCTCCACCTTCAGGAGGTGTAGCCAGCACCACCCCTACACCCTGAGGCGGACGTCCCATCGGGACCTCCGGTCGATCCCGGGGGCACCCCACGACTTCTAGCGTTGAGCCATGACCACGCCTGGGACAGTTCGGACCACCCGGACCACCGTTTCGACGACCGCGGGGTCCCCTGCGGTGCCGCCAGGCTCCGGGGGATCACCGCTCACCTTCAGCTCCTACGTACGCGCCCGCGGCCCCGTGCTGCTGCGCACCGCCCGCTCCCTGACCGCCAACCCGAGCGACGCCGAGGACCTGCTCCAGACGGCGCTCACCAAGACGTACCTGGCCTGGGAGCGGATCGAGGACCACCGCGCGCTGGACGGCTATGTCCGTCGCGCGCTGGTCAACACCCGCACGTCGCAGTGGCGCCGCCGCAGGGTGGACGAGTTCGCCTGCGACGAGCTGCCGGAGCCCGACCCGCTGCCCGCACCCGACCCCGCCGAGCAGCAGGCGATGCGGGACGCCATGTGGCGCGCCGTGCTCAAACTGCCCGCCCGCCAGCGCGCCATGGTGGTGCTGCGCTACTACGAAGACCTGAGCGAGATACAGACGGCCGAGGTGCTGGGGGTCTCGGTCGGCACGGTCAAGAGCGCGGTGTCCCGCGCCCTGGCGAAGCTCCGCGAGGACGCACAGCTCGCCTCGGATGTGCTCGGCGGCACCCAGAGCGACAGCACCGGCTCCACCGGTCTTCGCAGACGCAGCGGTCCCGCGCAGCGCGAGAGCCACCAGGGACGACGGAGCCCGGTGGGCCGGCCCGGTCACATGGGCCAGCAGGGATACGGGAAGCACGGGGAGTTCGGCTACCACGGGGAGTACGGGGAGTACGGGGAGTACGCGGGATTCGGAGGAGAAGGCACCCGGAAGCAGGAGCCGGTAGCGGCCTGATTCCTGAACCCCTCCCGATCGGCCGATCTCCGCACGACCCCGTGACATACCGTGCGGTCGGTGGCAGGCTTCCGCGGAACCGAGCCCGTACTCGCGCGTAATACCGTGCGCGACGCCCCGTTCCGTCGAACCGCCCTACCCATCGAACCCACCGAATCCGCCGTATCTTCGGGAGGCCCCGGTGCAGAGCACGATGCAGGACGTACCGCTGACCATCTCGCGCATCCTCCGCCACGGAACGAGAGTCCACGGCACCTCCCGGATCACCACCTGGGCCGGCGAGGGGGAGCCGCACCGCACGACCTTCCACGAGACCGGAGCGCGCGCGGCTCAGCTGGCGCACGCTCTCCGCGACGAACTCGGAGTCCGGCCGGACGACCGTGTCGCGACGCTGATGTGGAACAACCACCAGCACGTTGACGCGTACTTCGCCATCCCCTCCATGGGCGCCGTGCTGCACACCCTCAACCTGCGGCTGCCCCCTGAACAGCTGGTGTGGATCGTCAATCACGCCGCAGACCGCGTCATCCTGGTGGACGGCACCCTCCTCCCCCTGCTCGCCGGGCTGCTGCCACGCCTCGCCCCCGTCGAGCACATCGTCGTCGTCGGACCCGGCGACGCATCCGTCCTGGAGGGCTGCGCCGCTCGGGTGCACGACTACGACCAGCTGCTGGCGGACCGCCCCACCAGCTACGACTGGCCCGAGGTGGACGAGCGTTCGGCCGCCGCCATGTGCTACACCTCCGGCACGACCGGCGACCCCAAGGGCGTCGTCTTCTCGCACCGCTCCGTCTACCTGCACTCCATGCAGGTCAACATGACCGAGTCCATGGGCCTGACCTCGGGCGACACCACGCTGCCCGTAGTGCCCATGTTTCATGTGAACGCCTGGGGGCTGCCCCACGCGGCGTTCATGACCGGAGTGAACCTGCTGATGCCCGACCGCTTCCTCCAGCCCGGCCCCCTCGCGGACATGATCGCCGCCGAGCGTCCCACCCACTCCGCGGCGGTGCCCGTCATCTGGCAGGGCCTGCTGGCCGAACTCGCCGAACGGCCACGCGACATCTCCAGCCTGCGGACCGTCACCATCGGCGGCTCCGCCTGCCCGCCCGCCATGATCGAGGCATTCGACGAGCTGCACGGCGTCCGCGTCTGCCACGCCTGGGGCATGACGGAGACCTCACCCCTGGGCACGGTCGCCCACCCACCGGGCGGCCTCACCGCCGAAGAGGAGTGGCCCTACCGCATCTCCCAGGGCCGCTTCCCCGCAGGCGTCGAGGCACGGCTGGCCGCTCCGGACGGCGGCTTCGCACCGTGGGACGGCACCTCGGCCGGTGAGCTGGAGGTGCGCGGGCCGTGGATCGCCGCCGCCTACTTCGGGGGAGCGGGCGAAGAACCCCTGCGCCCCGAGGACAAGTTCAGCCCCGACGGCTGGCTGCGCACCGGCGATGTCGGCGTCATCACCCCCGAGGGCTACCTCACGCTCACCGACCGCGCCAAGGACGTCATCAAATCCGGCGGCGAGTGGATCTCCTCAGTAGAGCTGGAGAACGCCCTGATGGCCCACGAGTCCGTCCTGGAGGCGGCTGTCGTGGCGGTACCGGACGAGAAGTGGGGCGAACGTCCCCTCGCCGTCGTCGTCCCGAAGGAGGGCGAGGAGCCGGTCGGCTACGAGGAGTTGTGCGGCTTCCTCGGCAAGACCGTCGCCCGCTGGCAGCTGCCCGAGCGCTGGGCGTCGGTGGAGGCGGTGCCGAAGACCAGCGTCGGGAAGTTCGACAAGAAGGTGCTGCGTGCGCAGTACGCGGCCGGAGAGCTGGAGGTGACGAGACTCGGCTGAACCCGCCCCGCCCCGCCCCGCCCGGCCCGGTCCGACCCCGCCTGCCCTCACCGCCCCCCGGCGCGCCCGAGCGCAGTGCCGACTCCCGGATCCTCGCGTGCTCCCAGGGGCGCCGCACTCGTCGGGGCAGTGGCCGCACTCGTCGGGGCAGTGGCCGTACTCCTGCGGGAGCGGGGCCGTACTCCCGACGCGGTACGGCCACCAGGGAGTACGGGCCGACGTCAGTTGGCGCCTATTTTCGTCAGCAGGTCGACGATCCTGGACTGGACCTCGGCGCTGGTGGAGCGCTCCGCCAAGAAGAGCACCGTCTCTCCGGAGGCCAGCCGGTGCAGCTCCCCCGGATCCATGTCGGCGGAGGTGTAGACGACGAACGGGGTGCGGTTCAGCAGACCGTTGACCCGCAGCCAGTCGATGATGCCCGCGCGGCGGCGCCGCACCTGCATCAGGTCCATCACCACGAGGTTGGGCCTGGTCTGCGCGGCGACGTTCACGGCTTCGGCGTCCGTCGGCGCATGCGCGACCTGCATGCCGCGCCGCTCCAGCGTCGCAGCGAAGGCTCCCGCGATGGCGTGGTTCTCCTCGACCAGCAGGACCCTGGGCGGATGCTGCTCACTGTCGCGCGGCGCCAGCGCCTTGAGCAGCACGGCAGGGTCGGCGCCGTAGGCGGCCTCGCGCGTCGCCTGTCCCAGGCCGGCCGTCACCAGCACCGGCACCTCGGCCGCGACCGCCGCCGTGCGCAGCGACTGGAGCGCCGTCCTGGTGATCGGGCCGGTCAGCGGATCGACGAAGAGCGCGGCGGGATAGGCCGCGATCTGGGCATCGACCTCCTCGCGCGAGTGCACGAGGACGGGACGGTAGCCGCGCTCGGAGAGCGCCTGCTGGGTGGAGACGTCCGGCTCCGGCCACACGAGCAGACGGCGCGGATTGTCGAGCGGCTCCGGCGGCAGCTCGTCGTCCCTGGCATACGCGGGCATGCTCAGCCCGCGCCCGTCGGAGACCTCGACCGGGCTGTCGGGCCCGTCCAGCGGCTCCGGCCCCTCGGCGAGCGAAGGCCCGACGGAGGCGCCGACCGCGTACTGCTGCGGACCGTTGCCGTGCCCGCCGCCGCTCTCCGTGCCGTCCTGCGGACGGGACGACGGCTGCGGCTGCGGTTGTGGCTGGGGCTGAGGTGGTGACTGGGGGCGCGGCTGGGGCATGGGGCCCGGCAGTGGTCCGGCGCCGGACGGGTTCTGCCCGGGAACCGCCGGAAGCTGGGTTCCGCCTTGCTGCGCGGGCCGGTTCCGGGGCCGGCCCGTCGGCTGTGCGCCGGGCTGCGGCCGAGCGGCGGCGGACTCGGCTTGTCCTTGTCCCGCAGGCCCGGCCTGTTCCTGCCCCGCTCCCGGCGCGGCCTCTTCCTGCCGCTCCTGCGGAGTCGCCAGCTTCCGCCGTCGGCCGGAACCGGGGGGCGCGGGCGGCGTGGAGGGGGTGGACGGTATGGCCGAAGCGGGCGAGGACGTACCGAGAGGCTGTCCGTGCCACTGGTGCGCAGCTTGTTCGGCCACGCGTTCGGAGAACGGCATCCCCTGGCCCAGCGTCCTGACAAGCGGGCCCTGCTCGGTGCCGTACGGGCCGACGCCGCCCGGACCACTCTGGCCGTGCTGGCCGTGCTCCGGCATCGGCGCGCTCTGGGATTGCTGAGACTGTTGTGACTGTGGGGGCGGTTGGTGCTGTGGATACGCTCCGCCCAGGATCGGACTCGCCGCGACCACCGAGTGATCGGTCCGGCGCCCGGGCTCGGGCTCGCCCTCCGGCCGGGCCCCGCCCTGAGCCTGCTCCCGCTGGTTCCGCTCTTCCGCGGAACCGGAACCGGAACCGGAACCGGGGCCCGGATCCGGGCCCGGAACGGGAGCGTTCGGCCCGGGGGAGGGTGCGGAGGCGCTCACTCCGTTCAGGCCGTACTCGTACGAAGCGGCGGCATCCGACTCTCCCGGCCCGGCTCCGGCTCCGCCCCCGGAACCAGCCTCGGCACCGGCCGCCAGGCCAGGTCCTGGTGGCGGCCCCGGGGCGGGCAGCGGTCCCGGCACTGACTCCTCCTCGGCCGCAGGCGCCACGGGCGGCAGCGCGAACGGCGCGTGCTGCGGCCCCTGCTGCGCTTCCGCTTCGGCCTGCGCCCGCGCACGCGCTGCGGCAATGCGCCGGGCCCTGCGCCCGCCGCCGCCGCTGGCGGCGGGCAGCTCCAGCTCGTTGGAGACCGGGCCCGGGCCCTGCTCCCCTTCACCGACGTCGGTTCCGTACGACGGGCGGGACTCGGACATCTCGTGCGGCGAGACCGTTCCGCTCCCCGCCTCGATGGCCTCACCCGCACCGTGCGCCTCGGGTGCCACCTCTGTGCGGGCCTCGGCCGGGTCGGCCAACATCCTCCGGGCACGCCGTCCCGAGCCCTGTGCGGGCACGGGCACACTGCCGCTACCGGCGGGCGGCAGCGCGAACGGCCCACTCCCGGACCCCGACCCGGACCCGGATCCGGCCTCAAGCTCAATCGCGGCTCCGGCTCCGGCTCCGGCTCCGGCGTCTGCCCCGGCCCCAGCCGAGGTTCCGGTTGCCGATTCCCGGGTGCCCTCACCCGCACCGGATGCCTGTACGTGCTGTTCCTGTTGCTCGTAGGGTCCGTACGGCCCGTGTTGTCCTTGCTGCTCTTCCACAGGGCTCGGCCGGCCTCGCCGCCGACCGGTGGGCCGGCGAAGGCCGACGGCCTCGAAGCCCTCACCACGCGAGGGCCGCGCGGCCTGAGAGGGCTGCGAGGGCTGTGGGGTCTGCGAATGCTCCTGTGCCGGGAGTTGGACTCCTCGCGCGGGAGGCTGCGCCGAGCCGTCCCCGTCGAAGCTTGACGGGGGCACCTGGGACTCGCCCGCTGAACCGCCCCCGGGCCCCAACTCGGGCCCGCTCTGCGGCTCGTCCGGGACAGGCCCGTTCAGGACCGGCTGATCCCCGGCGGTCCGACCCGGTCCGTGCTGTCCCGGTCCGTGCTGTCCCGGGCCGAGGGTGTCATGCGCGGGCTGGCCCTGACCAGGTACGACCGGCCCGGCCTCCACCTGCCCAGCCGGAATCCCGCCGCCGGCGCCAACACCACCGACGCCAGTACCGCCAACACCAGCACCACCAGTGCCAGTACCGCCGACATCGTTACCGCCAACACCAGCGCCTGCCCCCGCGCTCGGCCCCGGCCCCAGCTCACGGCTCTGCCGGGGGTCCGGCACCTGGCCGAGCCCCGTGGGCCCCTGTCGGGGGTCCGGTGTCGGCGCGGGAGCCAGCTCAAGCGCGTTTCCCGCCCCGGCGGGGGCGCCGCTCCCGCCATCGGGGACGACGGCACCTCCGGTTCCGCTTCCGGTTCCGCTCCTGTCTGACTCGCTGTCCCGGCCCGAGGAACTTGCCGCCTCCAGCTCACGTCCGGGCCGATCAACGGCTCCGGCTCCGGCTCCGGCGTCAGGACCAGGTCCAGACCCAGCCCCGGGTCCAGACCCAGCCCCCGGTCCAGAAGCTGGGCCCTCCCCCCGGTCGTGCTCCGGGCCCCACACCTGCCCCGCCGCACCATGCGGCACCTGCCCCGCCCTAACGTGCGGCGACTGCCCCGCCGTACCGCGTGCGGGGGCTGCCGGAGCGGGCATCACCGTCGTCTCCCCCGGGTCCGTCCCGCGCACCGTCTGGAAGCCGGGCCCCGCGAGGCCCTCTTCACCGACAGCCCGGCCCTCACTGCCGCCACCGAGACCGCCAACACCGCTGGAACCACTAGGGCCACCGGAACCACCCGCACCAACGGCCCCACGAGTACGACCACGCCCCCGGCCGCCCGTGCTGCCGGGCCCGCGCCCCCGGGCGTGACTCCCCCCGCCACCCCCAGTACCGGAACCGGAACCGCCGCCGGTATCCCCGTCGGAACCCGTACCGGCACCCGCACCCGTCCCCGCGCCGGGGCCCGTCACCTGCGCACGGGCCCGCGCCCGGGGCCGCCCCGAACGGGACGCGTTCCCCTGCGCCGCGACGACCGGCACCTCCAGCACATACGCGCTGCCGCCGGCCGCCCCCGGCACCTGGTGGGTCTGCAGGACGCCGCCGTGCCGGGTGACGATGCCGCGCACCAGCGGCTCGTGCACGGGGCTGCCGCCGCCGTACGGGCCGCGTACCTCGATGCGGACAACCTCCCCCCGCTGCGCTGCGGCGACCACGATCGTCGGATCGACACCCGGCGGCGGCGCGGTCGGCGTGCGGCCTGTCGCGTCCACGCCCGCCACATCGGCGATGAGGTGGGCCAGCGCGACCGCGAGCCGTTCCGGATCCACTTCCGCTTCTATCGGCGGAGCGTGCACGGCGAACTGCGCCCGGCCCGGCCCGATCAGTTCGATGGCGCCCTCGACGCCGGCGGAGACCACCGCGTCCATCGGCACCGACTCGCAGCTGAGCCGTTCCTTTCCGGAATCCAGCCGCTGATAGCTGAGGACGTTGTCGACGAGCGTCATCATCCGGGCGTAACCGGCGGACAGACTGTGGAGGATCTGGTTCGCCTCGGGCCACAGCTGTCCTGCCGGGTCGGAGGCGAGCTGCGCCAGTTCACCGTGCAACTGCTCCAGCGGCTCGCGCAGCGACTCTTCCAGCACGGCGCGCAGCTGCGACTGGCGCGCCGAAACCTCGTCGTAGGGGCGCCGGTCGGCGAAGGTCAGCACCGCGCCGACCAGTTGTTCGCCGTCCCGTACCGGCGCCGTCGTCATATCGACCGGCACCGCGCGCCCGTCCTTCGCCCACAGCACCTGCCCCACGCGCATCCGGTGCTTGCGGCCCGAGCGGAGGGTGTCGGCGAGCGGCGTCTCCTCGTAGGGGAGCGGGCTGCCATCGGGGCGCGAGTGGTGAATGAGGGGGTGGAGCTGCTGCCCGCCCAGGTCGCTCGCGCGGTATCCCAGTATCTGGGCGGCTGCCGGGTTGACAAGGACGACATTGCCCCCGGCATCGACGCCGACCACGCCTTCCGAGGCGGCGCGCAGGATCATCTCGGTCTGCCGCTGCTGGCGCGCCAGTTCGGCCTCGGTGTCGAGGGTGCCGGTGAGGTCGCGTACGACGAGCATCAGCAGCTCGTCGCCGGTATATCCGCTGTGCCCGCTGCCGCCGTGGTCGGCGAACGCCGCCTCGAACGCGGAAGCGTAGGGCGTGCGTCCGTCCTCAAGGTTCGCGCTGGTCACCTCGACCGGGAACTCGCTGCCGTCCGTGCGCCGCGCGACCATCCGGGTCGGCTTCTGACGCTCCTGCGCCTGGGCGGCGGCCTCGTCGGGGCGGCGCATCGACCCGGGGATCCGCTTCGAGTCGAACTCGGGGAGCAGGTCGAGCAGGCCACGGCCGACAAGAGCCGTCCCCGGCGTCTCGAAGGCTTCCAGCGCGATGGTGTTGGCGTTCACCACCGTGCCGTTGCAGTTCACCAGGAGCAGCGCGTCGGGCAGGGCGTCGAGTATGGCGGCGAGGCGAGCAGCGCCTCGGGATGGCCTGCTGCTCACGGCGACATTTCCTCCCTGCTGACCTCACGGTGCTCGTGACCATCCGCCCGTTTCTTCCTTGTTGGTCCGGTCGGGCCACGACTGCCAGTCTGCCGTTCGCCCCGGGCGCGTCACTAGGGGGGAGTCTACGGGCAGCGATGGTGCGCGCGGCGGCGGATGCGCGCGAGCCGGTACGGGGCCGGTACGGAAGCCCGTGGCGGAGCGGCACCGACGCCCGCACACGTGGCCGCATGTTCCGGCACATGCCCTCTTGTACTCCGGCTTGTACTCCGATGTACGGCTTACGGCGGCTTGGGGTGAGGGTCAACCCGGTCATTGCGTACGGACATAACGGGCCTTACGCGGTCTTGGGAAGTGCGGGGACGAGACTGTTCCAGCGCTCGATCTCACAGCCGTTGATCCGCTTGAAGCGGGCATCGACCTTGCGCCCGTGCCAGGTTCCGGTGACATGAGCCGTGGCGGGCCCGCCGTGGATCATCGTGCAGACGGCATCCGAGGGCACTGGCTTGAACGGATCCTTGCCCCCGGAGGTCGCCCGCTCCAGCGCCGCACACGCACGCGCAGCGTCGAGACCGGCACGGTCGCCACCGGAGGGCCGGCAACGGATGGTGTACGAGCCGTCGTGCGCGGCGCTGCCGCTGCCGGCGACCGTGAAGACGAGCCGGTCCCTGGCCTTCGGGGCGCCCGAGGTGACCTGCGAGTCCTGAGCGCCCACCGCGTCCTGGGCGCTCACCGCGCGGACGCCGTCACGGGGCCCCGCGCCGCTGGAGGCGGCGGCGCCCGCCGGGCCCACGAGAGCGAGGAGAGAGATGGCTGCGGCGGCGAGGACGGTGACGGTACGGCGTGCCATGCGTGCTCCAGGTGATCGCGAGGGTGCGGGCCGCGGCGCCGCTGATCGGGGCGTGCCCGTGCTGGTACGCGAGTGGTTCCCGCGTGGGCGCTGGACCGCTCCGGGTTGACGGGGCCGAGTCCTTTTGAGTGAGAGGCCGGGCGCAGCCGGCCCTTCGTCTCCCTAACGCCCGTCGTGCCCCGCCGTTGCGCACAGGATTGGCCACATTCGCCCCGCCGGACCCCACTGGGCCCGCCGAGCCCGGCGGCCGGGGGGCCGGCAGGGCCCGGGGCCGGGGCCTCCCGCGCTCCTTCCGTTCCACGTCATCCGCCCCTCCACGTCATCCGGCTAACGCTTTGCCCGGCGGTGCGGGGACCGAGTACGGTAGGACCCGATTGGAGACAGCCCCACGGGCTGTGCCATCATCAGCACGCACCTCGCCGCCCTTCGGGGAGAGGCTGAGTGTGTCTGGAGGCTTCGCCTAGTCTGGTCTATGGCGCCGCACTGCTAATGCGGTTTGGGGTGATCCCCCATCCCGGGTTCAAATCCCGGAGCCTCCGCTTTCGATCCACAAGATCGCCGAAGCCCCGGCCCCCGGCCGGGGCTTCTGTCGTTCGCCGGGTCTTGCCCCCGCCCTGACGCACGCCACCGCCAGCCGGCGCCACCCGTCCCGCTGCCTGCCCCATGCCCCAGGGCCGTGGCCGTGCAGGGCCTCCGCTCGGTATCACGGGGTCCCAAAGGCGCGTTTGTGCAGGTCAGGACACCTGTGCGGATTGGATTTCGCCTCGCGTCGCAGGTCATGTAATGTTGTTCCCGCAACGCCGACCGGCACGAAAGTCACCGGAACGCAAGCGCTCGTAGCTTAACGGATAGAGCATCTGACTACGGATCAGAAGGTTGCAGGTTCGAATCCTGCCGAGCGCGCAGCAGGTGAGAGGCCCCTTCCCGGGATGGGAAGGGGCCTCTGGCGTTGGCGTTGACATCAACGCTGACATCAACCGTCCGAGAGGGCGATCAGATCGCGGCGGGAGCGCCGCTTGGACCGTCCTCGTCCTCACCCTCGTTGATGTCGCGCAGGGCGTCCCCGACGCGGTCGAAAGCTGATCGCTGGGTGTCAAGGCGGCCCGCTGTCGCGGGCCGCGCGCGCTGGCGGCCCGTGGCCGCCGCACGCTCCTGTCTCCGCCCCGCTCACGGCGACCCCGGACCGCTCAGCGCGCAGCCCGGAACAGCAACCCACGCACGCCGCAAAGAAATCCGAACATCGTGCTCCGCCCGACTGGATCGACCAGCGAGCGCGCGACAGCACCAACACGACCAGGGGCACGCGGCCCACCGGCCGTGTACTGCCAGGCATGAAATGCCGACCAGGTCCGTGGAGCGGCGCCCGGGTCTCATCGCGGTCTGCGAACCGGTCCCGCCATCGCCAGATGGCCGGCTGGGGCTGCGCGGAGGCGTCTGCGGCTCAAAGATCAGAAGCCTCGCAGCGTGGCTGAGCACAGTGGGCGGTTGAGGGACCCACGTGCAGGTGTCCGGATATCTATCCCGCCGTCGTGGCTGATTTTCCTCAACTGCGGTATCAATGGCATTCGTTCGACGGCGCATGCCATTTTCGTCTTGACGCTTCGTCCCAGTGGTGGCGCGCACCCGTTCAAGTCCTCTCCACTCGCTCTGTTCAGCCATCCCGAGGCAGTGCGTGAGAGCACGACGAGCGCCCCGGTACCATCGGCACCAGGGTCCTGAACTGGGACTCTCCGCCGGACCACCCTTCTCCCGCCAAGGACTGAGGGTGGTCCGGTTTCGTATGCGGTTGTTCGGCGTAGTGCCGTTCAGCTATCGGTACGGGAAGGAGAGTTCACGTCCGCGCTCTCTTCCTCCGGCTCCGCCAGCCCGGAGTTCTCGTAGAGAAACCGCAGCGTGTAGCCCAGGCGCTGCACACGGCGGGTCGCGGTCAGCAGCCCCGGCCCAAGCCCTTCGGCCACCTGGTACGGGATCGTGCTCAGCGTGGAACGCTTCCGGTACCACTCAAGGGAGCCGTGCCATAGCCCATCGATCTGCTTTGCCGCCAAGGGCATCAGCACCGTGATGTGCCCCACCAGGGCCTCGCGCAAGCAGCAGACCTCTTCGTACCGCGGCAACGCCGATCGCTCCGCCAAGGCTGCGCTGATCGTGGCTTTGACGTCCTCGGTGTTGACGTCCGTGCGGAGTCTCGTCGTCCTCTCGGTGCCCATGAACAGGAGCGTCACGCAATTCCCTGGGACGTAGGAACCTCCGACAAACCCCACTTCGGGACGTCCCGCATCAGGTAGAACGTCCCTAGCGCCGTCCCCGGACCCAAGGAGAGACTCACATGCCGAACGAAAGGCTGCGTGCCGCGATGGCGGCCGGAGGCTGGACGTACGCGACCCTCGCGGACACGGTCGAAGTCGATCCCAAGTCCGTAGAGCGCTGGGTCAACCTTGGACGTACTCCGCGCCGGGCCACCGCTGTTGCGGCTGCTGAGACGCTAGGAGAAGACGTGCACGCTCTTTGGCCAGCTCTCCGCCAAGCACGACCTGCCCGCGCCGTCAGTCCGGAACTGGTGGCGCTGTACGACCAGCGGGCGGACGTCCCGGTATCCGCCATCGTGGACATGCTGAAACCGGCTCGCGAGCACATCGACGTGCTGGTGTATGCCGCCGTCTTCCTGCATGAGGCGTACCCGCGCCTCAACGATCTGCTGCGAGAGCGAGCCGCCGAGGGTTGCGCGGTTCGTATCGCGGTCGGTGATTCGGAGAGTGAGAACATCCGGCAGCGAGGAGAAGAGGAGAGGTTCGGCCACGGGATCGAGTCCCGCTGTCGCTTGGCCCTCATGCACTACCGGTCCCTCGTCGGGGTAGCCGGCATCGAGGTACGGACACACGCCACCACGCTCTACAACTCGATCTATCGAGCCGACGACCAAGCATTGGTCAATGCCCATGTCTGGGGCGTGAACGCCTTTGCGGCTCCCGTATGGCATCTTCGGCGCAGCGGCAAGGGCGGCATGTTCGACACGTACGCCGACAGCTTCAATGCCGTGTGGGAGACCGCGAGGCCAGCATGAAATGGGTGACCATGGCACGGACCGAGTACTACGACGACCCGGCAGCTCCTGAGCCGAACAGCTTGGTAGTTGCCGCGTCCGCTGTGGTCACCGACGGCGAAGGCCGCATTCTCCTTCAGCGCCGACGGGACAATGATCTGTGGGCGCTGCCCGGTGGTGGCATGGAGATGACCGACTCGTTGCCGGGGACGGCCGTCCGGGAGGTGAAGGAGGAGACCGGCCTGGACGTGGAGATCACCGGTCTCGTGGGTACATACACCGACCCCCGCCACGTCATCGCGTACACGGACGGTGAGGTGCGCAGGCAGTTCAATGTCTGCTTCACCGCCCGAGTGGTCGGCGGACAACTCGCAATCTCGGACGAGTCAACGGAACTGCGGTTTGTCGAGCTGGGGGAGATTGACCAGCTGCCCATGCACCACACACAGCGGCTCAGGATCGGTCACTACTTGGAGCGCCGCGAGCGGCCCTACCTGGGCTGATCGTCCCCCTCGCAGTGACATCAGCGCTGACGTCAACGGCGACACACAGCACCTGCCAGGGCCTCACCGCACGCACCATGTGGGGAAGTGGTCGCAGCCTTCACCAGGCACCTGCCCGAATCTACGGATCAGAAGGTTGCAGGTTCGAATCCTGCCGAGCGCGCAGCAGGTGAGAGGCCCCCGGGATAACCCGGGGGCCTCTTTCGTCGGGCGGTTCAGCAGTGCTGTGTGCGACAGGTGTCGCGGGGTGCGAGCGTGCGCGGTGGGTCCACCGGGCCGGGAGAAGTGGTCCGGCGGCGTGGGAGTGGTGGCCGGGGTCCGGTCCGAGAATTCCGTTGCCTCGCGTCCGATGCTTCGTTGGGGTCAAGGAAACAGTCGGTTGAGTGGCCGGGAAGCTGAGGGCCGCATGGGGCGCCGGAAATGGAGAGGCGCGCCCGATGTTTCTGGAGCTGTGACCTCTCGATGGATGCCGCACTTGTCCCTGCCGCCTCTCGCAGTGCTCGGCCCGGTGCCTACCTACGGCTGGCCAAGGCCGATTCCCTCGATCTGTTTCTCCTGCCGATCCTTGCGGCTGGTCCACCCTGCCGTCTGAGTCCCGGCTGTCGGCCGGCTCAACGCTCGTCGTCACGCTGATCACGCTCGGCACGGCGGGAGTGTTCACTGCCGCCGCGGCGCTCGACGACGTGCGCGGACACCGCGACGGCAGTGATGCCGCCAACTACCAGGCAGGGGTGGGGCTGCGCAAGGTGTCGCGCAAGCCTCTCCAAAGCGGAGAACTGACCCGCAGTCAGGCGCTGGGATTCGCGTCCGCGGCTGGGCGGCCGGTTTGCTTTTCCGGGGCGCGGCCGTGGCCACCGCCGCTCAGCGTCCCCCGTGGGCCGTCATCCTTGTCGCCGTCCTGGCGGGCGTGGCCCCGCAGTACTCCTGAGGGCTGCGGCTGAGCCGCCGCGGCATGGGGAAGGCGCTCATGGCGTACTTCTCCATCGTCCTGACCCTGGCGGCCTTCACTCTGTCGGACAGCGCCCCGCCCACTCCTTTCTTGTTGCTGCAAGCGCTGCTGGTCGGCGTATGGCATGGGCTGATCGACGGGTTCGCGAACACGGCCGACGCGGTCGGTGACCGGGCTGTCGGCCGCCGCACCTTGGCCACCTGGGCGACTCCGGCCCGTAACCGGGCTTTCCTCGCCGTCCTCATCGCAGCCGAACTGCTGCTCACCACCGGGGTCATCGGCCTTTCCTCGTCCCCGTGGTGGTTCATGCCGGCGCTGCTGCCCGTGGTCGCCCTGCGGGTCGGACAGGTACGCGACTACAGGAAGAGCGGTGACGCGGCGCTCGCGAGCAGGCGCTGCGGGCACATTCACCGGCTCGGCGCATGGGGCGCTGATCGTCGCGAACTGCGCCACAGCAGCGCTGAGATGGACCGGTGAGAGCGAAACACCGGGGATGCGCCGGCATGGAGCGTCCGCCAGACCGGGTGTTGGCGTGATCGCCTGGTGGGCGATGGCGCCGAAGCGTTCGGTGGCCCGGTCGCGAGTGCCCGGTGAACTGAATGGATCGCGGGTTCGTTGCTGAAGGGGAAGCATGCCGGGAAAGCGGGCCGGATCCGTGAGGAACCCCTCCGTTGCAGGGTGCTTGATCGCGAGAGGGAGGCAACTCTCAGATGGACAGCCAGGAGCGGGCTGACTACTCCGACGCCGAAGGCTTCGGTTCGGAAGCCGACAGCATGGAGGGTTCGTACGAGGGATGGGACAACCATCCTGAGCAGGTCCAAGAGGCGCTGGAAGCCTTCCCCGGCCGGATGAGCGGGCGGGCCCGGATTGAGGCGGTGGGCTACGGCGACTCAAAGTACGGGATAAATCCTCAAGACATCCGGGTGGCCAATAGCGGGCCGTCGGGCGACAACGAATTCGTCTATCGGCTGGACGAATTGCCGCTGTACCGCTGGGAATCCCGCGGGCCCGAGATCGTATTCGAGGTTGGTCTCCGGAACAAGAACAATCTGGTACCCAGCAGCCTCCAGTACTATCAGAACAATCACCGAGACACGGCGCTGGTCAGCTTTACCCGCGACAAAGATCCAGCGGCTGCCAAACCCGTATGGCTCGACGAAGTTGAAACGTATCGGTACTGCGCCCCGAACGTCCGCGGTGGAATCGACATCATGGCCTCTCTTCCCGAGGTGGCCTATCGGAATCAGCAGGAAGTTGTCTTCTGGAAGGGGATGCGCCCCGAATTTCTCGGAAGCGTCGACGCGTTCAGCAAACCCGATGAGCTCAATCCGAACGGCCGGTTGATCGGTTCTATGAACAACCCGCGTGCCTCGCCGGAGACGCGGGCCGCACAGGCGCAACTGGACCGGGAGACGGCTTGGGAGCGCGTCAGAGAAGCCGCCCAGTTCGCCCGGAACGGGCAGGCATCCGAATACGACGTGTTCCGTCAGCAGTACGCCGAATGGCACCTGAGATCCGGCCGGCACACCGAACACGCGGCCCTGGACGGCAACCTCAGGTCGTACGCCGAGTGGTGGGCGACCCATCGAGGTGAGGCCCAGCGGCTCTCCCGGGACTGGGCGGACCTCCGTGCCCCGTCGTGGGGCAGCTCGCCACCCCAGCCGCCGCCTGCGACAGCGGACTTCTATGCCAGGGCGGCGAGGCTGAGCGCCTCGCAGCAGTCCGAGCCACAAAGGACCCAGGGCCAGAGCCGAGCTCAGGCACCGGTGGCCGGGCCGGGCCTGACGGACACCCCGCAGGTCGCTCATCCTTCGCAACCGGCCGCTGCCCAGCCGCTTCAGGGGGCTGCCGCTCTTCAGCAGTTCGTCGCTCAGGGTGCTCGTACGCACCTTCCCTCGCAGGCGAAGCGCCGGGCATCTCAGGAGCTGAGCGATCGGCAGAACCAAGGGGCAACGGGTCCGGGCGGTGCGACTCGATACGCTCAGCCGGCCCCGGGCTCCCAGAATCAGCTCGGGGCTCCCGGAAGCGCGAGTCGGAAGCGCAGGAAGTAGGCACTTTCGTCCCGGCCGTCGGACGGGCCGCAAGACAACCACGGGGGAGGGTGCCAGGGCAGGCGGGCGCAGTTTCTCAGCGTATTCACAGGCACCCGCAAGGCTTCTCTCACGGGCTCGGCCGACTGTGGGTGGATGGACAGTCGAGCAAGGGCCGAGAGAGCACCGCGGGTGCTTGTGGTGAACGAGGAGCCGTCACGGACCGAACTGGTGCGCATGGCCCTCCGGTACGAGGGGTGGGCCGTCAGGACGGAGAGTGAGATGCTCAGCGCGATGCGGTGTGTGCGGGAGTGGCGGCCGGATGCGCTCGTGCTGGACGTGTCGTCCGGGGCGGAAGGGTTCGCGGCGGTACTGGTGCGGCGGGAGGTGCCGGAGGTGCCGGCGCTGTTCCTTGCCGGGCGGGCCGCGGGCGCGAGCGCGGATGAGGGGCCGATGCCGGGGGTGCGCGCCGCGGGGGATGCCTGGGTGGCCGAGCCGTTCGGGGTGGACGAGGTGGTCGCGGGGCTGCGGGCCTTGCTGCGGCGGGAGGGTGCGCCGCGCGAACGGCCGCCGCAGGCCGAGGCGTTGCTCGTCGTCGGGGACCTGGAGCTGGACGAGGAGAGCCGGGTGGTCTCCCGTGGCGGCGAGGGCATCCGGCTGACGGCCACCGAGTTCGAGCTGCTGCGCTATCTGATGCGCAATCCGCGCAGGGTGCTCAGCAAGGCGCAGATCCTCAGCCGGGTCTGGAACAGCGACTTCGGCGGACAGGCCAACGTCGTCGAGCTGTACATCTCCTACCTGCGGCGGAAACTCGACGCGGGGCGTGCGCCGATGATTCACACCCGGCGCGGCGAGGGGTACGTCCTACGTCCCGCCGAGCCCGCCGAGCCCGTCCAGCCCGTCCAGCCCGTCCAGCCCGTCCAGCCCGTCCAGCCGGGTCAGTCCGGCCGGCGGCAGCGGCAGCGGCGGGGTGGTCGTGTGCGGGCGCGGGGGTGAACGCGGGGGTGAACGTGGGAGCCGGGGCGGCGGGTTGACGGCGGTCGCGCGTTCGAGTGCCGGAGCCGTACGGGCGAGCGCGCAGCCGGGGCGCCGGATACGGATTAGCATCGAGGGGGTAACGGACCGGTCCGCACCGGCCGTTCGCCCCGATCTGCCCGCTCAATCTGTCTGCCCGATCTGCCCGCCCGACCTGTCTGCCCAATCTGGCTGCCTGCCTGATCCGTTCGCCCGACCCGTTCGTTCGTCTGATCCGTTCGTTCGCCCGACCCGTTCGTTCGCCCCTCCGCTTCACGTCTTCCTGTCCCCCCTCTTTTCCGTTTCCCTCTTTCCGCCTTCTCTCCGGCTCAACGAGCCGGCTGGCTCCCGAAGGAGCGCGTGCATGAGCGACGGCAGCCGCACGAGCCGGATGCGCAGGACCAGCGTGTGGCTGGAGGAGCGGCCGGGGGCGCGCCGCAGAGCGCTCGGGGCGGGGCATACGGAGGGCCTTGACCGGGCCAAGATCACCGCTGCGGCGGTACGGCTGCTGGACGCCGAGGGGCCGGCCGGGTTCTCCATGCGCCGACTGGCCGCGGAGCTGGGCGTCACGGCGATGTCGGTGTACTGGTACGTGGACCGCAAAGACGATCTGCTCGAACTCGCCCTGGACGCGGTGGAGGGCGAGCTGGACGTCCCGGACGCGGCGGCCGAAGGCGCGGACTGGCGTGAGCAGGTGCGGCAGTCCGCGACGGCGCTGCGCGGGCTGCTGAAGCGGCACCCCTGGGCCTCGGGCATGCTCGGCAGTTTCCTGAACGTCGGTCCGAGCGCGACTGCCTTCCAACTGGGGGTGCGCCGCGTCCTGCTGCGCTCCGGACTGCCCGGGGAACAGGCGGACGGGGCGCTCACCTCGCTGTTCTCGTTCGTCTACGGGCACGCGGCGGTCGAGGCGAGTTGGCTCAGCCGTTGTGGAGAGGCGGGCGTCAGCTCGGAGGACTGTCTCCACGCGCTGCGGGACACGCTGGAGCGGCGGCCCGAGTACGCGGCGGGCGGAGAGGCCGTACGCCCCCTGGAGCAGCGGGATTTCGGCGTCGCGCTCGAATGTGTGATCGTCGGCATCGAAGCCATGGCGCGTGCCGCGAGCGCCGCCACCGCAGCTGCGAGCACCGCCGCCTCGGATACGGACGGCGCCTCGGACAGGGAGGGGGCCGACGCCCCCGTGCACACAGAACGCGGGGCGGTCCCGAAGGACCGCCCCGCGCCGGTGATTCCCGCTCAGTCGGCGCCCGGCGACGGCTGAGGCCGCCGCGCCGCACCGTTCACCCGGGCCGCGGCCGCACCGACGCACCGTTCACCTGAACCACTCAGGTGAACGGCAGCGCTTCGCCCTGCACCGCCTGGATGTCCAGGTCCACGCGCAGTGTCGTGCCGACGGCGGCGATGCCCGCGGCGACGACCTGGTTGTAGTTCATCGCGAAGTCCTGGCGCCGCAGTTCGGCCGTGGCGTGGAAGGCGGCGCGTAGGCCGCCCCACGGGTCGGGGCCGGTGCCCAGGTACGACAGGTCCAGGTCCACGTCGCGCACGATGCCGTGCATGGACAGCTGGCCGTGGACCGTCCACCGGTCGGGTCCGGCCGCCTCGACGCCGGTGCTGCGGTAGGTGAGGTCCGGGTAGGTCTCGATGTTGAGGAAGTCGCCCGAGCGCAGGTGCTGGTCGCGCATCTCGTTGCCCGTGGCGATGCTCTCCGCCTTGATGACGGCCTCGACGACCGACTTCTCCGGGTCCTGGGCGATGTCGATGCGTCCGGCGAACTCGTTGAAGCGGCCGTGGACGCTGGAGATGCCCAGGTGCTGCGCGGTCGCCGCGATGGTGGAGTGCATCGGGTCGATCGTCCAGGCGCCGGGCGGCGGCAGTCCGACGCCGCCTTGCCGTGCCAGCACCAGCGTGCCCAGGTCGGCCCGGCCGGAGGCCGTGACCATGGCCGTGGAGGCGGCCGGCGCGTAGCCGATCGCCGTGGCGATCACGGTGTAGGCGCCGGGGGCCAGCGGTTCGCCGCTGCGTACGACGCCCTCTTCGTCGGCTTCGGCGCGCAGTATCTGCGTGCCCGTCATGTCGGTCACGGTCAGTACGGCGTGCTGGACCGCCCAGCCGTCCCGGGTCCGGACCCGGGCCCGTACGCCGCCGCCCGAGCCGGTCTCCCCGGCTCCGGTTCCGGTGCCGAGTCCGGCTCCGGCGCCGAGTCCGGCTCCGGTTCCGGGTTCCGCTCCGCTTGCCCCGCCTGTCATCTCTCTCTTGCTCCTTCTCGCATACGACGGGCCCCGGCGCCACGGCGGCGGGCCGTCCCTTGCCCGCACTCGCGGGCCGTGGATGCCGGGGCCCTTCCCCGGTCCGGACCCGACGGCGCGCGCTCCGCTCGATCCGCGCGCCGTCCGGTCCGGGGGGTCACTCGTCCGGGTGGTGCAACTCGACGTCGTACGCGTCCACTCCGGGGCCGCTCACGTGCAGTGCGCTCGCCATGGGCGGGTAGCCGCTGGCGATGACCGAGTAGTCACCCGCGTCCAGGTCGGTGAAGGCGTAGGCGCCGTCCTCACCGGTGGTGGAGGTGGCGATGACGTTGCCCGCCGCGTCCACCAGCGTGAC
Organism: Streptomyces axinellae; assembly: GCF_039532135.1. Taxonomy (NCBI): domain Bacteria; kingdom Bacillati; phylum Actinomycetota; class Actinomycetes; order Kitasatosporales; family Streptomycetaceae; genus Streptomyces; species Streptomyces axinellae. The sequence continues at coordinate 287,303 of NZ_BAAARJ010000007.1, forward strand.
CCGCGCGTCCGGCAGGGGCCTGCGGCCCGCACCCGCGCGCACGGTGCCGGTGACCCGCGCTCCCGAGGCGAGATCGACATCGAGCCGGGTCACGCCCTGGCCCTGCACCTCGACCGGGATCGCGGTGGGCCGGTATCCGGAGGCGTTCACGGCGACCGTGAAGCTGCCGGTGACCAGCTCATCGAAGCGGTAGTCGCCCTGCTCACCGGTCAGCCCGGTGGCCAGCACCTCGCCGCGCACATCGGTGACGACGACCATGGCGCCCTGGACGGGGCCGCCGTCGGTCAGTCCGCGCACCTGGCCCGCGAGGCCGCTGGTGCCCGAGAGCAGCAGGTCGTGGGCGAGCGGCTCGTCGCCGACGACGATCGTGGACGCCTGCGGCTGGTGGCCGTCGGCCGCCGCGATCAGGACGTACGAGCCCGCGCCCGGCGCGTCCAGCCCGTAGGAGCCGTCGGCGTGGGCGACCGAGCGGCCCAGCTGACGCCCGCTGAGCGAGATCAGCGTGACGGCGGCCCGTGCGACTCCGAGGCCGTCGGAGTTGCGGACGGTCCCGTAGACGCCGTACCCGTTCCCGGGCATAGGTGCCGAGGGCTGTGGCTGTTGTGCGGCTGCCATTGCTGCGTACTCCCTGAGCTGCTGGGTCTCTCCCCCTGACGGAGCGGACGCGGCCACCGGCTGCGGGGCCGTGCGCTCGACGGCCGGCACGGCTTCCGCCGACAGGCCGGCCACGGGCCCGGCCGCCGCCATCGCCGGCTGCGGTTCCTTGTCCTGCTGGATGCCGGAGGTGGTCCGCAGCGGGACCTCCCGGATGAACAGCACGGCGATCAGGGCCAGCAGCGCGACGGGCGCGGCGTACAGGTAGATGTCGCCGATGCCGTGGCCGTAGGAGCTCTCCACGACGGTGCGGACCGGTGCGGGGAGCTTGTCCAGGTCGGGCAGGGCGCTGCCGCCGCCGCCCGTGGCCCCGCCGCCGCCCTTGATGCCGAGCTTGGCGAAGCCGTCCTCCATGTAGTGGGTGATCCGGTTGGAGAGCACGGCGCCGAGCGCCGAGACACCGACCGCGCCGCCCAGGGAACGGAAGAAGTTGACGGTGGAGCTGGCCGAGCCGAGGTCCTCGGGCTTGACCTGGTTCTGGGTGGCCAGCACCAGGTTCTGCATCATCATGCCGACGCCGAGGCCGAGCAGGGCCATGAAGATGGCCATGTGCCAGTAGGTGGTGTCGTAGCGCAGGGTGCCCAGCAGGCCCAGGCCCGCGGTCATGAACACACCGCCGGCGCACAGCCACACCTTCCACTTGCCGGTGCGGGTGATGATCTGGCCCGAGACGGTGGTGGAGACGAACAGGCCCGCGATCATCGGGATCGTCATGACACCGGCCATCGTCGGCGACTTGCCGCGCGCCAGCTGGAAGTACTGGCTGAGGAAGACCGTCGCGCCGAACATCGCGATGCCCACGAAGAGGGAGCCGACGGCGGCCAGTGTGATGGTGCTGTTGCGGAACAGCCGCAGCGGGATGATCGGTTCCTTGGCCTTCGACTCGACGAGCACGAAGATCAGGGCGAGCACGATCGCGCCGCCGACCATCGCGTAGGTCTGCCAGGAGATCCAGTCGTACTTGTCACCCGCGAAGGTGACCCACAGCAGCAGCGTGCAGGCCGCCGCCGCGATGAAGAACGCGCCGAGCCAGTCGACCTTGACGCCCTGCCGCTTGACGACGGGCAGGTGCAGGGTCTTCTGGAGCACGATCAGCGCGATGATCGCGAACGGGACGCCGACGTAGAAGCACCAGCGCCAGCCGAGCCAGCTGGTGTCGGTGATCACGCCGCCGAGCAGCGGGCCGCCGACGGTCGCGATGGCGAATGTGGCGCCGAGGTAGCCGCTGTAGCGCCCGCGCTCGCGCGGGGAGATCATCGCGGCCATGCAGATCTGGGCCAGGGCGGAGAGTCCGCCCATGCCTATGCCCTGGAACACGCGGAAGAGGATCAGCGTGCTCGCGCTCTGCGACAGGCCGGCACCCGCCGAGGAGAGCACGAAGACGATCAGCGCGAGCTGCACCAGCAGCTTCTTGCTGAACAGGTCGGCGAGCTTGCCCCACAGCGGCGTGCTCGCGGTCATCGCCAGCAGCGAGGCCGTGACCACCCAGGTGTAGGAGCTCTGGGTGCCGTTCAGATCAGAAATGATCTTGGGGAGTGCCGTGGAGACGATCGTCGAGGACAAGATGGCGACGAACATGCCGAGCAGCAGCCCGGACAGCGCCTCCATTATCTGACGGTGCGTCATCGGTGCGTCGTCCGCGGTGCCCCCGGATGCCGGTGCGGCGGACGGGGCCGGGGCGGCGGAGGGCGACTGCGCGTGCTGTCCGGCGTGGTGTCCGTGTGCCGCGTGTCGAGCCCCGCCACTGGCCCCCTGCACGGCGTCGCGGGGCCCCCCGGCCGACGGCTGGGGTCGGGTTGTTGCCATTCGGCGTCCTTCTTACTCGGTATCACTCAGTGTGATGCGGTCGTGTGCGTTTCGGGGAGCCCGTCATGGGCGGACTCGTGGAGTCCGCTCCGGGTGGGCTCGGGGAGTCCGCCGCGGGCGCGGCAGTCTCCGAAGCTCGTGCGGAGCCGGCTGAGCAGCGTGTTGAGCTGGGCGACGTCCTCGTCGTTCCAGTCGTGCAGGTGCGCCGCGAACACTTCGACGGTCTGCGTGGACATCTCGTCCAGGAGCCGTTCACCCGTCTCGCTGATGCGCAGCAGCCGCGAGCGGCCGTCCTGCGGATCCGGGTGGCGCTCGATCCAGCCGCGGTCGGCGACGTGGGTGACATGCCTGCTGGTGACCGACATGTCGATCGCCAGCAGTTCGGCCAGCCGGCTGGTACGCATCTCCCCGTGTTTGTGCAAGAGCATCAGTACGGCCGCCGAGGCGGGCGGGCACTCCGGGGGGAGTCGGCGGGCCAACTCGCGTTTGACGGCGCCTATGGCGCTGATCTGCCGTGCCAGCTCCTCGTACTGACTGCGTTCGGCCATCTGCACCCCATGAACTTGTTGCTTAAGGCAACCATAAAGTGGTTGGTTGCTGTAGGCAAATTGATTTGGGGCAACCGCCGCAAACAATCAGCAAAGTCTGTGCGCCTTGCTTCAAGGGCTGGTCAAACGCCCTGGAGGAACCAGACGGGGCCTGGGCTGTGCCGGGCCGGACGGGTTCGCTAAGGTCCTGGTCCATGGCTCACAACCCCCAGTCGCCGCAGGGTCCCGAAGGCCACCCGGACCCGGCAGGCAACACCCAGATGTTCCGCGCCTTCGTCGATGAGGGCGCCCCCCGGCAGCAGTCCCGAGGATCGGCCGTCCAGGCTTCGGCGGGGCCGCGTGTCGGCGTGATCCTCGCGGTCGTGGTCGCCGTCGTCGTACTGGCCGGTGTCGCCTGGCTGGCCTTCGCGTAGGCGAGCCGCCGCTTCGGCTCTCCCCTCTTCCTCTCTTCTCGTCCCCTCTTCTCGGCCCTCCCTGTCACCCTTCCTCCCCGGACCGGAACTTCCGGCTCCGGGGATTTTCTGTACGGTGCGGGTGCGGGGGCGGGTGCGAGCGAGGGCGAGGGCGCGGGGCTTGTGAGGGGGCTTACGGAGGTCCGTCGGCGAGCCCCGCGCTGATCGCGCAGAGCCAGCTGTCCACCGGGCCCAGCGTGAGCATGCCGCTGCCCGCGCCCGCCAGCTCCCCGGCCGCCGGCAGCAGCCGGGCGTGGACCCGCTCCAGGACCGGCCGGTCGCCCAACTCCAGCGCGACCGCCGCCTCCAGACAGCACAGCGCCTCGTACAGCAGATCGGCCGGCGGCTCCGGCAGGGCGCGCAGAGTCTCCCGGGCGGCCTCCGCCTCGCCCCTGCGCAGCAGCGCGAACGGTTCGGCCCAGGGACGGTAAGGGCCCCACTCCAGATCGGCCCCGAGGCCCGGGGCCGCCCCTGCTGCCTCCGCTGTCTCTGGCGCCTCCGCCATCTCCCCTCTATCCGTTGCCTCGGCTTTATCCGTTGCCTCCGCCGTCTCTCCCTCATCCGCTGCCTCAGACGCCTCGCGCGTCTGCCGGGTGCCGTCCGGCGGGGGCAGACGCAGGCGCAGGCTCAGCAGGGCGAGCGGCAGCAGGCCGTCGCGTACGCCCGGCATCCCCGCCGTGTCCAGCCGCGCGGCGGCGGCCCGGTACGCCTCCTCCGCGCGGGACCGGCGTCCGGACGCGGCCTCTCGCAGCGCCCCGTACCACTGGGTGAAGACGCCCACCAGCGGCAGCTCATGCCGCGCGGCCAGCCGGTCGGCCGCGGCGGAGTGCGCGTCCGCCGCGCGGAAGTCGCCCAGCGCGGCGCGGGCCTGAAGGCGGATCAGGTGCCCCAGCACCTCGAACGTCACCAGCCCGTGCCGGGCCGCCAGCGCGACCAGCTCCGCGCCGATCTCGTCCCGCCGGGGCGCGAGACCGGCGCGGGCGCAGGACTGCATGAACGCCCCGTTGAGGCTGAACGCCAGCAGCGCCGGATCGTCCAGCCCCCGCGCGAGCCGTTCCGCTTCGCGCGCGGCCTGCGGGCCGCGCGGGTGGCGGAGCCCGCGCGACTCCACGGCGATGGTGGCCAGCAGGCGGCAGCGCACGGCGTCGTACGGGCCCGCCACAGGGCGGCCTTCCCCGCCGTCGGCGTGGGCCCGGATGTGGTCGGCCGGTCGTCCGCCGCTGCCCGGGCGCGCACCGCTGCCCGGCTGTGGGCCGGTGGCCGACCGCGTGCCCTCTCCCGACCGCGCGCCCTCTCCCGTCTGCGGGCCGTCTGCCGACCGCGCGGCGAGGGCTGCCAGGGTGCGTTCGGCCGCCGCGACGATCTGGCGGGCCAGTTCGGGGTCGTCGCTGCGGGGCCAGATCGCGGGCACGTCGAACGCGCCGATCACACGGGACGTCAGCTCGGGGTCGCCGCCCGCCTCCGCCACCCGGATCGCGGCCATACGGTGTTCGCGGGCAGCCTCCAGGCCGCTGGCGCCGGTGACGGCCAGGTTCCGGATCAGCCCGACCGTGGACTCCAGCCGGGCGCGGGCCCCGGCGCCGACCGCGCGGTCGTAGTCCCCGGCCGCCCGCGCCCACAGCCGGGCGGCTGCCGGGCCGGGGGCCGGGGAACGGCCCAGGCCGGCCTCGGAGTCGGCCTCGAAGCCGGTCCCGGATCCGGGATCGAGGCCAGGACCGAGGCCGACGTCGATGTCGAGGCCGGGATCCTGGGCGAGGACGTCTGCTTCCAGTCGGCGCAGCCGGGGCCCGGGATCCACCCCGAGCCGGTCGGCCAGCGTGGCGCGGGCCCGGCGCAGCACCGCGAGCGCGTCCCCCTGGCGGCCCGAGCGGTACAGCGCCAGCGCCAGCAGCCGCCAGGCGTCCTCGCGCCAGGGGTGCTCGGTCACATGTGCGTCCAGACCGGGCACCGCCTCCGCGTTCCGGCCCAGCGCCAGCAGCGCCTCGGCGTGCTGTTCCGCCGCCCACAGCCGCAGCTCCGCCAGCCGGGAGCGCTCGCCGCGTGCCCAGTGCTCCGCCGCGAACTCCGCGTATGCCGGGCCCCGCCACAGCTCCAGCCCCTCGCGCAGCCGTTCCAGCGCCCGGGTGGGCGGCAGCGACGTGGCGGAGCCCACGGCTGTCTCGAAGCGCCAGGCGTCCACCGCGTCGGGCCCGGCCCGCAGTGCGTAGCCCGGACCTTCGGTGACCAGCAGCCGGGCGGGGGACCGGGGCGGACGGTCGGGTTCCAGAACACGGCGCAGCGCGGCGACGAAGGTCTGTACGGCGCCCACGGCCCCCGCCGGAGGCTCGTCCCACAGGTCGTCGATCAGCCGTGCGACGGGCACGACCCGGCGGCGCGCGACCAGCAGCCGGGCCAGCACGGCGCGGTGACGGGGGCCCTTCAGCGCGAGCACAGCGCCGTCGCCCTCGGCCACCACGGGCCCGAGCACCCCGAACGTGACCCGCCCCATCCGCTCCACCGGCCCCATCCGCTCCACCTGCCCCATCCGCTCCGCACCCTTCCCGCACCGCCGGGCCCGGGCACCAGCAGGTCACCGAGACCCGTCACGGCAGGCCGCCGAGACTCGTCACCGCAGGTCACCGTACGCGCTGACCGATCGCTGATTCGCGCGCGGCAGCCTCGTACGTGTTCACCGTTCGCGCGGGATCCGCCGCCCACGGAATCTCGCCGTCCGGCCCGCCATCAAGGAAGGCAGCGCGACAATGACACCCACCCCACCAGCCTCGGCACCGACTCCGGCATCCGCTCCGGTCATCCCCGGCTTCGAACAGCGGCGTGTCACCGTCGCCGACGGCGTGGCCCTCAATGTCGCCGTCGGCGGCTCGGGCAGCCCGGTCGTGCTGTTGCACGGCTTCCCGCAGACACATCTGATGTGGCGGCACGTGGCGAGCGCGCTCGCGGCCGAGCACACCGTCATCTGCCCGGACCTGCGCGGCTACGGGGCCAGCGACAAGCCCGCCGAGTCCGGCCCCGAGGTCTACGCCAAGCGCACCATGGCCGCGGACACGGTCGCCGTGGCCCGTGCGCTGGGGTACGAGCGCTTCGCGCTGGCCGGGCACGACCGGGGCGCCCTGGTCGCCTTCCGCGCCGGGCTCGACCACCCCGCCGCGGTGACGCATCTGGCCTGCCTGGATGTGCTGCCGACCCTGGAGATGTGGGAGGCGCTGCACGGCACCACCGCGGCCGTCGGCTTCCACCTCTACCTGATGGCCCAGCCCCCGGGCTTGCCCGAACAGCTGATCGGCGCCGCGCCGGACGCTTTCTTCGGCCACTTCCTCGACCTGTGGAACAACGACCCGGACGCCCTCCCGGCCGAGGTCCGCGCCGCCTACCTGGACGCCTGCCGCGCCGCCGTGCCGTCGATCGTGGCCGACTACCGGGCGTCGGCCGGCATCGACGTCGAACACGACCTGGCCGACCGGAAGGCCGGCCGCCAACTCCGGATGCCGGTCACCGTCCTCCAGCAGGACTGGGGGGCCGCGCTGGGCTACGACGCCGCCGCGCAGTGGCGCCCCTGGGCGCCCGACCTGCACCACGCCACGGTCACCTGTGGCCACTTCATGGCGGAGGAGGCCCCGGAGGAGATCACCACCGCACTACGGAACCTCCTGGCCCGCTGAATCCTGGGCGGTGACGGCGGTGACGGCGGTGACGGCGGTGACGGCGGTGACGGCGGTGACGGCGGTGACGGCGAAACGGGGGAAACGGGGGAAACGGGGAAACGGGGAAACGGGGGGCTACTTCCACCCCGAGAGTTTCACGTCGCGGGTCTCCACGTGCATGCCGAGCGGCACCCGCCACTCATCGACACAGACCGTCCAGGTCTTCGTCCTCTTCTCACCCGCGTCGATCGGCACCGGCAGCGTCCGTGTGCTCTCGCGGGTGGCCCAATCGACGCCGAGCCCGCCGATGATGTGGATGCCGAAGGTGACCTTGCCCTTCGTGACGGCGCTGCCTCCGGTGTTGCGGAAGGTGACGGTCACCTTCTCGCACCACCGGTCGTCGGCCTCGGCCCGCTTCGGCGTGCTCGCCTTGAGCACGGCGGGCCCGCCGGATCCGGGAGAGCCGCCGGACTGCTCCCCGCCGCCCGAGCCGCCGGGGCTCCCGCTTCCGCCGGGGGAGTCCGGCGATCCGGAGCCGGGTGCTCCGCCGCTGCCGCCGCCCGTGCCGCCGCCGCTCGCCGCCGTTCCGCCGCTGCCGGATCCGGACCCGGCAGCGGTGCCCGCAGCGCCGTCCGCGCCGCCCGCGCCGTCCCCGGAAGCGGAGCTTGGCTCTCCGTCGCCGCCCGGCCCACCCACGGCGCCACCGCCGTCCGCGCCGCTCCCGGCGCCACCCGAGCCCCCGGCGTCCTCGCCGTTGCGGTCCGCGCCCGCGCCGGCCTTGCCCTGGGCGCCCTTCGTCCCGCCGTCGTCCCGCTCGTCCAGCGGCACCATGCGGACCTTGTCGTCCGGCCGTACGGGGCGCGAGGAGCTGTCGCCGTGACCGGAGGGGCCGGCCGCGTCCACCGCGACGTAGCCGTCGTCCCCGCTCGCTCCGCATCCGGCGGTCAGCAGCGCGCCGAGACAGACCAGAGCCGCCGGGGCGGTCTTCCGGCCGCTCCGGCGGCTCGTGGCGTGTGCCCGCAGCGTCCGCTCGCGCGTCCCATGGCTTCGCATGGCGACAGTGTTGCTGACGCTACGTCAGATGTGAACCCTGTGGCGGTGGCACTCCTTCGGCTCGCGCTCTTCCGAGTCGCGCTCTTTCGGGTCGTACATCTCCGGCCTGGGCATCTCCGGCTCGTACTTCTCCGGCTCGTGCGTGTACGTATACGTGGACGTGTGCCTGCTCTGGTACGTCTCCCCCGCCGCACTCGGCCCCCCGCGTGGTCAGTCCTCGGCGATCAGCCCTTCGCGCAGCTGCGCGAGCGTGCGCGTCAGCAGCCGGGAGACGTGCATCTGGGAGATGCCGACCTCCTCGCCGATCTGCGACTGCGTCATGTTCGCGAAGAAGCGCAGCATGATGATCTGACGCTCCCGGGGCGGGAGTTTGGCCAGCAGCGGCTTGAGCGACTCGCGGTACTCCACGCCCTCCAGCGCGCTGTCCTCGTAGCCCAGCCGGTCGGCGAGCGAGCCCTCGCCGCCGTCGTCCTCCATGGAGGGGGAGTCCAGCGACGAGGCGGTGTACGCGTTGCCGACGGCCAGTCCGTCGACCACGTCCTCCTCGGAGACGCCCAGGCAGGTGGCGAGTTCGGTGACGGTCGGGGAGCGGTCCAGGGTCTGGGACAGCTCGTCGCTGGCCTTCGTCAGCGCGAGCCGCAGCTCCTGGAGGCGGCGCGGCACCCGCACCGACCAGGAGGTGTCGCGGAAGAAGCGCTTGATCTCGCCGACGACGGTCGGCATCGCGAACGTCGGGAATTCCACGCCCCGTTCGCAGTCGAAGCGGTCGATCGCCTTGATCAGACCGATGGTGCCGACCTGGACGATGTCCTCCATCGGCTCGTTCCTGCTGCGGAAGCGGGCCGCGGCGTAGCGGACGAGCGGGAGGTTCAGCTCGATGAGCGTGTCCCTGACGTACGTGCGTTCCGCACTCGGCGCCGTGCCCGGAGGGTCGGCAGCCGCCCTGTCCAGCGCGGCGAGCCGCAGGAAGAGGGAGCGGGAGAGGGTGCGGGTGTCGATCGTGGCGGCGTCGGCCACCACGGTGGCGGGCTCGGCGAGTGCGCCGGGCTCGACGAGATCCTGTGGCGCCGGCAGGCTTCCGGGCTCGGCTGGCCCGGGGGGTGCCACCGGGGTCGTGTTCTCGGCGAGCACCTTCGAGCTGCCCAGTTCTACGGACATGCCACCCCCTTGAGGTCGCGGACGGGTCGCTGCGGCGCCCTCGGGTGAGGGAAGCACCTCCCCCTGAATACCGGGAGCACCACTGCGGCAAACGCAGCTCTTGCAGAATGTCACAAGTCAGCAACGCGACGTAGCCTCATGTCGATAAAACCGCACAGTTGAGGGCGGTGCGGCCGGGATTGGTGTCGCTCGATCCGGCTATGCGTCGATTCGATTTGCGGCTCTCAGCCGGGCGAAGCTCCGCGAGAGCAGGCGCGAGACGTGCATCTGCGAGACGCCCAGCTCCGCGCTGATCTGGGACTGCGTCAGATTCCGGTAGTAGCGCAGCAGAAGGATCCGCTGCTCGCGCTCGGGTAGCTGTACGAGCAGATGGCGGACGAGGTCGCGGTGCTCGACCCCGTCCAGTTCCGGGTCCTCGTAGCCGAGCCGGTCCAGCAGGCCCGGCATTCCGTCCTCGCGCTCCTGCGCGGCCTCCAACGACGTGGCCCGGTAGGCCCGTCCGGCCTCGATGCAGGCCAGGACCTCCTCCTCGGAGATCTTCAGCCGCTCGGCGATCTCGGCGGTCGTGGGGGAGCGCCCGTGAAGCGTCGTCAGATCCTCGGTGGCGCCGCTGACCTGGACCCACATCTCGTGCAGCCGGCGGGGCACGTGGACGGTGCGGACGTTGTCGCGGAAGTAGCGGCGGATCTCGCCGACGATCGTCGGCATCGCGAAGGTGGGGAACTGGACGCCGCGCCCGGCGTCGAACCGGTCGATGGCGTTGATCAGACCGATGGTGCCGACCTGGACGACGTCCTCCATCGGCTCGTTCCTGCTGCGGAAGCGGGCCGCGACATACCGGACCAGCGGCAGGTTCGCCTCGATCAGGGCGCAGCGGATCCGCTCGTACTCCGCCGAGCCGCGCTCCAGCCCGGTGAGCTGTTCGAAGAGTGACTGGGTCAGCGCCCGGGTCCGCGCGGCACGCTCCCGCTGGGCGTCGGCGGGGGAAGGCGGCGCTTCGGCATCACCGGAGGGAGCTTGGGCGGGGGTACGGGTCCCGTCCACTCAGCCACCACCCCTTTACGGTTCACGGTGCAGATCGGTCCTGATCGGTCGTTCATCCGCCAAAAGCGGTCATAGCATCACAAGACATGTGCACCGTGCGCAAGCACCGTATAACTCCGTGTTGCTTGCCAGTTGCGCGAAAAACCCCCCGATCCGAGGGATCGGGGGGCGAGTTTCCGGGGGCTCAGTTGACGAGCGAGGTCATGAACTCGCCGACGCCCTGAGCCGCGCTCGATATGCCTTCGAAACCTACCTGTACCAGGTCGGCGGCACGCTGGGGTGACGTGATGATCGTGTACAGCACGAAGACAACAAGCATGTAGAGCACGACCTTTTTCGCCTGCGCCATCGCGCTGCCCCTCCCCGAGCTGTTCGGTCCCCGAAATCCTGTACACCTGTGCGGCTGTGTGAGTGTAACGGGAAGAGGTGCCGCCGAACGGGCCCCCGGGGGACCCCGCATGGAACCCAAGAGCCGCTGCCCCGACGGCCTTTGCCCGATCCGCCGGACGTGTCGGAAGTGACCCCGGGGAGGGCCGGGATCCGCCGCCCACCGGAGCCCGGAAGGGAAACGGCCGAGGGACCGTCAGGACGGAGACGCGAGGGACCCCCGGGGCCGGGGCCGAGGTGCCGTCAGGGCGCGGGACGGGGGCGTCAGGACGCGGGGGCGTCAGGACCCTGCCCAAGCGGAATCCCGGGGCGGAATCCGGGGCGGAATCCGGGGGGAATCCGGGGCGGGCCCGTCAGGGCAGAAAGACGGTCTTGCCCCGGCCACCGCCCACCCGGTTGCGGGCCAACGCGTCGGGGGCCTGCTCCAGCGGGACCTCCGTCTCGACGGGGACGGCAAGGCGCCCGCTGTCGATCTCGCGCCCCAACTGGTCCAGCAGCGCCACCGAGGCCGTGAGCTGGAAGTTGAGCCCTTCCACACCCCCGGCGGACAACTCACCCGGCGCGGCGGCGCCCAACGTGGAGAGCGCCACGCCCCCGTTGCGTACCAGCGAGGCACCGGCTGCGAGGGCAGCTGGGTCCGTCGCGATGAGGTCCACCAGCGCGTCCACCCCCTCGGGGTACTCCTCGCGCACCGCGTCCGCGAGCGCCCGGCCCCTGGCATCGATGGTGACCGCGGCGCCGAAGGCCGCCATCCGGCGCTCGTCGTGCCCGTGTGTCACGGCGATCACCCGCAGTCCGTGGGCCGCGGCGAGCTGGGTCAAGAAGGTGCCCACCCCGCCGGCGGCGCCGATGATGAGCAAGCTCTCGTACTCACGCAGAGCCGCGGTGTCCATGATGCCCAGCGCGGTCATCCCCGCCGTGGGCGCGCCCGCCGCGACCGTGAGCGGCACCGAGGACGGCGCGAGGGCCACGCTGCCCGCCTCGTCGACGACCACGAACTCGGCGTACGTCCCGGCCCCCACAGGATCGCTGATCACCTGGCCGTACACACCGTCACCGCGCGTGAAACGGCGGGCCCCGGGCCCGCTTCGCTCCACGGCTCCGGCGAAGTCCACGCCCATGACCAGGGGAAACGCGTACGGAATCGCGCCCTCCAGCAGGCCGTCCGCGATCTTCCAGTCCAGCGGGTTGAGCCCCGCGGCCCTGACCCGCACCAGGACCTGGCCCTCACCCGGCTCGGGCCGCGGCACCTCCAGGACCTCCGGCCGCCCCTTCCACTCCCGCACTCCGACAGCACGCATGCGCCCTCTCCCTGCTCCCCCCTGGGACCAGCGGCAGCATCCCCGGCTTTCAACGTACGCCGCCCCCACGGGCCCCGCAGCGTGCGGCTGCCCGGCGGCGCCCGTCACGAGCGAGGGGCCGCAGGGGCTTGTCGGTACCGGGCCGGGTCGGCGCCGGGCCTGGTGGGCACCGGGCCGGGTCTCAGGGACGCGCCCGGCGTGGCGGGGGAACGTGCGGCAGCAGCTCCCACAGCGGCCAGGCCCCCGCCGCCCAGCGGGCCAGCAGATGCCGGTCGACCAGATGAATCCGCTGCGCGGGGCCGAACGCCAGCGCGTCCCGGGTGAAGCGGCCGTTGGTCAGCATGACGACCACATCCGCCCCGTGGACCGGGCGGGCCGTCCCGTTGAGCCGCTGCAGATCAGGCGTGCCGATCGCCGATCCGGCCAGGCCGTCGCGCCGGTGCTTGCACTGGATCACCCACCGCCGCCCCGAGGGATCCGTCGCGATCACGTCCGCACCCTGGTCGCCCCGGCCCCCCGTCCGCTCCGCGTCCCGACAGCCGTCACGGGCCATCAGCTCCCGTACGGCGTGCTCGAACTGCGCATGGTGCAGAGCGTCCAGCTGCGGAAGCTGGTAGCGCAGCCCCTGCGCGCGGACGGCCTCCCACCGCAGCCGCCGCACGCGCTGCTGCCACCACAGCCCTCCGCCGAGCACGACCAGACCGCCCAGCAGGGCCAGGACCCACCAGTGCGCGAGCAGCCACTGCACCACCGCGACCACCAACGCGACACCGACGGCCCCCGCACCCAGAACCGCTATCTGCCCGTCCCCCTTCCGCTGCCGCCGACCGCGACCGCGCCGCCGCCGCACGAGCACGCCCCGCCCGCCCCGCCGGACACTCACCGACCCCCCTCCGGCCGCGCCGGACACCCGATGACCCCGCCCCCGCGTATGCACACCCGGACCTCGACCTCGACCATGCTCTGCGCCCTCCCGATGACGACAGCCCCAGCCCCCGCTCGACCCCACCAGTCCAGCACACGGCACTGACAGCCCGTCCCGGGACGATCGCCGACGGTGATCCACTGCCGACGGGCGCCCGGCCGAGGCCGTCCATGAGGGAGCAGCTCAGACCTGGTGGGGTGGGACAGGTGACGGCGAGGTGAGGTCTGCCCTGCGCTCGTCCGCCTGCGTCGGCCGGAAGCCGTAGATCCGCGGCACCGGCCCGTTGTGGAGGGGCCGGCCCGTTCGAGCCGGGCCAGGTGGGCCGCCCTGACATCCGCTTCGACGCCCCACGACGAAAGGGCCGGACCCCCGCGGGGTCCGGCCCTACATCAATCATGCTCACAGCGGTAGCGGTGGGATTTGAACCCACGGAGGAGTTGCCCCCTCACTCGCTTTCGAGGCGAGCTCCTTCGGCCGCTCGGACACGCTACCGAGAGGAACTCTAGCCCACTCCGGGCGCTGGGCCGAAATCGGTATCCGGGGTGCGGAAGAAGTGGGTGAGGAGGGCGGCGCACTCGGGGGCGAGGACGCCGTTGAGGACCTCGGGGCGGTGGTTGAGGCGGCGGTCGCGGAGGGCGTCCCAGAGGGAGCCGGCGGCGCCTGCCTTGGGGTCGGGGGCGCCGTAGACGACGCGGGCGACCCGGGAGAGGACGGCGGCGCCCGCGCACATCGTGCAGGGTTCCAGCGTGACGACCAGGGTGCAGTCCGTGAGGCGCCAGTCCTGGCCGCCCTGTGTGTGCGCTGCGGCGCGCAGCGCGATCAGTTCGGCGTGCGCGGTCGGATCGCCGTCCGCCTCACGGGCGTTGTGGCCGCGGCCGAGCACCGTGCCGTCGGGTCCGAGGACGACGGCGCCGACCGGGACATCCCCCGTCTCCGGAGCCCGCGCGGCCTCCGCGAGCGCCAGCCGCATGGGCTCGTGCCAGGGGGCGCGGACGGGGTCGGGCACGTCAGCCTCTCTCTCGTCCGGCGCGTCGTCCGCTCCTTCGCCTCGTTCGCCGTCACGCAGGGCGTCTTGGCCGCCGTCTCGCACAACGCCTTGCCCGTCGGGCCCGCCATGCTCCACGTGCCCGTCGGGCCCGCCATGCTCCACGTGCCCGTCGGGCCCGCCATGCTCCACGTGCCCGTCGGGCCCGCCATGCTCGTCGGGCCCGACGTGTTCGTCGTTCTTCTCGGGAGGCATGGGGACAGTGTCGCGCCTGGGGGCGGCTTCGGGGGCCGGGGCCAGGCGCGAACGTCTCATGAGCCGCCGAGCCCCGGACCCGGACCTGAAGACGGCCCGGGGGACGGCGGAGGTGGCGGTGATGCCGGAGGTGGCGGTTGGGGTGGCCTCAGCGGACCGCCTCCAGTACGTCGGTGCAGCCCAGCGCGTCGGCGACCTCGCTGAGCGCGTCCTGGGGGGTCAGCGAGCGGAGTGCCTTGTCCGACATTCCGAGGTCGGAGAGGATCCCGGCGTCGCCCAGTGGCCCGGCCGGCGCGGTGTCCGCGTCCTCGTCCGCCGTGACCGCCGCCCGGTCGCCGTCATCGTCGTCACCTTCGTCGTTCTCCGGTTCGCCGTCCTCCGTGCCGTCCAGGTCCACGAGTTGGTCCAGTGCCGCCGGGTCTTCGGGTTCGCGGCCCAGCAACTCGTCGGAGAGCAGTATCTCGCCGTACGAGCTGCGCATCGCAGCGGCGGCGTCCGAGACGTAGACGCGGGGATCCTCCTCCCCGTCCACGCGGACGACGCCGAACCATTCGCCCTCCTGCTCGATGCAGACCAGCACGGTCTCGTCGTCTGTTGTGGCCTCCCGGGCCAGATCGGCCAGGTCCGCCAGGGTCTCCACATCGTCCAGCTCTGTGTCGCTCGCTTCCCACCCGTCTTCGGTGCGCGCGAGCAGCGCGGCGAAATACACCGTGACTCTCCCACTGATTCAAGATGTGCCCGAGTGCTGACGAGGACCGTGCCCCCGCCCCATCGGAATCGTGGCAGAAACCCGCGCCGTGCGAAGGGTCTTCGACAGTGCGTCGTCTCGCTGTTTGCCCGATCCGGACCCGGAAGCGCCTCCTTGGCGACGCACGGTGACCACTCGCGACGCACTGCTTCTCAGTGGAACCTCGCATGAGGGTTCTCAGCCGAACTCTCTTGAGAGCTTCGACGCTCACCAACGGAAAGTTCGCATGCGGAGCGCCTGCTGCCGCATACGGGCCGCGCGGGAGCGGCGCGGCTGGACACGTTCGCGCAGTGCCCTGGCCTCGTTCAGCTCTCGGAGAAAGCGCGCTCTGCGGCGCAGCCGCTCCGCGTCAGGCACGGGCCGCCTGGAGTCCTGGGCGGGCTGTTCGGCCGACTCCCGGGCCCTTCTGGGCTCTTGTGGCTCTGGCATAGGCGTGACCTCCGGCGGTGACCTCCGGCGTGACTGTCACCTTCCCCCGTCCGCCCGGCGTACGCCAGTGCTGCCCGCCGAGGCCCGGCGCGCCGGGCCTCGGATACTGTCGAAGCATGCGGACCCACGTCGTCGACCACCCGTTGGTGGCGCACAAACTCACCACACTGCGCGATGCGCGCACCGACTCGCCCACCTTCCGCCGTCTCGCGGACGAACTGGTGACGCTCCTCGCGTACGAGGCGACGCGGGACGTGCGCGTCGAGGAGGTCGGGATCTCCACGCCCGTGACGGAGACGACCGGCGTACGGCTCTCCCACCCGCGCCCCCTGGTGGTGCCGATCATCCGGGCGGGGCTGGGGATGCTGGAGGGCATGGTCCGGCTGCTGCCGACGGCGGAGGTCGGCTTCCTCGGCATGATCCGCGACGAGGAGACCCTTCAGGCTTCGACGTACGCGAACCGGATGCCGGACGATCTCTCCGGCCGCCAGGTCTACGTCCTCGACCCGATGCTCGCCACGGGCGGCACGCTCGTCGCCGCCATCAGGGAGCTGATCCGGCGCGGCGCCGACGATGTGACCGCACTGTGCCTGCTGGCGGCCCCCGAGGGCGTCGAGGTCATGGAACGGGAGCTGGCCGGAACGCCCGTGACGGTGGTGACGGCCTCGGTGGACGAGCGCCTCAACGAGCAGGGCTTCATCGTCCCGGGTCTGGGCGACGCCGGGGACCGGATGTACGGGACGGTCAGCTGAGCTGCGGCCGTCGGGCCGCATTGACCACTTGACCACTTGATCGCTTGACCACGGTTGGCCGCTCGACCGCTCGACCGCTTGCCTCCTACGGGGGAGCGGGCCGGAGGCCGGAACTCAAGCTGGGGAGCGTCAGGCGAGTCAGACGAAGAAGGCGTTCATCCCGGGCACGTCGGAGAGATAGGTCTCGATACTCGCGATCTTTCCGTCGCGCAGACGGCAGACCGTGGCCAGGTATTCGTCCAGGACGACGTCTCCCCGGCGCGCGGTGTTGTGCAGGGAGAGCGCCATGTTCTCGCTGCTGACCAAGAGGTGCAGCAGCTCGAAGTCGAGGCCGTACGAGGCGATCTGCTGAGCGCGCTCCACCACGGCGTCGCCGCCCTCGGCCGTGCCGGAGATGGTGTTGTCGCCGGGCAGGGTCCAGGTGGCGTCGTCGTGCAGCAGGGCCCGGATGCCGTCCCAGGCGCCCGAGATGAGGGCCTGGTGGAACGTGCGCCCGAGGGCGAGGGCGGCTTCGTTGGTGGACATGGTGTTCCCTTCGGTCGGCCACTAAAGCGGCAACTTCTGCTTTAGTGCGACTGTAGGCACATCGATCCCTAAAGCGCAAACTTCTGCTTTAAGATGGCGGGGTGAACGCTGACGCATCGACGAAACGGCCCGGTGGCCGCAGCACCCGCGTCCGGGACGCCGTACACGGCGCTGTGACCGCGCTGGTGGCCGAGCGCGGCGCCGACCAGGTGTCCCTCTCCGCCGTGGCCCAGCGCGCGAGGGTCAATCCCAGCACCCTCTACCGGCGGTGGGGCACACTCGCCGCGCTCCTGGTCGATGTCGCCGAGCGGCACGGCGACGCCGGCGCGCCCCCGCCCGTCGGCGACCTGCGCACCGACCTGGAGAACCAGGCGGCCTGGACCTTGACGGAGCTCTCCCGGCCCGGCGGCATCGCGTTCTTCCGCGCCGAGATCGCCCCCGATATCGACGAGCGGCACACCGGACTGCGTGAGTGTCTGCGCAGGGTCAGCGACCGCTTCGCCCCCGTCCTCGACGCATCGCGGGAGCGCGGCGAGATGCCCCCGTCCCTGGAGCAGGTGCTGGACCGGATCGTCGCGCCGCTCTACTTCCGGGTGGTCTTCTCGATCCCCGGTACGGACGAGGCGTACGTCCGCGGCCTTGTCGCGGAGCTCCTCGGGAAGCCCGAGCGGCGGTAGTGGCGGCAGCCCCGGCGGGTGCCGCGGGGACGGCCCCCGCGTGTCGGCCCGGGGTGCGAAATCAGGCTCGGCCGGGCGGGGTCAGCACTTCCCGCTCGCCGAGGGTGACGGCTGCGGCTTGTTGAGCTTCGCCAGTGCGGACAGGGCGGCCTTCTTCTTCGTCAGCTTCGTGAAGCCGTCCCCGAGGACGAGATCGACGTCCTTGCCGTCGCGCTCCGTGTACTTGGTGCCGGTGCCGTCGAGTTGAGTGCCCAGGACCTTCATCCGGGCCGAGGTGGCGGGGCCGGGGGCGCCGACGAGCACGCCCGCCTTCTTGACCTTCTTGTCCAGGTCCTCCGGCGCGTTGCCCACCTTGCCGATCGTGAAGCCGCGCTTTTCCAGGGCGTCCGCGGTGGACTGGGCGAGTCCGGCGCGTGAGGTGGCGTTGAGGACGTTGACGGTGATGGTGCGGGGCGCCGGGAGCTTGTCCTCCGGGGGTGAGCTGCCGTTCTTCCCGCCCTTGCCGCCCCGGGCGCTCCCGTCGGCCTCGCTCCCGCCTCCCCGGCCGTCGTCCTTGTGCTCCTTGCTGTGCTTGTCGTTCCTGCCGCCCTCGCGCTCGCGCTCGCCCTCGGCCGCGGCTGCGTCGCGGGAGGCGGCGGGGGTCGGGCAGTCCGCGGCGCCGGGGCCCGAGGCGCGGGTCGCGTCCGGGCCGCCGGAGAAGATGTCGATGAGCTGGAGAGTGCCCCACCCGATCACCGCGACGGCCATCACGGAGGCCACGGACGCGAAGATGATCTTCCCGCGCCCCCGTGACCGGCGCATACGCGGGTAGCGGTCACCCTTGATGCGGTATTTGCCGCCCATGCCGGGGGGAGTGAGCATGCTCATGTGCGCAGCGTAATGCGCATGAACTGCACTGCCTACTAGATGATCAATGGCTCGTCGGTATGCCTACCCGATCGGGTCAACGGCGTACGAATCAGCGAATCAGTCCAGCTCCAGGACGCGTGCGTGCAGTACCTGGCGCTGTTGGAGCGCCGCGCGGACGGCGCGGTGCAGGCCGTCTTCCAGATAGAGGTCGCCCTGCCACTTCACGACGTGGGCGAACAGGTCGCCGTAGAAGGTCGAGTCCTCCGCCAGAAGGGTCTCCAGGTCGAGCTGGCCCTTCGTGGTGACGAGCTGGTCAAGACGCACCGGGCGTGGGGCGACATCCGCCCACTGGCGGGTGCTTTCCCGGCCGTGGTCGGGGTACGGCCGCCCGTTTCCGATTCGCTTGAAGATCACACGGAAAGCCTACCGGGCCACAGGTACCGGGCGCAGCCTTGTGACGATGGTGCAATCCCGACTATTGCCGATTAACGGGGGCAGGCTGCGAAGGGCTGCGGGGTGCGGGGGACGGACGGGGCGGATGGGGGCTGGGCCGCTCCCGGTGCGGAAACCGGGTGGAAGCCCAGCGGAAGCCGGGTGGCCGTCGGATGTTCCCGGGTGGCCCGGCGAGGGGGTATCCGAGTCGTGAAAGTTTTCCACAGGGTGTGGATGATGGGTGGGCTTCTGGTGACCGCCGGTCCGGACCGGTCCGTTCCGCCCCGTTCGCCCTTCCCGTTCCTCCCACCCGGCGGGCGGGAGGAACGGGAAGGGCGGGGGCGGGTGTGCGGGTCAGCGGACCAGCCACCGGCCCTTGTACGGGCCGGAACCGGCGTTCAGGCTCGAACTGTTGTACGCGTCCGAAGCGGTCGCCGCCCCTGGTGCGTCGGCGTGCGACTTCGGGCGGGAGGCGGGTGGCTTCGGCGCGGTGGCGGGCAGGCCCGTGGTGTCCCACGCGTAGTGGCCCACGGCGTTGGCGATGGCCTTCACATGGGCGTCGAAGGCCCGGCGGTCGATGTTCTTCATGCCGTCGCAGGACTGGTGGTAGCAGCCGTCGTAGGCGGCGCCCGCCCTACCGCCCCACAGCTTCTGCTGCTCGGCGGTCTTGATGCCCTCGGCGCCGGTGAACGTGCCGCCCGAGGGGATGCCCGCCGCGATGAACGGGCCGTAGTCGGAGCGGCCGTCGAAGTCCGTGCCGCGGGTGGTGAGGCCACGGGTCTTCAAGAACGCGGCCAGGTCCTTCTCCAGCTTCGCCGAGCCCTCGGGGCCCGGGCCCGAGCCGGTGCCGTCGGAGTCGTCACCGTCGTAGACGAAGGCTCCGTAGTTGGGGCTGGCGATCATGTCGAAGTTCAGGTAGAGCGCGATCTTCTTGCGCTCGGCTGCCGGGAGGCGGCCGACGTAGTCCTCGGCGCCGAGCAGGCCCAGCTCCTCGGCGCTCCACAGCGCGAAGCGCACCTTGTTCACGGGGCGGGCGCGGTGGGCCTGGTGGGAGCGCGTGCCCTGGTGGCCGGCCTTGGCGAACTGGAGGGCGGCCTCCAGGATTCCGGCCGAACCCGAGCCGTTGTCGTTGATGCCGGGGCCCTCGGGCACGGAGTCCAGGTGGGCGCCGAGCATCACGACGTTGTCCGGGTCGCCGCCCTTGGTCTCGGCGATGACGTTCGGAGTCGTGCGCTGCTCCTGGAACTCCCGCACCTCCAGATTGACCGTGGCGCCGCCCTTCGCGGCCAGCTCGGCGAGGGCCTTGCCGTCCGCCTGGCTGATTCCGCCGGTCGGGATGCGGGCGGCCTCGGGGGCGCCGAGGGTCCCGTTGAGCGCGCCCGCCACGTTGTTGTAGATCACCGCGCCGGCCGCGCCCGCGTCGGCGGCGGCGGCCTGCTTCTGGGTGAACGAGCAGGCGCCGCGCTCGATCAGCGCGATCTTGCCCCGGTAGTCGCCGCCCGCGTAGTCCGCCGCCTCGCAGCCGCTGGAGCCGTCCGCGTCGGCGGGCGCCGCGACGAGGGGCGCCTTGAGGCCGCCCTCCGGAGTGCTCTTGGTGTACGTCATGAGGGTGAGCGGGATGTCGCGCTGTTCGGGCGTGAGCACGCTCAGCTTCTCCGCGAGGGTCTTGCGGAAGGTGAACTCGAACGTCTCGTACGAGACGCTGTAGCCCGCCTTCTTCAGGAGCCGGGCGGCGTACTCGGCCGAGCGCTCGTGGCCCTGCGAGCCGGCCGACCGGTTGCCGCCGCTCGCCTCGGCGATCTTGTGCAGGGCGGTCAGGTGGGTGAGCGCGTTCTTGCCGCTGGTGTGCTCGACCAGGTGCCGGGCGAGCTTGTCGCCCTCTTTGCCGGTGCCTTTGCCGGGGCGGGGTCCGGAGTGCCCGCTCTCGCCCGCGGTCGCGGTGGAGGCGAGCAGGAGCGGGGCGGCGAGCGCGGTCGCGGCGAGCGCGGCGACGGATCTGGAACGGAGCGTGCGAAGTGGTACGTGCACAGGCGTGATCCTTCCGGTGCGTGCGGCATACGACGGAGGTGGCGCTGTTCGGTATCCAGTCTTCGGTCCGCGGGCGCGGTTCGCTGTCCGCTGTGTGACCGGTGTGCGCTGTGTGGCGGGTGTGCGGTGTGCGCCCCCAGCCCCGGCCCGGCCCCGGCCCCCGGTAGGGCGAGTGGGCGGGCCGGACGGACGGGGCGGAGTAGGGCGGACGGGAGGGAAGCCAGCGGGTCGGCGGCCGGTCCGGGAACACCTGTTCCGCGGATTGCCAAGACGCCGAGGATGGGGTCTCCTGCTTGTGTGGTTGTGCTCTTATGGCCTCTCACTCGGGAACGGTGGGAGAAAGGGCCGCGTTGGTAGCGTGTAGCGTCCGATTCAGCCCTTCGGTGACCGTCGGCGCGTCTCGCACTCCCCCCGCGCCCCTGATCAGGAGCTTCCGTGACCCAACTCGCACTTGGACCCAGCTGGCTGGATCCGGATTTCCTGATCCAGACCTTCGGTCCGATCGGGATTCTGGCGATCGTCTTCGCGGAGTCGGGCCTGCTGATCGGGTTCTTCCTGCCCGGAGACTCGCTGCTGTTCACGACGGGGCTGCTGATCGTCACCGATCAGTACCTGCACCTGCCGCTGTGGCTGATGGTCCTGCTGATCGTGCTCGCCGCGGTCCTCGGCGACCAGGTGGGATACCTGTTCGGCAAGAAGGTGGGGCCCGCGCTCTTCCGGCGGCCCGACTCGAAGCTGTTCAAGCAGGAGAACGTCGAGAAGGCGCACGAGTTCTTCGAGAAGCACGGCCCCAAGTCGCTGGTGCTGGCGCGCTTCGTACCGATCGTCCGGACGTTCACGCCGATCATCGCGGGCGTCAGCGGGATGCGGTACCGCTCCTTCGTCATCTTCAACATCATCGGCGGCACGCTGTGGGGTGCGGGGGTCACGCTGCTGGGTGCCGCGCTCGGGCAGGTCGAGTTCGTCAACAAGAACATCGAGGCGATCCTGGTCGGGATCGTGCTGCTGTCGGTCGTCCCGATCGTGATCGAGTACCTGCGGGCCCGCCGGAAGGGGTCTTCCGGCGGCGAGAGCGGCGGGAAGGGCGAGGACGGTGGGAACGGCGGCGAGTACCGCGGCGACGGCCCCGGTCCGGCGTCCTACTCCTCAGCGCCTCCGGTGTACCCGGCGTCCGCCGCCCCCGAGGCCGGTGTGGCGCCGACGGACCCGTACGGGCCCGGCGTCTCGGGGCCCGAGAGCTATGGGCCGCGCCCGCCCGGCGCCCCCGGCCCCGGAGCGCTGCCGCCCGAGGCACCCCAGCATCCCCAGAACCGCTCCGGCGGAGGCGGCCGAGGCCGCCACGCCCGCCGCTGAGCAGGCGGGCGAGCCTGCCTCCGCCGCCGCCTCCCTTTCGCGTCGCGACGACGTGAACGGGCGTGGCCGCCCAGCCCGGGTGGCCGCCGCGACGAGGCGGACGGCCTGGCCTCACGTGTCACGTACGGCACGGCACGGCATCGGCTCGCACGGGTCGGCCGGCCTTCGGCCAACCCGTGGACTTCTGCGGGGGGATGAGCGGCGGAAGCCCCCTGCTATGGTGCGCCGATGTCATCGGTCAAGCAGGTCCAGATCACCTTCGACTGCGCGGAACCCGAGCGGGTCGCTCGTTTTTGGTGCGAGGTGCTGGGGTACGTCGTACCGCCGCCGCCGGAGGGGTTCGCCTCGTGGGACGAATTCGACCGCTCGCTGCCCGCTGAGCGGCAGGGTGCCTCGTTTGCCTGCGTCGATCCCTCCGGTGCGGGCCCGCGGCTGTACTTTCAGCGCGTTCCCGAGGGCAAGGTCGCCAAGAACCGGGTGCATCTCGATGTACGGGTCGGCACCGGGCTCGTGGGCGAGGAGCGACTGGCCGCGCTCAAGGCCGAACGTGACCGGCTGATCGCCCTCGGTGCGGTGTGCGAGCGGGTGCTGCTCGCCGACGAGGAGAACGAGTCCTGCATCGGCATGCGGGACATCGAGGGCAACGAGTTCTGCCTCGACTGAGCGGTGTCCTGCGAGACGGGGAGGCGGTGAGCCGTCCCCCTGGCGCCGCGAACGCGTGCTCGGCGTGGAGCCCGGTTCTCGCGGCGGGGGACCGCGATCGCAACCGCACCCCGATCGCAATCGCATCCGTCACCGCGCTGCCGTCCCACCCGTGACCAGCAGCCGCATGGCAGCCCAGGCGCACGGCAGTCCGCGGCCGCACGGCTAACCCGCAGCCGCACGGCAGCCCCGGCGGGTCAGGGCCCCGGGGCGGTCAGGACACAGGGGTCGGGCTCGGGGCCGGGGACGGCTCTTCCTTCTGGGGGAGCAGCCTGGCGAGCCAGGACGAGCGGCCCGCGGCCAGCGGGGCGACCACGGCCAGGATCAGGACGTAGCCCGCGATGAAGGGGGAGAGGCGGTCGTCCAGGCCCGCCACCGAGGCCATCGTCGCGAGGATCAGTGCGAACTCGCCCCGTGCGA
The DNA here is from genome assembly GCF_039532135.1 of Streptomyces axinellae. Taxonomy (NCBI): domain Bacteria; kingdom Bacillati; phylum Actinomycetota; class Actinomycetes; order Kitasatosporales; family Streptomycetaceae; genus Streptomyces; species Streptomyces axinellae. The sequence continues at coordinate 310,427 of NZ_BAAARJ010000007.1, forward strand.
GCAGCGTCGTCGCCACGTTCGCCGCGGGCTGGGCGCCGAAGCCGTAGATCTTGGCCGCGCCGAGCCCGGCCACCACGTTCATGACGATGGTGAGCGCGACGGCGATCAGCACGGGGACCAGCACCTTCGGCAGGTCACCGGGGTCGATGGACAGGCCGAAGCCGAAGAAGAAGATCGCGCCGAAGGCGTCCCGCAGGGGGTGGACGAGTTCGCGGATGCGCTCGCCCGAGGTGGTGTTGCCGAGGATGAGGCCCACCATGAAGGCCCCGATCGCGTCGGCGACGCCGAACTCCTCCGCGATGCCCGCGACCAGCACGGCCGCGCCGAGGAAGGAGATGACCAGCAGCTCGTTGTCCTTGGTGGCGAACAGCTTGCCGATCACCTTCGTGCCGAAGCGGGCCGCCAGGGCGAGGACCAGCAGGAAGCCGAACGCCTTGCCGATCTGGACCATGGCCGAGCCCATGCTGTCGGCGCCCGCGAGCACCGGCTGGAGTGCGGCCAGGTAGAGGGCGAGGAAGACGTCCTCGACGACGATGATGCCGAGGATGGGCTTGGTCTCTGGATTGCCGATGCGGCCCAGATCGACCAGCGTCTTGGTGACGATCGCGGAGGACGAGATGCCCAGGACTCCGGCCAGGACGAGCGCCTCCGAGGTGCCCCAGCCGACGGCGAAGCCGAAGGCGAGGCCCGCGCCGACGTTGAGCGCGAGGTAGACCCCGCCGGCCAGCGCCATCTTCTTGCCGCCGGACTTGAGGTCGTCCATGTGGAACTCGAGGCCGAGGTAGAAGAGCAGCAGGACGAGGCCGAGCGCGGAGAGCATCTCCAGGTCGTGCGGGTCGTGCAGGAGGACGAAGCCGGGGGTGTTCGGGCCGAGGAGGATGCCGGCCAGGATGAACAGCGGGATCGTCGGCAGTCCGATGCGGTTGCCGAGGCGGGCGAGGACGGCGGCGGCGACGAAGGCGCCGCCCATGGCGAGCAGGGTGTCCGCGTGTCCCATGCTCACGCCCTCCCCAGGGCGGTGACGGCGCGGGCGGGGGCCGGGCGGGGCGCGGACCTCGGTGGGGCCAGGGGCGGTGGTGTGGATATGTGCAGTACGGAAGGCGAGCGGTGGCCGGTGTGGCCGGGCGGCGACAAGTGGATGGCTCCTCCTGGGCGTCCGGTCTCTCGGTCAGTCAAGAGATCGTCAAAAAAGCGTTAATAGTTAGTTTACCAAACGAGTTCAAGGGCTTGTTCGAGATTCGTTCGAGCGGCTGGGTCAGGTGTCCGCGCACAAGGCCGCGTCCCGCTCCGACAGGGGCGGAGCGGGACGCGTGGTTCGGGAGGGTATGCGGGAAATGTGCGGGCGAGGGGAAGGGGACCCTCAGCCCTTCGCGGCGCGCCCGCGCAGGGCCGCCCGCTTGAGCAGCGGCCACACCAGCACCAGCGCGACGACCGAGTAAACGACCACCGAGAACGGGGTGTTGACCAGCCCGGTCAGGTTGCCGTCACTGATCTGGAGCGCCCTGCGCAGCTGTTGCTCCGCTCCCGGGCCGAGGATGACGCCGATGATCGCGGGGAGCACCGGAAGCCCGAAGCGCCGCATCATCAAACCGATGAGCCCGATGATGAGAAGGATCACAAGGTCGATCGCCTCGCCGCCCACCGCGTAGGCGCCGACGGCGGCGAAGAAGAGGATCCCGGCGTACAGGTACGGGCGCGGCACCCGCAGCAGCTTCGACCAGACCGGGGCCAGCGGCAGGTTGAGCAGCAGGAGCATCACCATGCCGACGAACAGCGAGGCGATCAGCCCCCACACCAGCTCCGGCTCCCGCTCGAACAGCAGCGGGCCCGGCTGGATGCCGTACTGCTGGAAGGCCGCCAGCATCACCGCGGCCACCGCCGTGGTGGGCAGGCCCAGGGTCAGCATCGAGACCAGCGTCCCGGCCGCCGAGGCCGAGGCGGCCGACTCGGGGCCCGCCACGCCCTCGATGGCGCCCTTGCCGAACTCCTTCTTGTGCCGGGAGAGGCGCTTTTCGGTGATGTAGGAGAGGAACGTGGGGATCTCCGCGCCGCCCGCCGGGATCGCGCCGAACGGGAAGCCGATCAACGGGCCGCGCAGCCACGGCTTCCAGGTGCGGCGCAGCTCACCGCGGCCCAGCCAGGGGCGGCCGACCGGGATCGCCTGGCTGGCGCCGCGCCGCAGATGGGCCGCCACCCACAGCGCCTCCCCGATCGCGAAGAGGCCGACGGCGACGATCACCACGTCGATGCCGTCGGAGAGCTGGAGGCTGCCGAACGTCAGCCGCTGCTGGCCCGTCATCTGGTCCAGGCCGACCAGGCCGATGGTGAGGCCGATCAGCAGCGAGGCGAAGCCGCGGATGCGGGAGGAGCCCAGTACCGAGGTGATGGCGATGAAGGCCAGCACCATGATCGCGAAGTAGTCGGGGGCGCCGATGTCCACGGCCAGGTCCGCCACGGTCGGCGCGAGGACGACCAGCAGGATGGTGCCGATCATGCCGCCCGCGAAGTGGCCGATGGCAGCGGCGGCGAGCGCCTGCGAACCGCGCCCCGCCTTGGCCATCGGGTTGCCCTCGATGGCGGCGATCACCGCCGCGCTCTCACCGGGGGTGTTGAGCAGGATCGAGGTCGTGGAGCCGCCGAACATCCCGCCGTAGTAGATCCCGGCGAACATGATGAAGGCGGCGGTCGGGTCGAGCCCGTAGGTGACGGGCAGCAGCAGCGCGACGGCCATCGCGGGGCCGATGCCCGGCAGTACGCCGATGGCGGTGCCCAGCAGCACACCGGTGGCGGCCCACAGCAGGTTGAGCGGGGTCAGCGCCGTACCGAAGCCGTCCAGCAGGGAGTTGAGGGAGTCCATGGGTCAGAGCACTCCCATCAGCGGGCCGCCCGGCAGGGGAACGCCGAGCAGCAGGTGGAAGACGGCGTAGGTGAACAGCGAGAGCCCGGCCGCGATCAGCGGGTCCCGGGTGAAGGCGTGGGTGCGGCTGCCCAGCGCGAAGGCCGAGCCCCAGAAGAGCAGCGCACCCGACAGGGGGAAGCCGAGCGGTTCGATGAGAGCGGCGAAGGCGAGGAAGACGCCCGCGAGGAGGGCGACCGTACGCCAGTCGCCGGGCTCGGACGTATCGACGTCCTCCCCCGCCTCGGCCTCCCCGCGCCCGCCGCGCAGTACGTCCACGGCGAGCAGCACGGAGACGAGCAGCAGCGCGCAGCCGACGATCAGGGGCACCGTACGGGGTCCGACCGGCCCGCGTACCGAGGCCACGGTGTCCATGGTGAGCGCGTCGCCGAGCACCAGTGCGCCGACGCACAACAGGAGGGCGCAGACGCCGAGTTCGGACCGCCCTTTGAGCCGGTCGGCGAGGGAGGCGGGAGCGGGGGAGGGAGAGGGCGGGGACGTGGAGGGGGACGGGGACGGAGAGGGGGGCGGGGCGGGGGTGGACGCGGCCGTGGGGTCCTGGCGGTCCGGGTCGGAAGTGCTCACTGGCCCAGCTCCTTCAAGACGGTGTCCACGCGCCGGTCCTCGCCGCGCAGGAAGCGGCCGTACTTCTCACCGGGGAGCCAGGCGTCGTCCCAGCCGTTGACGCGCAGCGACTTCTTCCACTCCTTCGAGCGGCGCAGCTCCCGCAGGAAGTTGATGAGCTTGTCCCGCTGGGTGCCGGACAGGCCGGGCGGCGCCATCATGCCGCGCCAGTTGGTGAACTCCACATCCAGCCCCGACTCCTTGAGGGTGGGCGCGTCGAAGCCTTTGACGCGCTGCTTGCCCGTGACGGCGAGCAGCCGCAGCTCGCCGGACTCGATCTGGTCGCGGTACTCGCCGATGCCGGAGACCCCGAACTTGACCTTGCCGCCGAGCACGGAGGCGAGGAGCTCGCCGCCGCCGTCGAAAGGCACGTAGTTGACCGACTTGGACTCGATACCCGCCTCGCGGGCCATGAGCATCGGCGCCAGGTGGTCGGGCCCGCCGGCGGAGGAGCCGCCGCCGACCGGGAGGGCGCGCGGGTTCTTCTTCCAGTCGGCGAGCAGCTGCTCGAAGGTCTTGTACTTCGAGTCCTTCGCGACGACGACGATGTCCGGCTCCTCCACCATGCGGGCGAGCGGCGTCGCGTCGGCGAGGGAGGAGGGGGCGTGGTTGGTGTGGACGGCGCCCACGACGCCGAGGCCCATCGACATCGCGAGCTTGCCGTTGCCGCGCTCGTTGACGAGCCGGCTCAGGCCCACGGTGCCGCCCGCGCCGGGGAGGTTGAAGACCTCGATGTTGTGGTTGAGCCCGGCGTCCTCCGCGTTCTTCGCGGCCGTACGGGCAGTGATGTCGTAGCCGCCGCCGGGGGTGTTGGGGACCATCAGACGCAGGCCGGGGATGTTCGTGCCGGTGTCGGCACCGCTGCCGGAAGTGATCAGCGGTGGTACGAGCAGCACGACCACCGCGGCGGCAAGCGGGGACAAAAGGGCGCGTGTGCGCACGCGTGACACCGCCTTTCAGGGGGAGAGTGGCCGGAAACCGAGGGGACGGGGGCCGGAAGTGGCCACATGTTCCCCCAGCCCCGGGGCGGTGTCTGCCCTCGTGCCGCAAGAAAAGTATTGGTCGTTGTGGTCGTTGTGGTCACGGCGTTCACGGTGGCCATGGTGTTCACGGGGATCGTGGTGTGCACGCGCGCTCGGGCGCGGGGCCGCGGAACCGTACATATGGGCGGGATCGGGCATGCGGTGCGGGCGGGTGGGGCAGGGCTGGAGGATGCCGCACGATGCGCGTACGACTCCGCAGGCGCTGATCGAACACTTCGGGCTGACGCCACTGCCCCGCGAGGGCGGCCGGTTCCGGCAGCTGTGGGCGGGCCCCGACCGGGGCGACGGGCGCCCCGAGGGCACCTCGATCGTGGCCCTGCTGACCTCCGCACCCGGCGACCGCAGCCGCCTCCACCGGCTGCCCGCCGACGAGATCTGGCACCACTACCTCGGCGACCCCCTCACCCTGCTGCTGCTCGCCCCCGACGGCAGCGCCCGCACCCCTGTACTGGGCCCCGACGTGCTGGGCGCCGGGCACCAGGTGCAGCTCACCGTGCCGGCCGGGACGTGGATGGGGGCGCGGGTCGCCGAGGGCGGGTCCTGGACTCTGTTCGGCTGCACGATGGCGCCCGGGTACACGGACGAGGGGTACGAGCACGGCGACCCGGCCGCCCTCGCCCGCGCCTACCCTCAAGCCGCCCGCGAGATCGGGGAGTTGGGGCGCCCGTGAGGCTCGTGCCATCCGGGGCCGTGCTGGTCACCGGCGCGTCCGGCGGTATCGGACGCGGTATCGCGCTCCGGTTCGCCGCCGCGGGCGCTCCCGTCGTCGTCCACTACCGCGGCGACGCGGCGGGCGCGGCCGGGACCGTGACGCTCATCGAACGCGAGGGCGGCAGCGCGCACGCGGTGCGCGGGGACCTGTCCACCGAGGAGGGCTGCCGCGCGGTGGTGGACGAGGCCGCCGCCTGGTGTGGCGGCGGCCTCGGCGCGCTCGTCAACAACGCGGCGGCGCAGCCCGTCCAGCCGCTGCCCGGCATGACGGAGGGCGAGTGGCGGGCGGTGGTGGACACCAACCTCACCAGCGTCTTCGCCTGCACGCAGGCGGCGGTCCCGCTGCTCGTGGAGTCCGGGGGCGGCAGCGTCACCCACCTCGCCTCCATCGAGGCGGCGAACCCGGCGCCGGGGCACGCGCACTACTCCGCGTCCAAGGCCGCGGTCATCGCCCACGCCCGCGCCGCCGCACTCGAATACGGCCCGCGCGGCGTGCGCGTGAACGCCGTCTCGCCCGGCCTCGTCGAGCGCCCGGGCCTGGCCGCGCAGTGGCCCGAGGGCGTACGCCGCTGGCAGGCGGCGGCCCCCGGCGGGCGCCTGGTCCGCGCGGAAGAGGTGGCCGACGCCTGCGTCTTCCTGGCCTCGCCCCTGGCCGCCGGCATCAACGGCCACAACCTCGTCGTGGACCGGGGGGTATCGGCCCGGCCGACCTGGTGAGGGCGCCGCCCCGCCGGTGGGTGGGCGGCCCGGTGGGGGCGCCGCCTTCGGCGGCCGTGCGCCATGTCGGAGCGGCGGTGGTGGTGGCGGTGGTGGTTCGCTCGGCGAGGTCGATGTGGACGTTCTGCGGGGCTCGGTGGCGGGACCGGGCGGCGAGCCCGGTGGCGGGTTCAGGCAGCGGGACCGGGCGGCGGGTCGCGGTGGCGGGACCGGGCGGCGGGCCTGGACAGCGGGCTCGGGCAGAGGGACCACGCCGTTCCGGGGGCATCCGCGCGGCGCCAGGGGGCCCGAATGCCCGTCGTGCGTGACGGGCGGGCGCCGGGCGCGTTACCGCTCGCGTGAGTGTCTCGATCGCGCTGTTCACCGCCGACCTCCGCCTCCGCGACAACCCCGTACTGCGCGCCGCGCTGGCCGGGGCCGACGAGGTGGTGCCGCTGTTCGTGCTGGACGAGGCGGTGGCGGCGGCGGGGTTCGCCGTACCCAACCGCCGGGCCTTTCTCGCGGACTGCCTCGCCGCGCTCGACGAGGGGCTGCGGGAGCGGGGCGGGCGGCTCGTGCTGCGCGCCGGGGACGTGGCGCGGGAGACCGCGCGAGCCGCGCGCGAATGCGGGGCACGCGAGGCGCATGTGGCGGCCGATGTCAGCGGCTACGCCCAGCGCCGCGAGGAGCGGCTGCGTGCCGCGCTGGCGGAGGCGGGCTGCGCGCTGCGGGTGCACGACGCGGTGACCTGCGTACTGGCACCCGGCGCCGAGGTGCCCAGCGGTGGACGCGACCACTTCGCCGTCTTCACGCCGTACTACCGCCGCTGGCGCGCGGCCGAGTGGCGTACGCCCCTGGGCGCTCCGCGCGCCGTGCGGGTGCCGGAGGGGGCCGGTTCGCTCGAACTGCCGCGCGGGGACCGCGTGGAGGGGGTCTCGCCCGGGCTCGCGGCGGGCGGCGAGCGGGCGGGCCGGGAGCGCTGGGCGGCGTGGCGCCGCGCGGGGGCGCTGCGCGCCTACGGCGGCAGCGGTGACGGGAACTCGGGCGCCGGAGGCTCCCGGCGGGGCGGTGGCCAGGGCGACTTGGGCGCCGACGCCACCTCGCGCCTCTCTCCGCATCTGCACTTCGGCACCCTCTCCCCCGTCGAACTCGCCCACGAGGCCCTCGGCAGGTCCGGGAAGTCTGGCAAGCCCGGCAAATCCGTCACATCTGGTGAGTCCGGGAAGGTCGGGGAAGTCAGTGAAGTCGGGGAGGCCGGTCGGGGCGGGGGAGGCGCCGGGCCCGGTGCCGAGGCGTTCGTACGGCAACTCGCCTGGCGGGACTTCCACCGCCAAGTGCTGGCCGCGCGGCCGGACGCCGCGCACGCCGACTACCGTCCGCACGGCGACCGCTGGCGTCGCGAACGGGGTGAGGCGGCACGGGAGATCGCCGCGTGGCGCGAGGGCCGCACCGGCTACCCCGTGATCGACGCGGCGATGCGGCAGCTCCAGTACGAGGGCTGGATGCACAACAGGGCGCGGCTGCTGGCCGCCTCGTTCCTCACCAAGACCCTGTACGCGGACTGGCGTACCGGCGCCGCGCACTTTCTCGCACTGCTGGTGGACGGGGATGTGGCCAACAACCAGCTCAACTGGCAGTGGGCGGCCGGGACCGGCACCGACACCCGCCCCAACCGGGTGCTCAACCCGCTCACCCAGGCCCGTACATACGACCCGAACGGGGATTACGTCCGCCGCTGGGTGCCCGAACTGTCCGGTATCGGCGGCGCGGCCGTGCACCGGCCCTGGCAACTGGACGAGGCGGCGCGCGCCGAACTGGAATACCCGGAGCCGATCGTGGACCTCGACGAGGCCCGCTCCCGCTTCCGCGCGGCACGCTCCGCCGAGGAGTGAGGCCGAGGAGTGAGGCCGAGGAGTGAGGCGGCGCGGGGGACGGCGCCGGGGGGCGGCCGGGGTGACGGCCCGTCACCAGCCGGTGAGCAGCAGGTGGTTCACGACCAGGGCCAGCGCCGTCTGCGCGCACAGCCACCCACGGGCACCCGGTCGGGGCAGGAGCGCGGCGGCGGGCAGGGTCCAGAGGGCGAGCGGCAGCCAGATCCGCTCCGTCTCCGCCTTGCTCATTCCCGACAGGTCGGCCACCAGGAGTGCGAGAAGAGCGGCGAGGACGAGGAGTACGAGCGGATGGGTGCTGCCCGGGCCGTCGTCCGGGGGCGTCCCGTGCACGTCTCCGGGCCCGTTCCGATGCGAGGGCATCCTGGTCCCGCCCCGGCGCAGGCCGCCCACCGCGCCGGGCACGCCCGCCAGCGTGCGGCGCAGGCCGGCGACCGTGGCGGGGCCGATGACGATCGCCGTGCAGGCCAGGTTGGCCCACACCCAGTAGCCGTACGGGCGGATCGCGGCGGCGCCCTGGTAGTAGCGCTCGGTCAGCAGCCGGTAGCCCTCCCACCAGTTGAAGCCCGTCAGGGTGAAGGCGAGGGCGACCAGCGCGGCCCCCGTCAGGGCGTACGGCAGCGGGCGGGCGGTGCGGGCCAGGACGAGGACGGCCCCGGCGAGCAGCGCGCACAGGGTGAGGCCGTAGGAGAGGTAGCAGGTGAGGCCGAACAGCAGTCCGGCCGCCAGCGCGGTCGCACGCGGCGCGCGGCTCTTCCGGGTGGCGGCCAGGGCGAGCAGCGCGAGGGACCAGGCGGCGACGCCGGTGAAGTACCCGTCGGCCGACACCCCCACCCACACGGCAGCGGGCGCCGCCACCACGAACGGCGCGGCCGAGCGGGCCCGTTCCTCGCCGGTCAGGGCGCGCACCGTCACCAGGACGGCGACGGCGGCCGAGGCGCCGACGGTCACGCACCAGGCGGCGGCCCAGGCGCCGCCGCCCAGTCCGGCGCGGTCGAGCCCGACGAAGGTGAGGATCGCGCCCGGCGGGTGCCCGGCGACGTGCGGGACCCAGTGGTCGGGGGAGCCGAGCAGGATGTGGCCGGTGAAGCCGCGCAGCGCGGCCCCGATGTCGTCGAACCGGCCGATCTCGCGCAGGTATTCGTACCGGGTGGTCAGCCGCTGGGCCGCGCCGCGCTGCCAGCCGTCGATCAGCGCCAGCGACCACGTCCAGGCCATCGCGGTCGCCCAGGCAGTCAGCAGCAGACGCCGCCAGGGCAGCCGCGCCGCCAATGGCGGCCCCCACGCGATGACGGCCACGGCGAGCAGCACGGCGGCGGCGCTGCCCGGCCCCAGGTGCGGATCCCAGCGGGCGAAGAACGGGGGCCAGCCGACGCGCAGCGTGCCGTGCTCGCGCTGGAGGGCCGAGCCGGCGCCGATGGCGAGAGCCACCAGGAGTACGGCGAGCGCGACGGCCCACAGGTCGGGGCCGATTCCGGTCCTGGTTCCGGTCACGGTCGTGGATCCGCTCACGGTCCTGGTTCCGGTCACGGTCCTGGTTCCGGTTCCGGTCTTGGTTCCGGTTCCGATGCTGGTCCCGGCGTCCCGATGCGCGGACGCCGGGCGCGCGGCGACGTCGGGCCCGGAGGGTGGCTCCGCGAGGGCGCCGGGGAGCGGTTCGGGGAGCGGTTCGGGGGTGGCTTGTGGGGGCACGTTCCGCACGTTAGGCCGCGTGGGGCCGCGAGGGGGCGGCACGCGGTGGACGTCAGCGTTTCGTCATGAGTCGCAGCGCCCTGTCCGGGCGCCCGTCGGCTTACGGTCGCGCCATGGGCGACCGACGCACCCCTCTCCGCCGCAGTCCCCGCCGACTCCCCTGGGAAGGCCGGCTCCCCGGGAAGGGGCGGCTCCCCGGGGAGGAGCGGCTCTCTGGTGGGGGCCGTCTTCCCGGCAGGGGCACGCTGCCGTCCGACCCCCGCTTCTGGCGCAGTCCGCTGCGCGGACCCTGGCTGACGGCGGTCCTGGGCGCCGTGCTGCTGGCCGGGATCACGCTGCTGTTCGTCACGGGGCTGCTCTCCTACGCCGCGTACAACCCGGAGCTGTCGGCCGTCAACGACAAGACGCCCGACAAGGGCTGGCTCGGCTTCTACCTGTTCGACTGGCCGACCGACCCGCACTGGCTCTACCGGCTCACCCAGGGCCTGCACGTCACGGTGGGGATCGCGCTGGTGCCGGTGCTGCTGGCCAAGCTGTGGTCGGTCATCCCGAAGCTGTTCGCGCTGCCCCCGGCCCGCTCGGTGGCCCACGCGCTGGAACGGATCTCGCTGCTTTTGCTGGTGGGCGGGGTGCTGTTCGAGTTTGTGACCGGGCTGCTGAACGTCCAGCTCGACTACCTGTTCCCCGGCTCCTTCTACTCCCTGCACTTCTACGGAGCCTGGGTTTTCGTCGCCGCGTTCGTGGTGCATGTGGCCTTGCGGCTGCCGATGGCCGTACGGGTGCTGCGTGCGGGGCGGCCGGACGAGGGCCCGCGTCCCGGCGCACGTCCCGGCCCCGATTCCAGCCCCGTACCGGAATCGGAGTCCGTACCGGAATCGGAGTCCGTACCGGAATCGGAGTCCGTGCCGGAATCGGAGTCCGTACCGGGACCGGAGTCCGTGCCGGAACCGGAGTCCGTACCGGAACCGGAACCCGAGCCCGACAGGGGGACGGGGCTGGTTCCGGTGGCGCCCGCCGCGCCGACCCTCTCCCGGCGGGGCGCGCTCGGCGCGGTGGGCGGGGGCTCGCTGCTGTTGCTCGGGCTGACGGCCGGTCAGAACTTCGACGGCACCCTGCGGCGCACCGCGCTGCTCGCCCCGCACGGCGGAGGCGACCCGGGCCCGGGGCCGTACCGCTTCCAGGTCAACAAGTCGGCGGCGGCCGTCGGCGTCTCCGCGCGGGAGACGGGGGCGGGCTGGCGGCTGACCGTCCAGGGTGCCGACCACCGTTCGCTGCGGCTGAGCCGTGCGGCGCTGCTGCGCCTGCCCCAGCACGGTGCGGCGCTGCCGATCGCCTGTGTGGAGGGCTGGTCCACCTCCGACCTGGACTGGAGCGGGGTACGCCTGCGCGACTTGGCCGAACTGGTGGGCTACGGCGCACGCGGCGGGGACGCGCGCGGCGGGGACGGGCTGCCCGGTGTGTTCGTGGAGTCGCTCCAGCGGCACGGCGCCTTCCGCACGGTGGCGCTCAGCTCCCGGCAGGTGACGGACCCGCGCTCGCTGCTGGCGCTGCGCGTCGGCGGCCAGGACCTCTCCCTCGACCACGGCTACCCGGCGCGCGTCATCGTCCCGGCCGCGCCCGGCGTCCACAACACCAAGTGGGTGGCACGGCTGGCGTTCGGGGCCACGCGATGAGGGGCGCCGGGGCGAGGCCGCCGCACCGGCCGGCCGTGGCCGTGGCCGAGGAGAGCCCCTGGCAACTGGTGCTGCTGGTGGCCTCGTTCGCCGTCACCGCCTACGCGGGCGTACGGCTGCTGGACGACGATGACGCGCTCGCCGTCGCCGTGTGGCTGGTGGGCGCGGCGCTGCTGCACGATCTGGTGCTGGTGCCGCTGTACTCGCTGGTGGACCGCGCGCTGCGTCCGGCCGGCCGGTATCTGAACCACCTGCGGATTCCCGCACTGCTGTCCGGGCTCCTGCTGCTGGTCTGGTTCCCGCTGATCACCGGCCCGCCCGCCCGCTACGAGCGGACGACGGGACACCCGCCGCCGGACTACGCGGTGCGCTGGCTGCTCGTGACGGCGGCCCTGTTCGCGGCGTCCGGACTGTGGCTGCTGGCGCGCACGCGGGGGCGCACGCGGGTGCGCACGCGCCGGGGGCAGGGTCAGGGGCGGCGCAGCGCGACGAACGAGCGTTCCCCCACGGACCACTGAGCCGACGCGGACCACCCGGCGGGCAGCGCGTAGCGCAGCAGCGCGCGCGAGCCGACGCGGGCCCAGGGGAACGGCGCGCGGTCGGCCGTCCCGGTGCCGTCGTCGAGGCGGACCTCCAGCCGTTCGTCCAGATCCGCCGGGTCCGCCGGGTCCGGCGGATGTACCGGACCTGCCGGTTCCACCGACTCTGTTGGTTCGGCCGACTTCGTTGGTTTCGCCGGGTCCGGCGATTCCGTTGGAGCCGCCGGGGTCGCCCGGGTGTGCGTCTCGGCTATGAGCAGGCCGTGGGGTGCCAGCAGCGCGGCGGTGCGGGCCAGGAGGGCGGCGGGGTCGCCGCCGATGCCGAGGTTGCCGTCGAGCAGCAGTACGGTGCCCCACCGGCCCTCGCCGGGCAGCGGGTCGAACACCGAACGGCACAGCGCCGCGCCGCCCCCGCGCAGCGTGTGCGCGACCGCCGCGGCGCTCACGTCGATGCCCAGCGCCCGCCTGCCCCGTGCGGCCAGCGCCGCCACCAGCCGTCCCGGGCCGCAGCCGACGTCCAGCACCGGGCCCTCGCAGCGGCGCAGCGCCGACAGGTCGGCCGAGTCGGCCGCCGCGCACCACCGTGCGACCTCAAGGGGCAGCAGGCGCCCGTCGTCGGTCCGGAGGCACAGCGGGCCCTTTCCGGCGCGGAGGGCGTGGGCGTAGGGGTCGTCGGCGGGGGTGGACGGGTGCGCGGCCAGGTCCAGGTGGCCGTCGGTGAAGGGGCGGCCGTCGGCGAGGGGGCCGTCGTCGGCGAGGGGGTGGCCGTCGGCGAGGGGGTGGGCGGAGAGGCCGGCGCCCCACGGCGTCCGCGTTGCCGAGGGGGCGGGGGCGCGGGTGGCCGTCATCGCGCGCCCTCGGGAAGCGGCGCCGGGCGGCCGGGCGACAGGGCACCGAGGCGGGCGGCCACCTTCGCCGCGAACCTGCCGTGCGGGGCGCGGGCCGCGACGTGCAGCGCGTCGGCGGCGGTGTCCACGTCGCGCAGCACGGGCAGGTCCCGTACGCGCAGTCCGGCGGCGGTCAGCCGGGCGCGCTGGGCCGCGCCGGTGCCGGACGTGGACATCGGGACGCCGCGCAGCAGTGCGGGGTCGGGGGCCGCCAGGCCCAGCGCCCAGAAGCCGCCGTCCTCGGCCGGGCCGAACCAGGCGTCGCAGCCACGCCAGCCGCCGGGGCCGAGCGCGGGGGCGAGATGGGCGGGGGAGAGCTGGGGGGTGTCCATGCCGACGAGCAGCGCGGGGCCCCTGCCGCAGCCGCCGAACGCCGCCGCGAGCCGTTCGTCCAGACCGCCCGCGCACTGCGGCAGCACCTCGAACCCGGCCGGCAGCCAGGGGCCGGGCCGCCCGTCGAGCACCAGGATCCGGCGGCGCGCGGGCAGCGCCAGTACGGCGGCGAGCGTGTCCCGCAGCGCGGCCTCCGCCAGCTCCGCCGCCTCGTACGGTGTGCAGGGCGGGGTGAGGCGGGTCTTGACGCGGCCGGGGACGGGCTCCTTGGCGATGACGAGCAGGGTGGTCGGCCCCGTGGCCCGGCTCGGACGCCCCGTCACCGTCCGGCCCGGGTGCCCCGTCACCGTCCGGCCTCCGTCCCGCGTGCGCCGGGGCGGAGGGGGCGGGCGGGGAGGGCCCGGCAGCCGCCGCCGGGGGGCTGTTTGCCGCCGGGCGGTCCGTCGGGGACGGTGGCCCGCTCGTCGAGGGGGGCGGGCGGTTCGTTGAGGACGGCGCGCATGTCGCGGACCGCGTGCCAGGTGCCCCGCCAGGTCCCGGTCACCTTGGACTTGCCGGTGCGGGGGTGGTACGGGACATCCCGCTCCTCGATGCGCCAGCCCGCGTCGGCGGCGCGGACGACCATCTGCAGCGGATAGCCGCTGCGGCGGTCGGTGAGACCGAGCGCGAGCAGCGCCTCGCGGCGGGCGGCGCGCAGCGGGCCCAGGTCGCGCAGCCGTACGCCGGTACGGGCGCGCAGCATGCGGGAGAGCGCCGCGTTGCCCGCGCGGGCGTGCGCGGGCCAGGCCCGCGCCGACTGCGGGCGCCTGCGCCCCAGCACGAGGTCGCTGCCGCCGTCGCGCACCGTCGCCACGAACGGCACGAGCAGGGCGGGGTCCAGCGAGGCGTCGCAGTCGCAGAAGCAGACGATGTCCGTCTCGGCGGCGAGCAGTCCCGCGTGGCAGGCGGCGCCGAAGCCCCGGCGCGGCTCGTGCACCACCGTCGCGCCCAGGGCGCGCGCGGTTTCGGCCGAGCCGTCCGAGGAGCCGTTGTCCACGACGAGCGCACGCCAGCCGGGCGGGATCCGGTCCAGGACCCAGGGCAGTGCGCCGGCCTCGTCCAGGCACGGCAGCACCACGTCCACGGCAGCGGAGGCCGAACCGGAGGCGGAGGCCGAACCGGAATCGGAATCGAGATCGGGGGCGGGTGAGGGTGGGGGTGGGGGTGTGGGAGCGATCACGCGCTCACCCTACGAAGCAGAAAGCCGCATTCCGGACTTCAGGTTCTTACGAAACGCGGACGTCGCGCCCGTCCGGCGTCACCCCGGGGCCCGCCCCGGCCGCGCGGTGCCAGGCTGGGCGTATGCCGACCCCGCAGGCACAGCCGACACCGCCGACCCCGCAGGCACAGCCGACACCGCCGCCGCCGACACCGCCGCCGCCGACACCGCCGTCCGGCCGGGTCCTGGTCGTGGACGACGATCCCACCGTCGCCGAGGTGGTCGCCGGCTACCTCGACCGCGCGGGCTACGCCGTGGACCGCGCCGGGACCGGCCCGGACGCGCTGGCGCGCGCTGCCGCGCACCGGCCCGATCTCGTCGTCCTGGACCTGATGCTGCCCGGCATCGACGGCCTGGAGGTGTGCCGCAGGCTGCGGGACGAGGGGCCGGTTCCGGTCATCATGCTCACGGCACTCGGTGACGAGGGCGACCGCGTCCTCGGGCTGGAGGTCGGCGCTGACGACTACGTCACCAAGCCGTTCAGCCCCCGTGAACTCGTCCTGCGCGTCGAGTCCGTCCTGCGCCGCAGCCGCCCGCCCCGGCGGGGGGCCGGTCAGGGCGGCGGGGGCGTGGGTGACGGAGGCGCCGGGGTGCTGCGCGTCGCCGGGCTCACGGTCGATCCCACGGCCAGGTCCGCCGCCAAGAACGGAGCCGAACTGGCCCTCACCGTAAGGGAGTTCGACCTGTTGACCTTCCTGCTGCGGCATCCGGCGCGGGCGTTCGGCCGGGAGGAGCTGATGCACGAGGTGTGGGGCTGGGACTTCGGTGACCTGTCCACCGTCACGGTGCACGTACGGCGGCTGCGGGCGAAGGTGGAGGACGACCCGGCCCGCCCCCGGCTGATCCAGACCGTGTGGGGCGTGGGCTACCGCCTGGCCCCGGACGTCCACCCGGAAGCGGCTCCGGACGCGGGCCCGGAGTCGGTCCCGGACACGGGCCCGGAGTCGGGCCCGGAGTCGGGCCCGGACGGTGAGGCCGACGCGGGCCGGGCGCTGGGTCCCGCAGCCCGCGAGGGGGCGTGAGCGCCGTGCGGGACACGCTGCTCATCGCCCTGTTCGCGTTCCTCGGCGCAGCCGCCGCCGGGCTGCTCGGCGCGCTGGCGCTGCGCGCGCTGCGGCACCGTTCGCTGGTGGTGGCGCTGACCGTCGTCTCCTCGGTCGCCGTCACCGCGATGTTCGCCGGGACACTCGCCGTCGCCTGGGCCATGTTCCTCTCCCGCCACGACCTGTTCGTCGTCACCACCGTCGTCGCCATGGCGGCCGTGGTCTCACTGGCCACCGCGCTGCTGCTGGGCCGCTGGGTGGCGGCGCGCAGCGACGCGCTGACGCGGGCCACCCGGTCCTTCGGGGACGGCGGCAGCTTCCCGGTGCCGGCCGGCGGCCGGCCGGCCGAGCCCGCCGAACTGGCCGCGCTCACCCGCGAACTGGCCGCCGCCGGGGAGAAGCTGACCGCCGCCCGGGAGCGCGAGCGCGCGCTGGAGACCTCCCGGCGCGAGCTGATCGCCTGGATCTCGCACGATCTGCGCACCCCGCTGGCCGGATTGCGCGCCCTGTCCGAGGCGCTGGAGGACGGCATGGTCGCGGACACCGGGCGCAGCCTGCGGCAGATGCGTACGGAGGTCGAACGGCTCAATTCCATGGTCGGTGACCTGTTCGAGCTGTCCCGTATCCACGCGGGCACCCTCGCGCTGGCCCGGCAGCGCGTCCCGGTGCCCGAACTGGTCCACGAGGCACTGGCGGGCGCCGGTCCGCTCGCCCAGCAGAGCGGCGTGCGGCTGGTGGGCGCCACCGTGGCGGCCGTACCCGTCGAGGTCGATCCGCGTGAGATGACCCGGGTGCTGGGCAACTTGCTGATCAACGCCATCCGCCGCACCCCGGCCGACGGCACGGTCGCCGTGGCTGCCCGCCGGGCGGCGGACGCGGACGCCGTGGTGGTGTCGGTGACCGACGGCTGCGGCGGCATCCCCGAGGAGGACCTGCCCCGCGTCTTCGAAACCGGCTGGCGCGGCACCCACGCCCGCACACCTCCGGGCGCCGGGCTGGGCCTGGCCATCGTCCGGGGCATCGTCGAGGCGCACCGGGGGACGGCGGCCGTGCGCAATGTCAACGGCGGCTGCTGCTTCGAACTGACTCTTCCCTTGGCGGCCCAGCCCTGGCCCTCGGCCTTGCCCGGGCCCCCGGCCGGGTGAGGTCAGCCGTTGCTGCCGACGGGAGTACGGTCCGGAGCCGGGGCGCGCATGCCGGCTGCCGCGAACTCCCGTACGCCCTCCGCGAAGGAGACCCGCGCGTGCCAGCCCAGCTCGCGGGCGACGCGCGCCGAGGACGCGGTGATGTGGCGGACGTCGCCGAGCCGGAACTCGCCGGTCACCACCGGTTCGGGCCCGCCGCACGCGTCGGCCAGCGCCCGCGCCATCTCGCCGACCGTGTGCGGGTGACCGCTGCCGGTGTTGTACGCGGCGAACGAGCCGGGTGCGCGGGCCGCCCCGGCGTGCAGAGCCTCCAGGGCGACGACGTTGACGTCCGCGATGTCGCGCACGTGCACGAAGTCGCGCCGCTGGCCGCCGTCTTCGTAGACGGCCGGTGCCTCGCCCCTGGCCAGCGCCGAGCGGAAGAAGGAGGCGACGCCCGCGTACGGGGTGTCGCGGGGCATGCCGGGCCCGTAGACGTTGTGGTAGCGCAGCGACAGCGCCCGCCCGCCGGTCGAGCGGGCCCAGACGGCGGCCAGCTGCTCTTGCGCGAGCTTGGTCACCGCGTAGGTGTTGCGCGGGTCGGCGGGCGCGTCCTCCCCGACCAGGCCGGGCCGCAGCGGCGCCCCGCACGCGGGACACGGCGGCTCGAACCGCCCCTCGCGCAGCGCCTCCACGGCGCGCGGGCCGGGCTGGACGAGACCGTGGGCGGGGCACTCGTAGCGGCCCTCGCCGTAGACGACCATCGAGCCGGCGAGCACGAGATCGCGCACCCCGGCCCGTTCCATCGCCGTCAGCAGGACGGCGGTGCCCAGGTCGTTGCAGCTCACGTAGTCCGGCGCCGCGCCGAAGTCCTTGCCCAGGCCGACCATCGCGGCCTGGTGGCAGACCGCGTCCACCCCGCGCAGCGCCTCGGCGACGGCCTCCGCGTCCCGCACGTCCCCGACCTGGAACCGGGCGACGCCCGCCGGGAGTCCGGGCCTCCCGGCACCGTCCACGGGCGGGCCGCCCGGGTGCACCGCGGGCAGCAGCGCGTCGAGCACCACCGCCTCGTGGCCCGCGGCGGTCAGCGACCGGACGATCTGGGAACCGATGAAACCGGCGCCGCCGGTGACAAGTACGCGCATACGGTCACGCTAGGCGCGCGGCCTCCCGGGGACGGGGCTCCCGGCGTCCGTGTCACCGCTCCGTAAGAACCTCGCCGG
Organism: Streptomyces axinellae; assembly: GCF_039532135.1. Taxonomy (NCBI): domain Bacteria; kingdom Bacillati; phylum Actinomycetota; class Actinomycetes; order Kitasatosporales; family Streptomycetaceae; genus Streptomyces; species Streptomyces axinellae. The sequence goes on from NZ_BAAARJ010000007.1 coordinate 328,058, forward strand.
ACGGATGCACGCCTCCTGGAGGGAGCGGGAGTCAGGCCGGGGCCGGGAAGCGGCCGTGCAGGAAGCCGAGGGCGAGAGGGGTGGCGAGGTCGGCGAACTCCTCGAAGTAGGCGTGCCGGGCGCCGGGGACCAGGCGCAGCCGCGCGCCGGGGATCCTGCCGGCCAGCAGCGGCGCGTTCGCCGTCGGGTTGAACGCGTCGTCCGTGCCGTGCAGCACGAGCGTGGGTGCCGTGATGCGGGGCAGCGCCTCCCACGCGTCGTGCTCCGCGCTCGCCCGCAGGTGGCGGAGCCGCGCGTACCCGGGCATCGTCGGGTCGCCCAGCGTGTGGAACGGGCCGGGGCGGCGGGTCTGGTACGCGGGGGTGTACATCAGGTCGAGCAGGGCCTGCCGGGCCGCCGCCGGGTCGGGCTGTACGAGCGAGCGCCGCACCTCGGGCCCGCGCTCGACGCCGTGGGGTGCGCCCGGCGAAGTGCAGCCCAGTACGAGCCGGCCCACGCGCTCGGGCCGGTCGGCGGCCAGCCACTGGGCGGTCCGGCCGCCCATCGATGTGCCGTAGACGTGGGCGCGTGCGATCCCGGCGGCGTCCAGGACGGCGAGCGCGTCGCGGGCGAAGCCGGGGGTGCTGTAGGAGTCGGTGTCGGGCCGGTCGCTGGCGCCCGTCCCCCGGTAGTCCATGACGACGGTGGTGAACTCCGCGGCGAAGTCGGCGCGTACGGGGTCCCACCAGCGGTGGTCGTTGGACTGCCCGCTCAGCAGGAGCAGCGGGGGGCCGGAGCCGTGGACCTCGTAGTACAGCGCGACCCCGTCAGCCGCTGTCGCAAAGGGCATGCCCCCACGCTCTCACGCGGCGGCCCCGCCCTCACGTCCGGCCCGGCGGCCACCGCGTGACGCCCTCCCGGCCCGTCGCGTTACTCCTGCGCGGCGCGCGCTGCGGCGCGTCGCGAGGAGCACCGGAGAGGGAGGAACATCCATGAACGTCGGCCACCAGATGCCGCACACGCGTACGGCGACGAACGCGACCAAGGCCCCGCACGCGACCAGGGCCCCGCACGCGACCAGGGCCCCGCACGCGAACGGGGCCGCGACCGCGAACGGGGCCGCGAACGGAGGCGCGACCGCGCGTGCCGTGCGGCGGGCGGTGACGGCGGCGCTCGCCGGGGCGCTCGTCGCGGGTACGGCGAGCACGGCGACGGCGCGGCCCCAGGGCGACGACGGCTCCTGGCACGGTGAGGGGCTGAGCCTGACCGCGCCGGACAACCGGGTCGCGGACGACTTCATCGACCGCGCCCGCCGTGCCGAGCGCGACATCAGCCCCCAGGTGCGGGCCGCCGCGCAGCTGAGCGGTGCCGAACTCGTCGGCTTCGACGCCCGGTTGAAGTCCCCGGACTCGCTCAAGCGCAAGGTCGCCACCTCCATGAAGGAGACGCCGGGCCAGACGGTGGACGAGGCGCTGGCCCGCATCAACGACTCCGTGCGCTACACCCTCCAGTGGCCCGACGCCCGCTACACCCGGGGCGTCGAAGTCGCCTCCACCACGCTCTCCCACTGGGGCAACAAGCCCGTGAAGTGGTCCAACACCTGGTCGCGCGCCAACGGGTACAAGGCCGTCAACTCGTCCTGGTCCGCGCCCCGCGGCGGCCACCGCTACGAGGTCCAGTTCCACACGCCGGCCAGCAAGGAGGCGCAGCTCAAGACCCACAAGCTGTATGAGGAGCAGCGCCTCCCCAGCACCAGCCCCGAGCGCGCCAAGGCACTTCAGCGGGAGCAGGACCGCATCTTCGCGGCCGTCCCGGTCCCCGCCGGAGCCCCGGACCTCCGGTCTCCGGCCCCGTACGCCGGCGCGGGCGAGCGGACGCGGATCGGCTGACCCGGGATCCACCGGCCGGGTACCCGTAAAACCGTCACCGGTCAAGGGGGTGACGAGAAGAACGGTGCCCACCGGGACGGGACGCCCGCCCGGCCCCTGACATGTCAACAGGCAGGCACCGACGGAGTGTTCGTGTCCGGGAACAGCGCCTGCTGGGCCATCGACCGGGCGGCCAGCAGGGCGCCGTGCACCACCCCCGTGCCGCCGAAGTGACCGGGCCGTACCTCCGTGGGGAGTGGCGACAGCCGGGCGAGCGCGGCCTCGACGCGGGTGGCGAGGGCGGGGCCGCCCGCGTGGCCGAGTTCGCCGCCCAGGACGAGGCAGCCGGGGTCGAGGACGGCGACAACGGCCGCCGCGCCCAGCGCGATCCGCTCGGCGAACGCGTCCAGGAACGCCTCGCCGCGCGGACCCGCCGCCCCCGCCGCACGCACCGCCGCCTCGGCTTCGGCCGTCAGGTTGCCGGTGGCGGGGGTGGCGACGCCGTGTTCGGCGGCCAGGCGGCGCACCGCCGTGCCGCTGACCAGGGAGTGGAAGCCGTTGTCGCAATCCGTCGCCGTCGGCAGCCCGTTCGGCAGCCCGTCCGTGCCCGGGACGGGCAAAAAGCCGATCTCGCCCGCACCGCCCGAGGCCCCCGCGCGCAGCCGCCCGTCGAGGACCACGGCCGCGCCGGGGCCGGCGCCCAGCCAGAAGAGGACGAACGAGTCGCGGTCGGCGGCGACGCCTTGCCGCTGCTCGGCCAGGGCGGCGAGGTTGGCCTCGTTCTCGATGCGGACGGTCGCGGTGAGGCGCCGCTGGAGCAGGGCGATGACCTCGTGGTGCCAGACCAGTCCCGTATCGGTGCGCAGCCGTGCCGTCTCCGCGTCGATCATGCCGGGCGCTCCGATGGCCACGCTGTGCAACTGCCGTACGCCCGCGTCCCTCATCACCTGATCGAGCAGCTCGGCGGAGCGCCGTACCGCCTCGGCCGACCGCCCCCGCGCCCCGGCCGCCACCTCGCCCGCTTCCGCTCCGTGCTTGGCCGCCCAGTCCTTCTCCAGTGCGTCAACGGGGAGCGTGCCCTCCGCGAGCGTGGTGCCGAGCAGGTCCGCGACCAGGACGCGCACGCTGTCGGTGCGCATGTCGAGCGCGGCCAGATACGCCCGGTCGGCGGCGATCCCGTACAGCCGCGCGTTGGGGCCGCGCCGTTTGGCGCCGGACTCCCCGGCGGGCGTGATCAGCCCGCTCTCGCCGAGCCGTTGGATGAGGTCGGCGACGGTGGGGCGGGCGAGTCCGGTGAGCGTCGTGAGCTGGCTCGCGGACAGTGGCCCGTGCTCTTGGAGCAGCTTCAGCGCGAGGCGGTCGTTCAGGGCCCTGGCGGTGCTCGGAGAGGCGGGTGGCATGGCCGGATCCTTTCACACTACCTTTCAGGAAGGGTCCCTGATAGTTTGCGCCACGCCACGTCACGCGGCGCCACGTCCCGCGGCGCAGCACCGCAGCGCCGCCCCGCGTACCGCGGCGTACCGCGGCGTACCGCGGCGTACCGCGAACTCCGGGGAGGGAAAGCCCAGATGACCGCCACCGACAAACCGCCCTCGGCACCGCCGCACATATCCCGCACACCGCCACCCGCGACGGCATCCGGTCCAGGGCCGGATCCGGCGGCGCCCGAATCGCGGCTGCGCCGGGCCCGGTTCGCCATCGCGCTCGTCTTCTGCCTGCACGGCTCGGTGACCGGCAGCTTCGCCACGCGGGTGCCCTGGATCCAGGAGCACGCCGGTGTCTCCGCCGGTCAACTGGGTCTGGCCCTCGCGTTTCCCGCGGTCGGCGGTTCGGTCGCCATGCCGATGGCGGGCGCGCTCAGTCACCGCTTCGGCGCCCGGCCCGCGCTCCGCGTGCTGCTCGCGCTGTGGACGCTCGCCCTGACCCTCCCCGCGCTGGCGCCGAACCTGCTCACGCTCTGCCTCGTACTCTTCCTCTTCGGCGCGACGGCGGGGATGTCCGATGTCGTCATGAACGCCCTGGGCGTCGAGACGGAGCGCCGCCTGGGACGCTCCATCATGTCCGGACTGCACGGAATGTGGAGCATCGGCGCCCTCATCGGTTCGGCGGCCGGCACCGTCGCCGCGCACCTGGGGGCGGACGCCCGGCTGCACCATCTGCTGGCGGCCGGTGTGCTGACCGCCCTGGGCGTTCCGGCCACCCGGAGCGTCCTGGCCGTGCCGAGGGCACCGGCCGCCGAGGCGCCGCCGCGCTTCGCGCTGCCGCCCAGGCCGGCCGTGCTGATCGGGGCCGTCGCGTTCTGCGCCGTCTTCGCGGAGGGCGCGAGCCTGGACTGGTCGGCCGTCTACCTGCGGGACGTGCTCGACACCTCGCCGGGCCTGGCGGCGGCCACCACCACCGCGTTCACGCTGACCATGGCGCTGGCCCGGCTCGCGGGGGACGCGGTCGTCAACCGCTTCGGCGCCGTCCGCACCGTGCGGGCCGGGGGAGCGCTGGCGGTGCTGGGCGGCGTACTGGTGGTCACCGCGCCGTCCCCGGCCCCCGCGCTGGCCGGTTTCGGGCTGATCGGGCTGGGCATAGCGGTCGTCGTGCCGCTCGCCTTCGCCGCCGCCGCGCGCAGCGGCACGGCACCCGCGCAGGCCATCGCGGGCGTCGCGACGATCACCTACACGGCCGGTCTCATCGCCCCCTCACTGGTGGGCGGGATCGCCGATCTCACGTCGCTGGTCGCCTCGTTCGGCCTCGTCACCGCGCTCGCCTGTGGGCTGACGCTGGGTGCGCGACTGCTGCGCGCGCCTCAATGAACAGCACGAAAACGCCGCTCTTTGAACAGCATGAAAACGAACGGAAAAAGGACGGTCAACCGCCGGCCTGAGATGAGCGGGTAAGGACCGGCGGTTGTAAGGGTTCGGTCAAAAACTGGTGGAGAGCCAGGGGCGGATCTGACGGCGGGCGTGGTGCAAACGGGACTTGACGGTGCCGAGCGGGATGTCCAGACGGTCGACGATCTCGGCGTAGTCCATTTGACAGAGGTCGCGGTAGACGAGCGGGGCCACCAGATGCGGGCTCTCCCGCTCCAGCCGCTCCAGAGCGTCGAGGAAGTCCACCCGCGAGCCGGCGATCACGCTCGTCGTCCGGGGGTCGGGACGGCCGTCGGGAGCGCCGCCGTTCTCGGCGGGCAGCATGGGCTCTTCGACGGCCCGGCGCTTGAGTTCGCGGTACTTCTGGCGGGCGCAGTTGGCGACGATGGTGTGCAGCCAGGTACTGAAGCGGCTGCGCCCCTCGAAGCGGTGGATGTGCCGCGCGACCTGCAACAACACATCCTGACCCGCCTCCTCCGCGTCCTCGCGGTAGAGGAGGAAGCGCCCGCAGCGGCGAACGACTTCCGGGCGGATGGCGCGCAGCAGCATGTCGAGAGCGGCGGGGTCACCGGCCGCCGCGCGGGCGGCGAGGGCCTCGTTCTCGGCGGCGGGTCCGGTGGCGGCACCGGCGGAGGTTCCGGAGGAATCCTGTGTCATGGAGGGCTCGGTCACGGCGTCTGTGAAGAGGAGGGACTCACCCAGGCATCATAAGGGGCATGCCTTCACCTGATCAGATCGGCCGGTACCGAGTGGACCGACGCCTCGGCTCGGGCGCCTTCGCTGTCGTGTGGCTGGCCCACGACGACCGGCTGGAAGCTCCCGTCGCGGTCAAGGTGATGGCCGAGAACTGGGCCTACCGCGTCGATATCCGCGAGCGCTTCCTCGCCGAGGCCCGGCTGTTGCGCAAGGCGACGGCCGGTGGCGTCGTGCAGGTCTTCGACGTGGGCGAGACCGATGACGAACGGCCGTACTTCGTGATGGAGTACGCCGACCGCGGCACCGTCGCCGACCGCATGGAAGAGGGCCCGGTGCACCTGAACGAGGCCCTGCGGCTGACGGCGGAGGCCGCACGCGGGACCCAGGCGCTGCACGAGGCCGGAGTGGTGCACCGCGACATCAAGCCGTCCAACGTGCTGCTGGCAGGCGGCGGTACGGCCGGCCGCGAGCGCGTGCTGATCGCGGACCTGGGGCTGGCCAAGAACCTCGCGCAGGCATCCGGGCTGACCGTGGTGGCGGGCTCCAGCGGCTTCATGGCGCCCGAACAGGCCGAGCCCTTCGACGGGATCGACGCCCGCGCCGACGTCTACAGCCTGGGCAGCGTGCTCTACCACCTGGTGACGGGCAAGGTACCGGGCCCGCCGGGCAAGGTGCTGCCGGTCACCGAGGTCCGCCCAGAGCTGCCGCCCCAGGTCGGGCGCGCGGTGGAGCGGGCGATGGAGCCCGACCGCGAGCGCCGCTGGAAGACCGCGGCGGCGTTCGCGGACGCGCTGGACCGTATCGGGGGCATGGAGACCAAGGCCGCCGAGGCGGCTGCCGCGGGGCAGACGGGCACCGTGGAGCTGATGGTGCAGCGGCGCTTCGCGGCGAAGCGGCGCCGCGCCACCAGCCAGTCCGCCGGGTTCCCGGAGGACCCGAAGCCCTTGCCGCCGGGGCCGGATGCCGACGCGGCCCCGGTCTCCCCCTCGTCGCAGGGCACGCAGTCCTCCTCATCGGGCCCGGCCCCGGCCTCATCGGGCTCCGAAGCCTCTGCGGCTGCGGCTGCGGCTGCGGCTTCTGATTCGGCGAATTCGGCGTCCGCCGCGGATCCGGTGCAGGACTCGCCGGTCCCGGCCGCCGCACCGGACGAGCCGTGGGACGCGGTGCCGCCCTCCCACACCTCCCACGGCTCACCCGTCCCGGACGAGCCGTCCCAGGGCGCCTCTCAGGGCTCGTCCGGTGTGGGCGCGCAGCCACGTGGCTCTCAGGCGTCGCAGCGCTCCCGGGAGGCGCAGAGCGCCTCTCCGGTGCCGACGTCACCCCTCGCGGAGGCACCGGAGGCACCGGAGGCCGGGGCCGGGGCCGGGGAGAGCTCGGAGACCTCGGAGGCCCATGAGGGCCCGGAGAGCGCGTCCTCGGAGGCGCCCGCGCGGGAGACCCCCGCCCGCGAGCAGATCACCCCGGAGCCGACGTTCCCGGAGCCGAGGCCCGCGTGGTTCCAGCCGCCCGCCGAGCCCTCCTCCGGTACGCGGACCTACGCCGGGGACCCGGCCCACTCGTCGGCGGCGGGCGAGTCGCCGGTGCCGCACCCCACCGAGACCCTGGTGACCGCGGCGCTCCGGGCCTCTCCGGCCAACTCGCAGACGCAGACGCCGCAGCCGCCGCCCCCGGGACCGCGGCCCCCGGCCTCGGCCTCGGCCGACCGGGGCTCGGACGGGAGCGGCGCCTCGTCCGGCAAGGCTGGTTCATCCGGTTCATCCGGCTCATCCGGCTCGTCGGGCTCGTCGGGCTCGCGGGGGAAGGCCCGGCGCTGGCTGACCGCGGGGCTCGTGGTGGTGGTGCTCGCCGCCGCCGGGGTCGTCGCGGTGGCGCTCAACGAGCGGGCCGGGAACGCGCCGAACGCGAACGACGAGGTGCGGGTGAAGGACGTGACCGGGCGGGTCAGCGTCAGAGTGCCGGGCGTGTGGGCGGACGAGTCGGTCGATTCCGGCTGGAAACCGGCCGCTTCGGGGCTGACGGCGCCGCACGCCCCCGGGCTGATCGTCGCGCAGGACGCGAGCCGCTGGCAGGACCTCACGGCCTCGGTGAGCGGTGTCTTCGTCGGACTCGCCACCGGAAAGGCCGAGGGGGTCGAGGACGCGGAGAAGACCAAGACCGCCGTCGCCGACAAGGTGGCGAGAATCAGCCATAACGGCTGTAGCTACACCGGAAGCCGTGACTACAAGGGGAAGTCGTGGCGGGGGGAGGTGCGAAGCTGGTCCTCGTGCGACTCTCCGGGGCACTCCCTCGAAGAGATCGGACTCGCCTCCACCCGTAAGGGGGGCCCCGCCGTCTACCTCCAGATCCGGTGCGACGAGGACTGCTCCGCGCGCACCGACCGGGTGCTGGACAGCTTGCGGGTGAGCGCGGCCGGGCGTAAGGACAAGAGTGGTTCATAGGCGCACGCCCCGGTGGCCGGTGGTCGGCGCCCATGGGGTGGGACTCTGCCTTGCGAGACTCTTCCTTGTGAGGTAAGTCTCACTCCTGCCAAGAGCCCTTCTCGTGTGGTCCACCCACCCGTAAGACGACCTGTCCGGGGCAGGAGGCACCCTGAGAGGGGGCAGCGTGGCTCTTCAGGGGCCCGCGCCCGCGACACCGCGACCCGCGACACGGAACACCGCGACACGGAACACCGCGACACAGAACGATCAGGGAGCACGCCAGCGATGACACAGGACGACGGCATGACGGCGACCGGGCGGCAGCGCTCCGCCTCGCGCGCGAGTGTCCGTCCACGGCGGCAGGCGAGCCGTATCGCCGCCACCGCGACCGTCGCGCTGACAGCGGGGGCGCTGCTGACCGCATGCGGTGAGGGCGGCCCCGGCACCATGGGCCCGCACCGGGTGGAGGGCCAGGCGGCCCCCGCCGGGGCGGACCGGACGGATCAGGGGCTGCACGACAAGAAGAGCAAGGACGAGGGCAAGGCCGGCGGTTCGGCAGGCGGTTCCGCCAACGGCGGGGGCACGGCAGGCTCTTCCTCATCCTCCTCGGCCGGCGGCGACCCGGGCGACGGCGGCTCCGGCGGAAAGGGCGGAAACGGCGGCGGGAGCGGCGGTTCGGGCACCGGCTGCCAGGCCGGAGACCTGGCCGCGCACTTCGGGCCGCAGCGCTCGGGCGCCGGTCAGGTCAACTACTCGCTCGTGTTCACCAACAACTCCGGCAACACCTGCACGATGCACGGCTATCCGGGGCTCGCCTTCATCAACAGCGCGGGCGACCAGGTGTCCGTGACCCCGGAGCGCGCTCCCGGCAGCACGGACAAGGTCTCCCTCCCCCCGGGCGCGAGCGCGTGGGCCCCGCTCTCGTACGCCAACCCCGGGATGACCGGGGTCCGGACGGTCGCCCCGGACGGCGTCCGGGTCACCCCGCCCGACCAGACGCAGTCCCTTCAGATCGACTGGACCGGCGGGCCGGTCACCGACTCCGACGAGGGCTCGGTACCGAAGCTCGGCCCGCTGGCCCCCGGCACGGGCGGCTGACCCGGACCGGGCGGCGGTCCGAGTCGCCGAGCGGCGGCCCGTGGCGCTCGGCGGCGCCCAGTGTCGTGGCTCAGCGGCGGTGGAGGGTCGCCGTCAGCGGGCCCCGGGGGCGGAGTGTCACGCCGAAGACGGGGACCGGGCGCTGACCCGTGAACCGGGGCGTGAAATGCGGCAACAGCGTCTCCAGCAGCACTTGCGTCTCCCGCAGCGAGAAGTGCTGCCCCAGACACGCACGGGCCCCCACCCCGAAGGGCTGGTACGTGCCGGGGTGCGGCCTGGCCGCGAAACGGCGGGGGTCGAAGGAGGTCGCCGCCGGCCACCAACTCGGGTCACGCTGCGTGAGATACGGGCACACCAGCACCCGGGTGCCCGCCTCGATCGTGTGCCCGCCCAGCTCCGTGGTCACGGCCGCGTGCCGGGGCATCAGCCAGACCGAGGGGTAGAGCCGCAGCGCCTCGCCGACCAGCGCCTGATACCCGGCCGGCCCCTCGCGCAGCGCCCACTCGCGCCATTGAGGGTGCTGGTCCAGCAGGAGGTGGAGCCAGCTCAAGGCGGTGGCGGTCGTCTCGTGCCCGGCGACGATCAGCGTCACCAACTCGTCCCGCAGCAGTCGGTCCGGCAGGTCGGTCAGGCTGTGCAGGATCCCCGTCTTGGCCGCCGGACCGTCCTCCCGTGCGGCGGCGATGGCCCGCGCCGCGACGGCGTCGATCCGCGCGAGCGCCGCCGCCTGCGCCTGGTCGCCGCTGTCCTGGCCGTCGCTGTCCTGGCCTTCGCTGGTCTGGTCGCCGACAGGCGGGCCGCCGCCGTCCTGGTCGCCGCTTTCCGGGCCGCCGCTCGGGGTGCTGCCCGTGGTCGGGAGGGCGGCCACCACCGTGTCGATGGCGGCCAGTTCGCTCTCCGTCCGCGCGTCCAGAGCGGTGCCGGTCAGCAGCCGCCAGATGGTGTCGAGGGCGAAGAAGCGCATGTCCTGGCCGATGTCCGTCGGCTCTCCCGTGTCGGCGAGGGCGTCCCAGCGGCGGGCGACGCGCTGCGCGGCGCCGTTGATGTGCTGTGCGTAGCGGCGGACGGCTGGGGCCGTGAAGTGCGGCTGGAGCGTGCGGCGTTGGCGCTTCCACGGGTCGCCGGTGGCGACGATCAGCCCGTCTCCGAGGAGCACGCGCGCGCGGTGTGCCTGTTTGGTGTAGGAGGCGGCGTCCTGGACGAGGACCCGCAGTGTGTCCGCCGGCCCGGTCACCAGCACTGCCCGCTGGGAGCCGAACCGCACTTCGCTGACCGGGCCGCGCTGCCAGGCCGCGTGCAGATGATCGATGAGCGGCGTCTTTGACATAACCCGGCGCATCCTATTCGATGCGCTGCGTATCCACGCCGGGCCCGGGGAACGGGTCCGCCCGGGTGAACGGGCCGCCCGGCGAGAGGAGTCGCGGTCCGTGGCGCGGTGCGTTTCGCAGTGCGAGTTGCGAGGCGTGCCGCAGTGCCGACGGCGGCAGTCGTGTGAGGTGTGCGTGATCACTGCTGGTGTGTACGCGGCTCCGGTGCCGCTCTCTCCTGTGCCCGCCCGGCTGTTGGCCGCGCGGGCGCGGCTGGCGGGGCGGGTGCGGGGGCGTGTGGGCGCGGGCGGGCTGGTGGCGGCGCCGTGCGAGAGCCGGGTACTGGAGTCGGCGCTGCTGCTCGGCCTCGTCAGCCGGCTCGTCCCCGGGGACCCGGCGTGCGAACGGCTGACGTACTACGTCAAGCACGCCCTCGACACCGGTCCGCCCGATCCCGTGCAGAGCGCCGTGGCCCGCGCCGTGCTGGGCGAAGTGGTGGCCGGGCGCGAGGAGACCGAGCGGATACTGGTGCGCTTCCCGCACTTCACGGCCGGGCGCAAGCGCCTGATGTTCCAGACGCTGCTGGCCCACCTCGGCGCCGCGCCCTGGCCCGAACTGCCGCTCGGCCACTACGCCGCCTTCGCCGCCTCTGGACAGTCCTGGCTGGGCCTGGAGATGACGGCGCTCAAGGTGCTCGCCGCGCACGGCACGGGCCGTACGGCCGAGCTGGGGCCCGGCGATCTGGACGCGCTGGCGCCCGCGCTGCGTCCGGGGCCGGTGTGGGAGGCGAACCATCTCGCCCGGCTCATCGGCCTGCTGGCGCTGTGCACCGAGGGCACGCGCCGCGCCGAGACCGCCGCCGTGGTGGGACGCGTGGCCCGGCAGCTGCGGCCGGACGGCGGGCTGCCCTTCATCACCGGCATGGATGTGTTCGCCACGGTCACCGGCGGGCTGGCGCTGACCGCCGCCGGGTACGGGGCCGACGCCTCGGTGCGGCGCATGGCCGACGCGGTGGCCTCCCAGCAGCACGCCGACGGCGGCTTCGGCTTCACCCGAGGGGTACGGCAGAGCGACGCGGATGACACCTGCTACGCGCTGGAGTTCCTGCGCGCGCTCGCGCCGGCCCGCCATGTCCGCGTCGTCGAGGCCGCCGAGGACTACCTCGTCGCGCTCGCCAACGAGGACGGCGGCGTCCCCACCTTCGCGCGCGGCATCGAATCGGAGACGGCGATGACGGCGGGCGCCGCGAACGCGCTGGCGCCCAGCACCCGTCCGGGCCCGCGCCATGCCGCCGAGGCGGCGGCCCGCTTCCTGGCCCGCGCGGCGCGGGAGGCGGCGGCGGGCGACGGTCCGGGCGGCGCGCTGCACGAGCGCAGCTGGAGCCGCAACCTGACCAACGCGCTGCACCGCACCGTGCTGGCGTGCGAGTCGCTGACCCGTACCGGCCTGGACGTTCCGCGTGAGCGGCTCGCGGTGCTGCGCGAGCGGCTGCTGGCGCAGCTGGTGGAGCGGCGGCTGCCCGACGGGGGCTGGGGCCACGAGGACAGCGGCCCCAGCGACCCGATCAGCACCGCCTACGCGGCCGTGGCGCTCAGCCGTTCCGCCGAGCACGCGCTCGAACTGCGCTCCGCCGTGGACTACCTGGCCGACCGGCAGCGGCCCGATGGCGGCTTCACCTCCGTCCCCGACCAGGCGGGCCCGCGCCCGCTCCTGTACGACGCGCCCGCGCTCGCCGACATCTGCGTGCTGCTGGCCTGGGGCCACGCTTTCGGCACGCCGGGCCGCGCCCCCGAACCGGGCCGCGCTCCTGCGCCGGGCCGCGCCCCCGCTACAGCCCCGAGTGCCGCCGCTCCACGCGCAGCCGCAGCGCGTGCGGCACCTGCATCGTCCGCAGCCGCGCCCGCGGCGCCCTTCCGGCGGCCGGGGTCAGCGTCCAGCGGGTGAGGACGGTGCTGGTGGCGACGGCAAGCGACGTCAGCGCGAACTGGTCGCCCAGACACCGGCGCGGGCCCGCGCCGAAGGCCAGAAAGGAGCGGTCCCTGGCCGAGGGGCCGCGCTCGGGCCAGCGTTCGGGGCAGAAGCTCCCGGGCTCGGCGAAGACGTCCGGCGCGTGCTGGAGCTGGTGCGGGCTGAAGTAGAAGTCCGTACCTGCGGGGAAGCGGTAGCCGCCCAGGCGCACCTCGCGCACGCTGGTGCGCAGCAGCATCCACAGCGGTGGACGGCAGCGCAGCGTCTCCGCCGTCGCCCGGCGCAGCAGCGGCATCCGCTCCAGGTCCGCCAGCGTGACGGGCCGCTCGCCCGCCACCGCGTGCAGCTCGTCGCGGATCCGGTGCTGGAGCGGCAGGTCCCGGCTGAGGTGGTGCAGTTGCCAGGCCAGCGCGCTGACGCTCGTCTCCGTGCCCGCCATCAGGAGCGAGACGAAGTGGTCGCGCGCCTCCTCGTCGCTCGCCGGCCCGCCCCCCTGCGGGCTGGTCTCCAGCAGCGCGGCCAGCAGTCCGGAGCGCTCGTCGGCGGCGCGGGCGCGCGCCTCGGGCACGGCGGCGCCGCACGCCTCGCGCAGTGTGCGCAGCGAGGTGTCGAAGCGCCGCCGCAGCAGGGCACCGGCCTGCGGGGGCAGGACGGTGCGCAGGAACAGGTCCTCGATCAGCCGCGCCGAGGCGGTCGCCAGCCGGTCCACCTCGACGGTGGAGAGCACGGGCAACAGCGTGCGCACGGCGGTGCGGTGCGCGTACAGGACGCTGCCCCGGACGATGTCGGCCTCGCCGCCCGACGTCCAGCTGTCCGCGACCCGCCCGGCCTCCAGACGCATGGCGGGCACGGCCGCCGCGATCCGCGCCCGGCGGAAGACCGGCCGCATCCGGCGCCGCTGGTGCGGATGTTTGCCGGCCGAGGCGGTGACGAGGGTGTCGCCGAAGATCTCGCGCGCGTTCCGGTAGAACTGCCCACCCTTGTCGAAGTCCCCGGCCCGGCCCGCCAGCACCTCGTGCACCAGATCGGCGTCCGTGACGAGATAGCTGGGCCGCCCCCACAGCCGCAGCCGGTGGATGCCCTCGCCCGAGCCGGAGGCCGCGCACCGCGCCAGCCAGGCGAGCGGGTCCCGCAACAGGGCGGCGGCATGCCCCACCACCGGCAGCGCCCCCGGGGCCGGCGGAATGCGCGGCGACCGGCCCGGAGGGGGCGAGGGGAGCGGGCGGGGCGAGGGGAGCGGCGGGGAGGTCGGCCGGGGTGGGGACGACGGGAGGGGCTGGGACGGTGGGAGGGGGGCGGCGCTGCTCTGCGACGACAAGGCTTCTCCTCGGTGACCGACTGCGGCGGCGGAAGCGTCCGGCCCGCGGGGCGGACCGGCGGCGGGGGCGGCCGGCCTGTGGGGCGGGCGCTCCGAACGGACTTCACCGGGGCGCCGCCCGCCCCGTCCCCGTCGCGGACCCCGGGCCACCCCCGCGAGTGAAGCTCTTCACCCGTCCGAAGTGCGCTGCGCCCACCGATGTTTGGCGGCGCCCCGGTTTTTGCTGTGATGGCCGGGTTATGCCCCTCGTCCCCGCGCCTGCCCCGGGCGGGCTCCCTCTCCTCGGCCATGCGCCCCGGATGCTGCACCGGCGGCTCGCCTTCCTCGAATCGCTGCGCGAGCTGGGCCCCGCCGCCACCGTCCGGCTCGGCCGCGAGACCGTGACCGTGCTCAGTGACCACCGCCTGGTGCGCGACGTCCTCGCCGCGCGCGCCGCCGACTTCGGCCTCAGCTCGCACTTCCGCGTGATGAAGCGGATCATCGGCAACGGCCTGCTCGCCACCGACGGCCCCTTCCACCGTGACCAGCGCCGCGCGCTGCTGCCCCCGCTGCGGCAATCCCGGCTGCCGTCCTACGCCGAGACGATGTCCGAGCTGACCGAACGGCACCTGGCGGGGCTGGCGGACGCGCGTCAGCCCGTCGATACCGACCGGATGCTGATGGCGCTCGCCACCGAGAACGCCACCCGCTGCCTGTTCTCCTCCGGTATCGGCGCACATCAGGTGGCGCGTGTCGCCGAGGCCGTGCCCGTCGTCATGGCGTGGGCGGGCAGCCGGGGCATGGATCCCACCGGCCTGCTGACCCGGCTCCCGGGGCCCGTCAGCCCGCTCAACCGCCGCTTCCGGCACAGCATGGCCGCGCTGAACACCGTCGTCGGCGACCTGATCGCCGCTCGCGGCGACGGCGCGTGCGGGGACGGCGCGTGCGGGGACGGCGCGTGCGGGGACGGCGCGTGCGGGGACGGCGCGTGCGGTGACCTGCTGGACGCGATGCTGTGCGCCGCCGACTCGGGCCCCGGCGCGCGGATGTCCCGTCGCCAGGTGCACGACGAGGCGATGTCGTTCCTGATCGCGAGCACCGAATCCGTATCCCGCACCCTCACCTGGGCCCTGCACCTGCTGGCCCGGAACCCCGGAGCGCGGCGCGCGCTCCACGCGGAGGCCGACGCCGTGCTCGCGGGGCGCACGGCCCGCTGGGACGACCTGCCCCGCCTGACGTACACACGCGGGGTGCTGAGCGAGGCGCTGCGGCTGTATCCGCCCGGCTATCTCATCTCCCGCACCGCCGTGCGGGACACCGCGGTGCACGCCGAGGGGCTCGGCGAACTGCCGCTCCGGGCGGGCTCGATGGTGATGTTCTCCTACTACGCGCTCCAGCGTGACCCGAAGCTCTTCCCCGAGCCCGCCGCCTTCCGCCCCGAGCGCTGGACCGGCGGCCCCGTCCCACCCGTGGCGGGCCCGGCGCTGCGGGCGTATCTGCCCTTCGGCCTCGGCCCGCACGGCTGTCCGGGCGAGAGCTTCGCCTGGACGGAGATGACCCTCGTGCTGGCCTCGCTCGCGGCGCGCTGGGAGCTGCGCCCGGTGCGTGAGGGGCCGTTGTGCGCCGTCGCCGCGTTCTCGTTGGGCTTCGACGACGCTCGGATGACGGCGCTACCCCGGGTGCGGGACGCCGCGGCGCCGCCCCCGTCCGTCCCTTCGCCCCGCGCCATCCCCGTAACCCACCCGACAGGGAAGTGACATGACCGTCGAGGAACTCAAGGCCGTACTGGTGTCCATGGGAGTGGACGAAGCGCTGATCACCCCGGAAGCCGTACGGGAGGAGGTGGGGCTCGACTCCCTGGGCATCGCCGAACTGGCGCTGGTCATGAACCAGGAGCGGGGCGTCCCCGTCACCGAGGAGCAGCTGCACGGCGTCGTCACCGTCGCGGAGGTCGTCGCGCTGCTGGACCGCCTCGCGGCGCGCGCGAACGGCGCCGCCGCGCAGGCCGCCTCCGTGCAGGCCGCCTCCGTGCAGGGCACTTCCGCGCAGGGCGCCTCCGCCGTACCCGCGCAGGGGACGCGTGCGCGTACGGCCGGTGCCGGGGGTGCCGCGTGAGGCGGTCGGGCGCCGCTGACATCGGCATCACCGGTCTCGGCCTGCTGACCCCCGCGGGCGACGGCGCCGAGGCGACCTGGGCCCGGGTGGGCGCGGGCACGCCGACCTCGGTACTCGTCCCCGGCTTCGGCCCGGAACCGGGCGGAGAGGCGGCGCGGCAGAACGTCACCGGTTCAACCGGTGACGTTCCGAACGGTGGGGACCCGACGGGTGCCGGACCGGCCGGTGGCGTGCTGGTCGGTGGCGGGCCCGCACATCTCGCGTGCCCCGCACCCGAGTTCGACCCCGCGCGGCTGGGCCAGGCCCGTACCCGCAGACCGGACCGCGCGGCGCAGCTCGCGCTGCTGGCCGCAGAGGAGGCCGTACGCGACGCGGGCTGGTGGCCGCGGGGCGCCCAGGGCACGGAGCCGCCGGACTGGGGCGGCGCCCGGGTGGCCGTCGTCATGGGGTCGGGCGCGACGGGAGCCCACACCTACGAGGCGCAGCACCGCGTCCTGCTGACCCGCGGCCCCTCCGCGATGTCGCCGTACGCCGTGCCCAGTTCGCTCGGCAACTCGCTGGCCGCGCAACTCGCCGTGGCGCTGCGCGCCGAGGGCACCAGCTTCACCGTCAACACCGCGTGCGCGGCGGGCGCGACCGCGCTGGGCACCGCCATGGACCTGCTGCTGCTCGGCCGCTGCGACATCGCCGTCGCGGGCGGCGCCGACGCGGGGCTGACCCCCTTCCACGTCGCCGGGTTCGACCGCATCAAGGCGCTCTCGCGGCGCTACGACGAACCCGCCACCGCCTCCCGCCCCTTCGACGTCACGCGGGACGGTTTCGTCATCGGGGAGGGCGCCGGGGTGCTCGTGCTGGAGCGCATGGCGGACGCGACGGCGCGCGGCGCGCGGGTGCGCGCCCGGCTCGCGGGCTACGGCGCGGCCGGGGACGCGCACCACGTCGTCAAGCCCCGCCAGGACGGCGCCGGGCTCCGCTCCGCCGTGAGCGAGGCGCTCGTCCGCGCGGGGGCGGAGGCCAGGGACGTCGATTACGTCAACGCGCACGCCACCGGCACGCCGCTCGGCGACCGCGTGGAGGCCGCGGCCCTCGCCCTGCTGCTGCCGCACCACCCGCCCGTCTCCTCCACGAAGGGGGTGACCGGCCATCTGCTGGGCGCGGCGGGCGCGGTGGAGGCGGCGTTGACCGCGCTCGCCGTGGAGTACGGCGGCGTGCCGCCGAACGCCAACCTCACCGAGTCCTCTCCCGAGTTCACGCTGAACCTGCCGACGCGGGCACTCGACCACAAATCCGGCCTCGCCCTCTCGGTCTCCGCCGGCTTCGGCGGACACAACGCGGCCCTCGCCCTGGCCCCGGCGTGAACCCGCCGCGTGACCCCCCTGCGAACCCCGTGTGAACCCCCGTCGGGAGCCCGGACCTACGAGCCGACGAACAGCTGACGGACAGCTGACGGGCAGAGCCGATGGACAGCTGACGGACAGAGCTGATGGACAGAGCTGATGGACAGCCGATGGACAGAGAGGCCCGCCATGACCGAAGCGCTCCCGCCTTCCCGGCCCGCCCCCTCACTCACCGAGCCTCGGCCGCTGTCCGTGCGCGACCGGCTGATCCTCGACATCGCCCGGCGCGGCCCCGACAGTTCGCTGCACCTGGGCGGGTTGCTGCTGTTCGCGGGGCGCCCGCCCCGTACGGAGGAGCTGGCGGCACATCTGGCCACCCGGGTGCTGGCGGCACCCGAACTCACCTACCGCCTCGTCGAGACGGGCTCCGGCGGCCGGCGGCCCCAGTGGGTGCCCGACACCGCGTTCGACGTACGGCGGCACATCCACCGGGTCACCGTGCCCGGCAACGTCCCGCGTGACCCCGACGCCACCTTGCGTGCCGTGCTCGACCAGCCGCTGGAGCGCGACCGTCCGCTGTGGGGCGTGTGGCTGGTGGAACAGGAGGGTGGTCAGGGGGCGCACGGGGACCAGGCCCGGGGGACCCGCGGCGGGGGCTTCGCGCTCTGTTACCGCGCGCACCATGCCTTCCAGGACGGCCGGGCCGCCATCGAGACAATGGAGCGCCTCTTCGGCCCCCCGCCCCACCAGCGCACCTCCACCCTCGGCGCACAGCTCGCCCCCGCGCCCGCCCGCGGGGACTGGGGGCTGACCATCCTGAAGGACCTGCTGCCCCCGGTACGGCCCACCGCGAACTGGCCTGCCCTGACCGCCATGACGGCCCTGAGCGGGCAGAGCGGAAAGAGCGCGGGGAGCGGGCAGAGCGGACGGGTGGCTGTCACCGGATCGTGTGACCTGGCACCGCTGCACGCCGTCTCGCGGGCCACCCGCGCCGGCATCACCCAGATCTGCCTGGCGGCCGTGACCGCCGCGCTGCGCGCCTGGCATCCGGCCGCCTGGGCGGGCGACCCGGCCCGTACCCTGCGCGCGACGTTCGCCCTCAGCCTCCGTACGGCCGACGACCCGCTGCGGCTGCTGGGCAACTACGGCGGCGTGGCAACCGTTCCGCTTCCGTGCGGTGAGCCGTCGCCGATGCGGCGTCTCGCCCTCCTCCAGCACGAGGTGACCCACACCCGGCTCAGCGCGGTCGGCCGCCGCCACCGTGTGCTGTTCGACCGGCTGCCGTACTGGTGCGGGCGGATCGGGCTCAGCCGTGGTATCGACCCGCGCTATGTGCCGCTGACCCTCGCCGACGTACGGGCCCGCACGCGGCTCACCTGGGCGGGGCAATCGCCGCTCGCGTTCTTCCCCGTGCCGGTCTCGGTGCCGGGCCAGCCGCTGTTCATCGCCTGGACGACCTACGGCGGACAGCTGCACGCCACCTTCCTCGGTCACGAGGTGGTCCCCGGCATCGAGGCGCTGCCCGCACTGTGGAACGCGGGCCTCGCGGCACTGGCCGCCGCCACGGCGGAGCGCGGCCCGTCACCGGGCCCGGAGCCGGGCCTGCGCACGGATCCGGGGCCGGGCCTGGGCCCGGATCCCGGGCCGGGGCCGCGCCCGGCCGAGGACGGCGGCCCCGCTTCGCACTGACATCCGTCCGCCCCCCGACGCTCCTCCCGACTGGCCGAGCCCCGCGTCTCAGGACAGATTGGGACGGTGCGGGTGAACGGAGCGGGCGGAGCGAGCGCTACGGGCGGGACAGGCCGCTCGGGCGAAACAGGCCGGTCGGGCGAAACAGGCCGGTCGGGCGGGACGGGCGCGGCGGACGGTACGTCGTCCGACGGCGCATCGTCCGACGGGCAGCAGACCCGGCTGACCCGGCTGCGCCGTCTCGCGCGACTGCTTCCGGCCGCCCTCCTCGCTCTGGGCATCGTCCTCGAACTGGCCACTCCGCGCGACGTGGCGTTCTCCGCGCCGTTCGTGGCGGCACCCCTGGCCGCCTCCGCGCTGCTCAGCCTGTGGGGAACGGTCACCACGGGCGTTCTCAGCGCGGTCTTCCTGGCCGGGTTCATCATCTTCCGCGACACGACGATCGGGAGCGTCGAGACCCAGACCAGGATCGCCACCGGGGTGACCGTCTCGGTGCTGGCCGTCGGCATCAATCTGCTGCTGCGCCGCAGCAGCGAGCAGCTCGCCTCGGCGCGCACCGTCGCCGAGGCCGTCCAGCTCGCCGTCCTGCCGGCCCCGCCCTCCCGGCTCGCCGGGCTCGCGCTGGCCGCCCACTACCGCGCCGCGCAGGCCAACACCCGGGTCGGCGGCGACTTCTACGCGGCCGAGGAGACCCCGCACGGGGTACGGCTGCTCATCGGCGACGTACGCGGCAAGGGGCTGGGGGCTGTGGAGGCCGTGGTCATCGTCGTGGGGGCCTTCCGGGAGGCGGCCGAGCAGGAGCCGAGCTTGAGCGGGGTCGCGGTGCGGCTGGACCGGGCACTCCAGCGCGAGGGCAGGAGACAGCTGGGCGCCGCGCAGCACGAGGGCTTCACCACCGCCGTGCTGGTCGAGATCCCCTGGGACGACCAGGGCAGTACCACCGGCTCGCACCTCGCGCGGATCGTCAACAGGGGCCATCCGGGACCGCTGTTGATCAACCGGGGGCGGACCACCCTTCTGGAGCCGTCGATTCCGGCTCTCCCGCTCGGCATGACCGAGCTGGGCGTGTGGCCCGACCACACCGACGAGGTCCCCTTCCCGTCCGGCGCCCATCTCCTCCTCTACACCGACGGGCTGTCGGAGGCGCGGAACGAGCACGGGGACTTCTACGAGCCGGCCAAGCGGCTCGCGCACAGCTACTTCGCCCATCCCGGGGAGCTGTTGGAGACGGTCCTCGCGGATGTCGAGGCGCACACGGGAGGGGTGTCGAGGGACGACATGGCCCTGCTCGCCGTCTCCCACCAGAAGCCCGCAGATGTCACGCTACGCAGTGGTACGGATTCATCCGGGTGAGTGAGTGTCCCGTATTGATCGTTCTTGCCCGGAAAGGGTGGGTCGTTGTGACTACAAAATAACGGGAACAGCTTGGAAACATCGGCTCCCTTCTATTAACGTCCGATAACGCAGCGCGGTCGTCACTGTCGTCACGAGAGACGGCACCGTGCGCCGTCGCCGAATCCCGCAAGCGGGGCACCACGAGCCGCAGTTCGTCAGCGCGAGTCTCCACTCGACCGCCTGAGCCGTGACTCGGCGGGCACCACCGCACGCGGGAACCGGGGAACCACCCCTTCTCGTTCGCAAGGGCGGGAAGGATGGGGTGAATCGGACAGCCTCGCGCCCGGCGCGGGGACGCCCGTAGGAGACCTTCCTGCTCCGAACCCGTCAGCTAACCCGGTAGGCGAGAAGGAAGGAAAGGAGAGCGCCCCCGTGGCGTCCAGGTCGCAGCGGCATGCCCCCGAGGCCATGTACGGCCCTTATTACGGCACTTATCCCGACGACGGCTCCCCGTCCGCCGCCGCTCCGTACGACACGTATGGGCCCCATGGCACGTACGGGCCCAACGGCGCGTACGACTCCGCGCCGAGGGCGGGCGCGGGGGCCGGTGCCGTTATCGGTTCCGGTGGTTTCGGTTTCGGCGCCGGTACCGATTCCGCCCCGGCCCCGGGCTCTGTCGCCGGTGCCGGTGCCGGTTCCGGCTCTGGTGCCGGTGTGTACGAGCGGTACGACGCGCAAGTCCCGTACGGCGTACGGGAGTCGGCGGATCCGCGCCGGACGATCGGCATGCGCGAGACGCTCGGCAACCCCCCGGGGGCCGGAGCCCACGCCCCGACCCACCCGGCGGCCGGAGCCCACGACCCGCGCCACCCGGCGGCCGGAGGCGGAGCCGGAACAACTGAAGGTGCCGGGTCCGGACTGGCTGACATGGCCGGGTCCGGAGCCGGGATCGAGGCCGGGACCGGCGAAGAGACGTGGGAGGAGTGGAACCCCACCGAGGACTCCCTCCGCCCGCTGCGCGGGCGCCACCGCGTGGGCAAGCAGCGCTCCGGCGGAGTGGCCCGCAGCGGCGCGGTCCTCGGCGTCGGCATGATCGCCGCCGTGGGCGCGGGCGGCATGGCGACGGCCCAGGACAGAGACCCGGCGGCCGTCTCGATGCCCGACCTGGCCTCGGCGGCGGGAGCCGTCAAGGACCTCCCCGGGCACCTGCCCGACGCCGAGCAACTCCCCGGCATCGGCGACCTCATATCCGACCACGCCGACAGTGCCGATGGCGCCGACGGCACCGCAGCCGACTCCGTCGCCGCGCGGGCCCCCCTCACCCAGGCCGGCCTCTCCGCGGACGAGGCCGCAGGCGGCAGGACCGACGCGGGCGAGGCACTGCGAGCCCGCATCCTCGCGCAGGCCGAGCAGCAGCAGTCCGAGGCCGACACCACCGCCCGCGAGCAGGCCGCCCAGCGCGCCGCCGAGCAGGCCGCGACGGCGGCCAAGAAGCAGGCGGCGGCCGACGAGAAGGCCGAGGCCGAACGCAAGCGCGAGGCCGCGGAGGAGAAGAAGCGGAAGGCGGCGGCCGAACGCCGCGCCAAGCTCGCCCGCGCGTACACGGCACCCCTCGCCTCCTTCCAGCTCAGCGCCGGCTTCGGCCAGGCGGGCGGCAGATGGCAGAACGACCACACGGGCCAGGACTTCGCGGCCCCGAACGGCACCCCCGTCAAGGCCATCCACTCCGGCACCGTCAAGGAAGCCGGCTGGGCGGGTTCGTACGGCTACCGGATCGTGCTGAAGCTGGCGGACGGGACGGAACTCTGGTTCTGCCACCTCTCCTCGATGACCAGGTCGGCGGGCGAGAAGGTCAGCACCGGCGACGTCATCGGCCGCGTCGGCTCCACCGGCAACTCGACAGGCCCGCACCTGCACGTGGAGGTACGCCCCGGCGGCGGCACACCGATCGCCCCACTGCCGTGGCTGCGCGACAAGGGCGTCAAGGTCTGAGCCCAGGCGGCCGGGCCCGAAGCGGCGCCCCGCCCGCCCCGGCCCCGACCGGAGCCGATCCCGACCGTGCCGCGCCCGCCCACAGACCCACGCCGCCGCCTCGCACCGCCCGCTGAGGCAGCACACCGCACGACCCGAGCCGCACAGCCGGCAGGAGGGGACAGGCGGCGGCGCCCGGGAGCCGCCCGGCGGCGCCGCGTATGCATCGCGGCGTCCAAGCACTCCGGAGGCCCAGGAACCGGACGGTTCCAGCGCGCGCCCCCGGCGGCTCCGGTGCGCCCCCGGCACCGAGGCCCCGCCGCCTTGGCCCCGACTCCGCGGGTCACCGACTCCGTGGGCCCCCGATGCCGCGGGTCGCCGGCTCCGGGACCGTCGACTTCGGAACCAGGGCCGCACTCTCCGGGCGTCAGGGCGGCGGCGATGCTCCGGGTGCGGCGCGCGACGCCGCGTCACCGTCACGCGTACGCCCCCGCGCTACGGTCGCGAGTATGCAGATGAACGCCGACCACCAGATCGGACAACTCTCCGTCTCGCCGCTCGCGCTCGGCGGAAACGTCTTCGGCTGGACCGCCGACCGGCCTACCTCCTTCGCAGTCCTCGACGCCTACACGGAGGGCGGCGGCAACCACATCGACACCGCCGACGCCTACACCTTCTGGATCGAGGGCCACTCCGGTGGCGAGTCCGAGACAGTCATCGGAGAGTGGCTCGCGGCCCGCGGCCCCGCTGTCCGCGACAACGTCGTCATCGCCACCAAGGCCGGCCGCCACCCCGACCATGAGGGCCTCTCCTCCGCCACTCTCAAAGCCGCCGCCGAGGACTCGCTGCGCCGCCTGGGCACCGACCACATCGACCTCTACTACACCCACTTCGACGACGAGTCCGTCGAGGTCTCCGAGATCGTCATCGCGCTGGACGACCTCGTCAAGGAGGGCAAGGTCCGCGAGATCGCCGCCTCCAACATCTCCCCGGCCCGCCTGCGCGCCTCCCTCGACTTCAGCGACTCCGCCGGCACCGCGCGCTATGTCGCGCTCCAGCCGCACTACAACCTCGTCTCGCGCGACACCTACGAGGGCGAACTGGAAGAACTGGCCCGACGCGAATCCCTCGCCGTCCTGCCGTACTTCGCGCTGGCAGCGGGCTTCCTCACCGGAAAATACCGGCCGGGCGAACAGGTACCGGAAGGCGCCCGCGCGGGCAAGGCGGCGCGCTACCTCGCCACGGACCGGGGCCAGCGCGTCCTGGCGGCCCTCTCCACGGTCGCCTCCGCCCACCAGGCCGCCGAGGCCACCGTCGCCCTCGCCTGGCTGGCCTCCCGCCCCACCGTCACCGCCCCCATCGCCAGCGCCCGCACCGTCGAACAACTCCCGCCCCTGATGGCCATGAACGACCTGGCCCTGACGGAAGACGAACTCCGTCTGCTGACGGACGCCTCCGCGTAAACGAACTCCGCCTGCTGACGTACGTCTCCGCGTAAGGGGCGACGGGCGGACACCCCCGGCCCCCGGCCCCCGGCGGCCGGCCCGCCCGCCCCCCGGGGGCCGGGCCCCGGTACGGCGCCGGGGCCCGGCCGATCAGACCGTTCACCCCTGCCGCAACTGCCCATACACATGCTCGACGGTGAGCCGTACGACCAGCCGCCGCTGGGACACCATCGCGGCGCGGTACTCGTCCCAGTCCGGGTGCTCGCCCCGGATGGCGCGGTAAACCTCGATCAGCTCGTCCACCGTCGCATCGTGCGGATCCTCGGCGACCGGCGTCAGCTCCGCGACCCCGTCCACCACGGTCCACGCCCACCCGTCCTCACTGGTCACATGAAAGCTCGCCCGAGGATCCCGTGCCAGATTCCGCGCCTTGGCCCGCCCATCGGTGATGGACACCCGCACCATCCGACTACCGCTGTCCCAGGCATAGTTCACATTGGACAACTGAGCCCGCCCACCCCGCCGCAAGGTGACCAGCACCCCCCGGTCGTGCTCCCCCACCAACCCGAGCAACGCCTCCTGCGCCGACGGCCCGGAATTGCCCTCAGCCATCACAGTGCCTCCAGCTCTCCTCGAACGACGGCTCGGACTCCGTTCGCACTCCCGAGCCCACTCGGCCTCATGGTCCCGGAAAAACGGCACCCGGCTCGGTTCTTTCACGAAAGGGACCAGTCCGCGCAGGGGGCGACGACAGGAGAGGTGCGGTCGTTCAAGAAGTCAGCCGGTGTGTCGTGCCAACAAGGAATCCGGAATGCCGGAGAGGATCGCTGGTTCCTGGTCGCCGCGGTGCGCGAAGTGGAGATCCTCGCGGGCGCGCGTGCACAGAAGGAGAAGACGAAGGCGGGCAGCCACACCGGTCGGGTCCTCGGTGTACGCGTCCAGATCCGGCACGAAGACACTGTCGAACTCCAGGCCCTTCATGCTGGCCGTGCTCAGGAGACGAATGGGTTGCGTCGAGAAATCGATGGCGGCCCGGTACGGATCGTCGTACACGTACGCCTGAGTGTGCTTGGCAAGGCCGAGGGCCGTGAGTTCGCTCTGGGCCTCCCGCAGTACACGGACCGACCTGCAGATGATTCCGATACTTCGATCCGGGTGCGCGTTGAAGTACCGGGAAACGCCGGTCAGGAATGCTCTCAGTGAGGGCACTTTCAGCAGGGCGGGAGTGCTGCCCCTCCGTGCCGGTATGGGCACCTCGCTCCACGTCCCCACGCGGAATTCGGATGCCAGTGTCGCGATCTCCCGGCTGTTCCGGCGGTTCTCCCACAAAACGAGCGGGTCGGTGTTCGGGGTGAGAGTTCGACATATGTCGGCGATGGTGCTCTCGTCGTCGTGGATCAGTTGGTTCTCGTCGGCGAAGACGGTGACACCGACACCGAGAATGCGGCAGAGCTGATAGAAGCCGAGGGGCAGATTCTGACCCTCGTCGATCACCAGGTGCGAGTTCGACCGGGCCCGTCGCTCGATGCACTCCCGCTGCATCTCGATCCAGTCGTAGCTCCACCCCTCCTCATCGGTCCGTGGTGGCTCGGATCGGAAGGATCGGTCCCAGAAGGCCCTGACCCACAGGTGATAGGTGGTGACCTGGAGCGCCTCAGTGAGATCCGGAGCCAATTGAGCCAGGTACTGGTGCAGCAGATTGGCGCGGGTGACGAGGGCGACCCGGCGGCCGGCGGTGGCCAGGGCCCACGCGCGGTAGACGGCCAGCACGCTTTTTCCCGCGCCGGGCGTCCCGGTGACGACGTGACTCCCGTGTAACGGGAGATCGACGACGGCTCGCTGCTCGCTCTCCAGGTCCAGCAGGGAGGGAATCCTCATGGGAGATCCACTGCTTCTGCCGATTCCTCCAGCGCGGCGTGGAGGACCCCACGGAAAAATCCCGGCACCTCGCCGTCACCGATCAGCAACGTGCGGTCCAGGAGGGAGTTGTCGATTTCACAACATGTCTCGGGCAGGAGGGTGCACGCATGGCAGGCGGCACGGTTGAGGTTGGCCAAAGACCTGCCCGTCGAGTCGGCGCACAGAGGGTCCTGTGAGCACCACTGAGCCGATTCGAGCAGCCGGATCAAGGTCTCCACGAGGTTCGGTGGCCTTCCCTGACGGACGAGCCCGCCCAGCGTCCCCTCCGTGTCCCCGGCGGCCGTGTAGATGAACACGCCGGCTTGCGGTGGATGTTCGCTACCCGCGGCGTGGCTGCGGGCGTAGACGCGTTCGCGCAGTGAGGCCGCGTTGTAGCCGCTGTCGTACGAGAGTTGACGGATGAACTGGTGGGCCAGGGTGTGCAGCATCACGAACCGAGGGAGGAGTATCGGACCGGACTTTCCTCTGAGGCGGTCGGCCTTGAACGAGGCGTCCAGGTTGCGATCGATGCGTTGTGTCCAGTCCCGTACCGACGGGAGCCTCTCCCAGTCGCTCAGTCGTTCCTCGTCGACGGCGATGAAGATTCCTTCCCCGTAGGTCTCGATGGCGGGCAACCATTGGGCTCTGGCTTGCGTGTTGACCGACACGACGCGCCCGCCCTCGCCCTCTTCGCCCTCGCCGGAGCTGGGCTCGTAGCGCGAGAACCCTTCGAGTGCGCGCACCTCGCGTACCCGGTCCGCGACGACCACCGAGGAGATGCGCGCGGCCAGCTCCCGCATGGAAGCCGGGTCGTGGTCGTCGACGCCGAGCCGGGTCCCGCGCACGGAGAAGGTACTCGAATTGGCGACGGACCCCGGGACGGAAAAGGCTTCCCATTCCGCGATGCTGAGGTCGTCATCCGGATCCGTAGAGGAAGATTGCGTCGCGGATTCGGCAGAATGGTGGCGCAGAAGAGTGTCCACGAAATCCACGGAAACCTGACACTGATCGGCGAGCACTCTTTTATAGGAATCTGCGATAGGGGATTCGCCCGCCTCGACGAGCATCGGCCAAATAGGACTGTTGACGACGCTCCGACTCGACTCGTCGTCGCCGATCACGCTTGTCGGCGCGGGGATGTCGAGCGCCGAGTGCGTGAGCGGAAAATAGACGTTGGAGGCACCACGCTGTACCGCTCGTGGTGTTTCCTCGCAAATATCCGCTTCATCGGCTTCGGATTGCCACGGGTGGGTTCCCGGGCATGGCCTGCCCATCTGCTTGAGACTGTTCTTCTGGCTGATTCCTGCCAGACTGCGTTCGGCTCGGCAGACGGCGCAGACGACCAGCAGGGCCTCCAGCCCGGAGGATTCGGGCGTGGCGATGAACCGCAGCTTGTGCACCTGGCATTGGCGCTGTGCGGGCTCCTCGCTCCTGGAGTGGGCCCATCGACGCCAGTCGATGTCGGCCATGTGGCCGGCTCTGCACACCTGAATGAAACGCATCGGTGCCAGCTTGGGCTTCGTCGCGCAACGTAGGCAGGTCGGTTGTTTGCCTCTCAGATCACGCTCGCGATCCAGGCGCCAGAGCTGCGTGTCCCTGCATTGAGGACAGAACAACCATTTGGGGAACCGTACGTACAGCGGTCCGATCTGGCTCGCATAGGCGGCTTTCCCGGAGGGAATGACGGGAGCCGAACGGAACTCCGCGACACGCAACTTTCTCGCGAGTCGCGGTGATTCCACGCGCTCGGCGTTCCGCGCCCAGCTTCGGGAATCGGCCGCGACGAAGGATTCTCCTCGGAGATCGAGAATACCGCCGACGCCGAATGGCGCGATAGTCTGTGACCTACGGACCTTCCGACGAATATCCTTCATCGCTCTCACGCACCCTTCACGGCGACGAGACATTCACGATCGACGTTGCGCATCGACTGGGCCGTCGGCCACAGGCCGTCCTTCTTGCCGAAATCGGTGAGGAGCGCCTCGTGCGCACGGCCCTGAGGCTGGTAGTAGAGGCGACTGCCATCGTTTCGCGCGATCTGTGCCTGCTGTCGCCACTCGCCGATCAGCTCGTCCAACTCCGTGGCGGCGGCCTCGGCCTCGTCCGGGTCGGCCCGCCGCACGTGGGCAACCACCAGGTCGCGGACACGATCGACCTCGGCCGGGTGACCGAGGATTTCCCCGGCCTTGTTCTCCGCGTCCAGTCCGATTCCGTGCCGTACCAAGATGGTGAGTACGGCGTGCAGGGCCCTGTTGCGCGACGGCAGTGACCACGGCGTGACGCTCGTCGGCTCCACGTGCCGATAGAGCGAGCGATGGTAGACACCGAACGACTCGTAGTGGGACCGGTCGCGGGGCTTGGTCGAGCGGAAGAGCGTGACGATCAACCCGGGTACATGGCGACGCCCGACGCGACTGGTGGCCTGGATGTATTCCGATGTTGTCTTGGGTTGCCCGTTCATGAGCATCAGACCGAGCCTCGGAACGTCGACGCCCACGGAGAGCATGTTGGTCGTGGCGAGGAAGGAGACACTGCCGGTGTCCTTGAATTCCTTGCCGAGGCGTTCCAGGAGCCGTGGTTGGGCCGCACGGGGGATGTTGCTGGTCAACTCGACGACCGAGTCGTCGTTCAGCTCGCGCCGCCTTGCGGCGTCCTTCGTCAGATGTTCGAGGCGCGCGGGGATGTCGTCCCTGGCGATGGTGATGGTGCGGCCGAGTTCGCGCAGGCTGTTGTGGTAGGCGACCGCGGTCCAGTAGGCGTCGCGGAGGCTGTCGTCGTCACAGATCTCCTTCGGGGCCTGCAACGCGGCGGCCCCCACATGGACCGTCGAGGTCGAAGCGGTGTGTCCCTGCGCCATGACGCCCACGTACAGCCGCCCGGGCCGGTCCTTGTCGGGCGACGCGAAGTAGGAGTTGCCGGCCTCGATCCCGGCCGGGGGGAAGAGCTGTGTCGGTCGGCCGTAGAGGCTGCGGACCTGATCCTGGGAGCGTCGGATCGTCGCCGTCGATGCGATGACCTTCGGTACGGAGCCGCGCCAGGCGCACAGTTCGAGGATGGCGGATTCGTAGAGGCCGACCGTTGTGCCCAACGGACCGGCCAGCAGGTGCAACTCGTCCTGGATCACGAGCGACGGTGCGCGTCTGCCGCCCCGCCCGAAGAGGTTCCCGGCCTGCCGTTCCCAGGCCAGGCGGGCGAATTTGTCCACGGTGCCGAGCACGAACGTCGGAGGGTCCCTGTAGATCTGTTCGTCCACGACGGCCACCGGGAGGTGCTCGTGGAAGACGCAGGTGTCGCGCGGGCAGAAGAACGAGGTCGTGATCCCGTCCGCTCTGATGCCGAAATCCCGGTCGTGCCCCTGCCGCTCCGGCACGATCTCCGTGCCGCACCAGGGGCAACGCTCCAGCAGGAAGCGATCATCAGGTGCGTTCATCTGCTTCAACACACCCAGCTCTTCCTCCGCGTCGGAGATTTTGTTCGGTGTGGTGTCCTTGCCCACCCAGAGCCCGATGGAGATGGTCTCCTCTCCGAGGTCGTGGGGCAGCGGTCCGTCGTATCCCTTCCTGATGTATTCGAGCGCGCAGACGGCCGTCGCCGTGCGCTGGAACTGCTGTGTGGTGAGCAGGCTGAGGGTGTATCGGCTCAGCACCGCGGTGCCGCCGCCGTCCGCGCCGAAGCGCAACCGGCGCCAGAGGATCTCGAAGCAGGCGGTGAGCAGGTACGCCTCCGTCTTGCCCCCTCCCGTGGGAAACCAGATGAGATCGACCGTCTTGCGGTCCTCGTGCTCCGGGTTCATCAGGCCCTCGACCACGAGCAGGAAGTAGGCGAGCTGGAACGGATGCCATGCGTATGCGTCATCGGGCTCAGCCAGTTGGACCACGTCACTGTTTCTGCGGCGACGCCTGCCCGCCAGTTCCGGACGGCTGTGGAGCATCTGGAGTGCCATGGCCCGATTGGCCAGGCGAAAGGCTTCGCGGGCTTTGCCTCCCGCGGAGGTCGACGCGGTGAGGGCTTCCACCCCCGATGTCATGCGGTCCAGCGCGGTCCCGATGCGGTCGAGGATACGTTCCGCGGGGGCGGCGGCCCAGGCCGGCAGGTTCTTCGCCTGTGCTCGCTGGGCCTCGAACCAGTCCCGATAGCCCAGCACGAAGTCGTGGAGTTCCGAACCGAGTTCTGCCACGGTGGCATCGGGGCGGGCCAGGTGCCCGAGGTTGAGCACCGGCAAGTCCTTGGGGCCGTCGGGCTTGATGTGCTCGACCACCTGCTGGGGCATGATCTGGGCGCGAACGGTGGTGACCGGCTCGATGTCGGTGTCCCACTCGACGGCGCATCCGTGCCCCACAGCCCTGGTCACGATGTGCCGGTACTGGACTCGAAGCTCCTGTTCCTCCTTGTCGCGGCTGTTGAGACGGGTGCTCGGGTATTCGAGGACTTCCCCGCCGACCGAGGTCGCCCACAGCTCCGCCTGGAAGAGCATCAGGTCGCGATCCTTGCGGGCGCTCTCCTCCTCGGAGTGGGCGTTGGCCAGTACGCACGTGACAAGGTGGCCGGCGCCGAAGGGGCGCCACCGCACGTGAAGGCGACCGTGCCCCTCCAGAACGGGGATCGGCTCTCTTCGATCCGCGGTGACGGTCGTCGTCGCGCGGAGTCGGGGTTGTCTTCGCCAACTACGGCGCCCGCTCTCGCGGTGGGTCACGTAGCGGGAGGCTTCGCACGTCACCTCCAACCGGGGCGCGTTGGTGAAGAAGGAGAACCCCAGGGAGGACGGAAGCCAGGCGTTCGCCTCGGCCACGGGATCGTCGGCGAAGCTGTCCTCCTCCCCGTTTCCCGCGGACGTTTCGCCGTAGGTCGGGTCCCCGTCTTCCTCCGAGCGTTTCAGCAAAGAGGCTCCGCGCGGATACAGCGTCCCCATCAGATAGCGGCGGTCCGGAGGGTCGGCGAGGGTCTCGTCCTCGGCCCCGGCGGGCCCGACCAACTGCCGGCGGAGGTAGGTCACGAACGCGTCGCGGTGCTCGGAGAACCGTGTTTCGGAGTCGTTCACCGGAGAAGTCCTTCCCGTCGCAGTGTGGCCATGCCCAGGTCCCTCAGTTGCCGTCGGACCCCGGGGCGGCACGCGACCCAGAGGTGGGCACGCGCTCTGGTCCAGGCGACGTAGAGCGCGTCGAGGCGACCTTCGAGGTGTTCGGGTTCGAGATCGATCAGACAGACGACATGGTTCTCGTGGCCCTTGAAGTCGGGTACGGACGACCAGCTGGGGCGGTGCTTCGTGCGGTCGGTCCCGACCACATCGGCGAAACGCTCGATCTTGGCGGCCCGCTGTGACAGACGGGCCGAACTCGCCTGCCAGTCCCCGGAAGCGGACAACAGCGTGATGTCCCGGGGGGAGACGCCCTCCTCCCAGAGCTTGTTCACGTAGGCGTCGAGAGCCGCGGCTTCCTCCTGGACGTCCCGTACCTCGGTGAAACCGACCGGATCGCCCTCCCCGGCGGAGGCGACACCCAGGTCGGCTCCCGTGTAGGAGCGCACCTGTTCCACGATCTGCACGGTGTTACGGCAGTTGCGCCTCATGGGCCCGCAGACGAAGCCCAGCGGTCGCAGGTATTCCCAGGCTTCGGGGTCGAAGGTGTCGGGCGTCAACACCTGGTTGTTCTGGTCCAGCAGGAAGATCCATCGCCCCTCGGAGAGGCCGCCGGGGATCAGGGCCTCCAGTGTTTCGAGGCTGTCCAGGGTCATCAGATCCTGTGCCTCGTCCACGATCAGCTGATCGAAGGTGCGCCCCCGCACCTCGTCGAGGCGCTCGAAGGGCAGGACGGTGATCCCGTGTTCTGCGAGAAGCCGGGCCAGGTGGGTCGCCAACGTGGTGCTCGCGCAGGTGAACAACACGCTCCCATGGGCCGATTTGCGGCGGGCGGCCTCAGCCGCGAGGAACGTCTTCCCGGTACCGGCTCCACCGGTGAGGATGAGGCGCGGGTTCGACTCCAGTTCGTCGAGTTTGCCCAGCTGTTCCTGGGTGAGGCGTTCGAACGCGACATCCAGATGCGTCAGGCGCGACTGCAAATTGGGTACGAGGTCGAATTCCGGCCGGATGGCGTCGAGCATCTTCGTGCGCAGGCCGGCCGGAACCGGAGTGTGGGCCCACCTGTTCCGCGTCAGCCAAAAGCGAGTGGCTCGATCGATGCCTTGTGCCAGACCGCGACCGCCCGCGTAGGCAGTGGCGCCGAGATACTGCTGGGGCTCGAACTCGGTCGTGCGGCTCAGATCGACATCCGTGGTGATCACCAGGTACCCGCTGGGGACACCGTGGTCCCGCAAGTCACCGACCAGGTTACCGATCTGCCGCTCGAACTCGTGCATCCCGCCGCTGGCTTGGACGAACGGGCTCTCCTTCGGCCCTTCTTCACTGCCCGGCGGCCCGTAGTACCAATTCCCGTCGCGCTGCTGGACCCGGCCACCCTTGACCTCGATGAAGAGCAGGAGGTCGGGCGTGATGACGACGAAGTCGATCTCACCCACACGCTTCTTGCGGTGTCGCGGGAGGTGAACAGTGTGCAGCGCCACGCTCCGCTCGTCGGGAATCGCCTTGAGCGCCGCGAAGACACTGCGTTCGGCCCGGCTCCTGGTGTTGCCAGAGATCTCGCTCGGAATGATCCGCATCCACTCTCCCCATGGTCAGGCCGACACGTTCTCAAAGTACCCAGTGAGGGATTCTGCTGGGGGCGTCTCCCGCGAGGAACTGCCGGCGGTTGGAGCGGTGGCCCGATGAGTGATGGACTACGTGGGGACAGCGGCGTAGTGGGGGCGCGGGGGGGGCGTGATGACCACGGAGTGGGGCGGTGCATCCGATCGACCGGTCGGAGACGGCGGTTGGGAACTGCTTGTCGGGCTGGTACGCCGATTCACGGCTGAAGGGGTCGACCGCCGCGCGGCCCTGAGCCAGGTGATGAGAGCCGCGCGTCTCGATACGCGGGAGATCCAGGCCCTGTACGAAGCCGTGACGGTGGCGATGGTGCGGGATGAGGCACCGGAGGTCGCGCGGGACGCGGGTGCCGACCGTGCGGCCGAAGTGGGCGGCGAGCCCGATGCGGACCCCTTGGGGGAGGAGGAGCTCCATGAGGAAGAGGACCTTTCCGAGGAAGAGGAAGTACCGGACCTCGCATCGTTTCGGGGGACGGTGCGTGTCGAGGACCTGGACGCTGCGCGTCGTGCCGCCCGGGACCTGCTCGAACGCGATCGGTGGCGGAGGGATCCGGGCCGGCACCTGCTGAGTGCCGAGGAGGAAGTCGGGCTCTGCCTTCTGTTCCGGGGCGCCTGCGATGCCTCGCAGGAGCTGCCCGATGGATATCCGGCGACACTTCCGCGGGAAAGCGAGGCGTACCGGGCTTTCTCCGCGATGGTTGTTCACAATAAGCGGCTCGTCCATAAGATATTGCAGGGCTCGGGGCATTGGGCGGGAAGCCTCATGCATGAGGACCTTGCCCAGCACGGCATGGTGGGGCTCATTCGCGCTCTGGAGAAGTTCGACATCTCCCTGGGGTGCAAATTTTCCACCTATGCCACCTGGTGGATTCGGCAGCGCATCACACGGGCTGTGGCGAACGAAGGCTCGGCCATTCGGCTTCCGGTTCATGTCTGGACCGATGTGGAGAAGGTGCGGAAGAAGGAACGGGCTTTTCTCGGCCAAGGCAGAATTCCCAACGTGGACGACCTGGCCCTGGCCTGTGAGCTGAGTCCGGAAGCGGTGGCGCGGTGTCGGCGTTTGGGCACACGCGCGGTGCTGTCGCTGGACCAGCCCGTCGGCGAGAACGTGACGCTCGGAGACCTGGTCGTCGACACGTTCCGACCGGTATCGGGGCCGGAGCGCGTGCTGGGACCCGAATTCGAACGGCAAGAGATTTTCCAGCGGTTCGATGCCTGTGTGTTCACGGAGAGAGTGCGAAGAGTTCTTCTGCTCCGGTACGGATTCGTCGATGGCACACCGTGGACACTGGATGAGATCGGTAAGCACATCGGGGTCTCGCGGGAACGTATTCGGCAGATCGAGAAACGCGCACTGCACGAGCTGAGGATCCACATGGGGCTGGAACCCGATGACCCCGACTCGGCACGTCGTCGCCGTAATGCCGCTCGAAAGGTCGCGCAGGAGGCCACAGAAACAACCACTCCTTGCCGAGGCTCGGAGAGGCGGGGGACCAGGAAGTCCGTTGCGGCCTCCGCGCGGGAGGTCGGGGGAGCGTCCGAGACAGAGTTCAGTTCCGATGGGAGAGAGGGAACGGTGACCTCGAAGGGAACAACGTTCGGTCGGTGGTTGGCCGAGCGGATGCGGGAGAACGAGGCGGACGAGGGTGAGTTGGCGCGCCTGCTCGGGGTGCCACGGGTGCTTGTCGAAGCCTGGATCCACGATCGCTCCACGCCGAGACCGGACCACTTGGAAAGGGTGCGGGAGTTGCTCGGAGCCGGAGCCGGAGCCGTGGGCGAAGCCGGAACCCGGGACGAGGACGAAGCCGAACAGGGCTCCGTGATCGATCCGGAACGGCGCGACGGACCCTCCGGGGCATCGCTCGTGTGGTACCACCGCCCCGGACACGAGGACGGCGGCCGGGAACTCGGCAACGCGGCAGCCTTCGCCTTCGAGGCGGACTTGGAGGTCCTGGCCCGTGAGGCGACCCAGAACAGCCTGGACGAGCGCGACAGGAGCAACCAACGGCCCGTCAGAGTCCGTTACGTTCTGCATGAACTGACCGGTGAACCCCTGGCCCGGTTCCGTAAGGCGATCCGCTGGGACGACCTCCGGGCGCACTACGAGGCGGCCTCCGCGCAGGACCAGAAGGTCGGGCGTGTCATCAGCGCCGGCCTTCGTGAGATGTTCGAGCGGGATCGGCTGGTGCTGTTGCGCGTCGACGACTACAACGCCACCGGTTTGACCGGTGACGACTACGAGGACGGCCGGTTCGCCGCCGTGGTGCGACGCCAACTCGAAAGCCGGAAGTCGGACGCGGCGGCCGGCGGCTCCTACGGCCTCGGGAAGGCCACCCTCTGGGCAACCAGCCGCCTGGGCCTCGTCCTCATGAACTCCACGCTCTCCGAACCGCATGAGGGACACACCCGGCGGCGACTGATCGGACGGCTCGATCTGCCCTGGCGAGAGGTGGACGGCAGGAGGTTCGCCGGCCCCGCTTGGCTGGGTCGGCCGGACCCCGAGGCCGACAACGCGGGCGTGGTCCGCTCATGGTGGGCCGACGAGGAGACGGCGGAGGAGTTGTATCTGACCCGCGAGGACGACGATCCGGGCACCTCGTTCTTGATCGTCGGTGCGCATGACGTCGCCAGCTTGGCCGGGGCGGGGCAGGACCAAGAGGGCGACACGGATGACGACGAGGACAGCCTGGAGCGTATGCACCACAGGTTGGTCCGTGCTCTCGGACGCAACTTCTGGGCCGCGATGACAGCGGGAGGCGACCGAGAACCGCTGCTGGAGGCGTCGGTGCGGACGTTGCGCAACGGGGTGGAGCACCTGGAGGAGGTGAGAGTCGATCCCCACGTGCATCAGCCCGCGCGTTCGCGTGCTCTTCGTGCCTTCCTGAGCGGTACCACGGTGGACCGGCTTACCGAAGCGGGCCAGGTTGCCCTCACCACGGTGCCGTTGAAGGTGCCCGAACGGGACGGCATCGCCGGTACGGCGGGCGAGCACCGTGCCGTGCTCCTCGTCACCGAGGCCACGGATGCCGACGGGAAGATCAATCAGGTGACCGCGATGCGAGGCAACCGCATGACGGTCAAGACCCGATGGGTGCCCGGCCTGCCCTTGGGGACAAACCCCTTCCAGGCGGTCCTGCTCGTGGGGCGGGCAGCGGGGGACGAGGCGCCGTTCGCGGCCGAGGCCGAGAAGTTCCTGCGCTCCTCCGAGCCGCCGGAGCACAACAAGTGGGCTCAGACCGAGGAGTTGAGGATGCGCTACTCGCCCTCCGCACACCGACGGATCGCTTCCTTGACGTCGGAGACCAACAGGGCCGTTCACGGGCTCGTGGCGATCCCCAAGGAGAAGAAGCCGAGCGGCACGAGCAAGGTGAGCAGGCGACTGAAAATCTCGGGGAAGCCCGCAGCCAAGGTCCGGGGCACGGTGACGCCACCGAAGCTGGACGATCTGGAAGCCGTGATCGCCCCTTCCGGAGCCTGGAACATCACGGCCGAGGTCAAGCTCTCACCTGGGGACGAGCCCTGGCGCATGAACCCGGTCGCGAAGCTGGAGGTACGTTCCGGCCCGCGTCCGGTGGTCAAATGGGCCGAGTTGACCGCGGTCGACAACTGTGAAGTGAGGGACGGCACACTGCACTTCGCGCCAGGCACTCGCCGTGCCGTGTTCAAGGGCACCACCGATGTGTCCACTCATCCCGTGCGAGCGGCCCTGACGGGTCTCGTCGTCGAACTCCAGGAGAGCAAGGGAGGCATCGCGTGAGGGCCTACCCGTACCCCCGACCGACCGGGGCGGTGACGGCGAGGGTCACGGCCGTTCGGCTTCGAGGACCCGGAGACAGCCGGGAGCAGTTGGACACCAAGGGGTTTTCGGTCGTCGAGCAGGTCGTGGCGCTCGGGAGGGCGGAGAGGGAGGACTGGCACACGGCACGGATCTCGTTGGCGGCGACAGTGCCGGCTCGCGAGATCGAATCGAAAGGCCACTGGTCCGACATCGCGGTGGTCGCCGTCGTGACGGAGGGGGCCACCAACACCCGCACTGTGACCAGGCTGACTCCCGGCCCGGAAGGCAGCAGGGATTGGACCGGTGAGATCGAGCTGAATCGCGAAGACCACCTCGACCGCGCCTCTCTCGCCGTGCACGTGGTGGCCACCGTCGGAGAGGTCGCGGGGCGGATCATCGCCTCCACGACCCAGGACTGGATGATCGATGTGACGGCGGACGTCCCGCTCAGGGACCGCCGGCTCGATGTCACCACCGTCAGCTTCGCGCGCGGCGCCGAGTGGTTGCGAAGCTTCCAGGACGCGCCATGGGTCGTGGACACCTCCGGTCGCATGCCCACGGTCCGCTTGAACTCCGACTTCGAAGGGCTGGCAGCGCTCGTGGAGGGCGAGGGCTCGAAGGTGGAGAAGGTCGTGGCGGAGATGCTGTTGGCCCAGATGTGCGCCGA
This sequence comes from Streptomyces axinellae, assembly GCF_039532135.1. Lineage (NCBI taxonomy): Bacteria > Bacillati > Actinomycetota > Actinomycetes > Kitasatosporales > Streptomycetaceae > Streptomyces > Streptomyces axinellae. Next base: position 364,481 of record NZ_BAAARJ010000007.1, read on the forward strand.
TGTGTGGACCGCTGTATTCCACAGCGCCATCGGCGATCTGGAAGTCGAGGACGACGGGACGCCGCTCCTTCCGCCCGACTGGCGAGGGGCGGTGCTGCGCGAGATGCTTCCCGACATCGTTCCCGGTCGTTCGGCGGAGGACGCTCTTCGCGATGTACACAATCGACGTACCGGAGAGGGGAGTTGGACGGACCTGCAACCGCGCATCCACTACGCCGCCGCACGCCGGGCCGAGGTCCCGAGGACACTGGCCGTCACGGTCCGCGACATCGAACGACTCGACCAGGAGAGCCCCGCGTGACTTCCCGCCCCGAGCACCTGCCGGAACGGCTTGCCCTGCTCTCCGACGCGCAGGCAGCCGAATACATCTCCACAGGACTGCTCGAAGGACGTGAAGACGTCCCTTCCATTGCACTGAACAAGGTCGCCGAGCCACTGCCCGGCGACGACGCACGGCTGCGATTGCACCGGGTACGAGACCTCATCGACGACGCGCTGAACCGCTTTCGCGACGAGCGCCCCACGGCAGCCGACGCGTGGCTGGCGCCGCGCCTGCACGAAACCCTCAGATTGACGCGTCGGGAGGCGGCCGAGAGGCAGCTTTGGACCTACATGGCCCTGGGGGTGGCGCCTGACTATGTCGTCTGGCGGCACCTGTCCGAGCCGAAGGCCGACGGTTCGCGCGGCCGTGTGGCTCGGGAGAAATTCGTCGGTGCGCACTACAAACAGGCGTTCTCACGTCTTTGGTGGGCGGCCGAACTCTTCCGTGACGGCGCGGACTACCAACCCGCCGTTGTGGCCTGCGGAAGCCAGGACGTGCTCAACTCCGCTCTGCGCCTGGACATCATCGACCACCGCCCTACCGCTCAGGCCGTCGTCGGCCTCATGGAGAGGGGGACGGTGCGCACCGGTCGTGAGGTCAACGCCCTGACGCCGGCGATCAACGCCGCCGCGGCGACACTGATGTACGACGTCGTCGCCCCGGATGGGGACAGAGACGGAGAGCCGCTGCGCGAGTGGATCGCGGGGGCCGCCTCGGCGCTCCCGTCTCCCCGGAACCATCTTCCCGAGGGCCCGGATGAGGACCGTGTTCCGAAGGAGTCGGTTCACACACTCATCGCCCACTTCGAGGAGCTGTACGCGGACGCCCCGGTCAGGGGACGGTCTGCGGGCGAGGACGAGTGACCTTGTGCGAGTCCGCTGGGCATCGGCTCCGATCACCGCAGCCGATGCCGCGCAGCTCGTCCGAGAGCGTCCGGGGCACAGCGGGCCACGTGGCAGCAGCAGTCAATTCCTCGTCCGAGGGGGTGTTGTCACGCAGCGCCCGGCTGAGTACGTGCATGCCCAGTCGCGGCGGTACCGCATTGCCCACCTGCTGCGCCTGGTCTTTTCCCGACCAGGGGAAGTTGTGCGGGAAGGTCTGGAGCACCCCGGACTCGGGGATCGTGAAACGGTCGGACTTGCCGACCTCGTAGTCCGCGACGCTCTTGTACACCTTGTTCCGAGAGATCTTCCCCGTGACCGTGAAGGCGGGCTCGGACGACAGCCGCCGCCCTCTGTTCTTCGGATCGCCCCCGGAACCGTAGTTCGAGACGACGAAAAAGGTCATGTCGCCTTCCGTCCGGAGCCGGGACACATCCACGGGGGAATCGTCGGGTTCGCTCGCCGCTTCGAGTGCCTCCGCCATGGATACCCAGGGCCGGCCGGCCCTCGGAAGTGTGGAGTCCGTCGGGAGCATCTCCTCCTGAGCCGTTGCGCGTTTACCTCGACGCAGGTCGAAGGGCAGGTGTGTGGCCCTCGGCGGTCGGACGGTCCCGTCCCCGGGAAGTCGGGCGACGAGTACGGCGCGCGTACGCGTCTGCGGCACCCCGAACTCCTCGGTCTTCAGAGCCCAGCATTCCGCTTCGTACTTGACCCCCTGGAGTCTTCCTTCCCCGCTGCGCAGAAGCTTCGCGTACACCTCCCACAGAGGCAGGACCGCGGGTACCTGCTCCAGAACGATCACCTTGTACGGGTCGCGGCCCTCTGTCTCGATCGCCTTGAGCAACCAGCGGAGAGGCTCCAGGACCAAGGCGGTGCGCAGGTCCTCGTCGAGGGAGTGCAAGTCCTTGTCGATCTCGGCTTCGTCCTCGCCGTGGACGAGACGGTGGATGAAGTCCTTCACCGTGTCCAGCGCGACCCGCCCCGCGCCGGTGCCCGCGACGGAGAACGACTGACAGGGTGGCCCGCCCGCGAGTACGTCGACGGAGGCGGGGATCTCGTCGAAACGGGTCTCGCGCACAACGCTCACGTCGGCGTGGATCGTCGGAAGGCCCGCCGCATAGCGCGTCTCGCACGCGTTACGGTCCCACTCGATTCCGATGCTCTTGAAGCCCAGGAAGTGCGCCGCCACGTCGAGTCCGCCGGGGCCCGCGAAGAGGTCCAGAATGCGGACACCGTCGAGAGGGTGGCCTTGTGGTCCTGGGCTGTTCATGATCCTGAAGTGTAGGCGTTGACCTCGGAGGTTCCAGGTGCGCCCAGTGCGGCTCGGATCGCGAGACCGAGAGCCTTGCCCACCGGCGGTGGTGAGGCGTGCCCGATCTGACGGTAACGTGCCGTCTTCTTCCCGGCGAATCTCCAATCGGGCGGGAATCCTTGCAGGATCGCGGTCTGGTCCGTCGTGATCCTCACCATGCCGTCCCGTCCCGTCTCCGGAGCCCAGGTGAAGTCCGGGCCGGGTACGTGGTTCGCCAGGCTACCTCCGTACACCCCCATGCGGGCCCAACGTTTCCTCGTCCCCGACGGACCGAGGTCCGCCCCTCCTCGCCTGTCCGATCCGCCGACCAACGTCGGGGCCACGCCGATCGCCTGGTCCGCCCACCGATCGGCGTCGCGCCAACCGCCCGCGGCCATCGATCGGCGCAGGGCCCGACCCACGGACAGGTGCTCGCGCACCCTCGGTTCCGGTGGGTGAAAGGCTTCGAAATACCGCTTCTTGAGTGCGACGAGCAACCCTTGTTTCCGCTTCTGCGGCACGCCGAAATCGGCTGCGTCGAGGACGAACCAGAGGAACCGGTAGCCGAGGTGGTCGAGTTCCCTGCGGATGAGGTCGCGTACCGACTCGAAGCCGGGGGCACCCGCGAGCCCCGATACGTTTTCGATCACCAAGGCCCGGGGCTGGACGGCGTGTGCCAGGTAGACGGTCGTCTCCAGCAGCTGAAGCTCGGCCTCGGTGTGGGGGCGGCCCACGGTCGCACTGGACTTCACGCGGGGCAACCCGGCAGCCAGCAGATCGACGTCGTATATCTCCTGGTGTCGCGAAGGGGAGAAATCCAGCAGGTCCGCTTCCAACACCTGCCACATCGGACGATTCATGCGCAGCGTGTCACAGGCCACAGGCATCTTGTCCAGGAGCAGCACGGGCTCGAAACCGGCGTGCTCCAACCCCAGGGACAATCCACCCGCACCCGCGCAAATATCGATGAATCGCAGTTCGCTCATCGGTCTCCGCTCATTTCACCGTCGCGTTCCTCTGCTTGCTCTTTCCCGTTCGACAGCCGCGGCCACCTCGCGCATGACGGCGTCCGGTGGCTCGTGTTCCCAGAAGCGCAGGACCGTCCAACCTTCGGACAACAGCTGTGCGTTCGTCTCCCGGTCCCGTTCGATGTTGCGATCGAGCTTCTGTCGCCACCATCCCGCGTTCGCCTTGGGGCTGGTGGCGTGCTCCGGGCAGCCGTGCCAGAAGCAACCGTCGATGAGGACGGCCAATTTCGCGCGCGTGAAAGCGATGTCGATCTTGCGTCTGCGCATGCCCGGTACCGGATAGTGGGTCCGATAGCGATATCCGGCGGCGTGCAGGAGCTGCCGCACAGCCCGTTCGGCACCCGTGTCCTGGCTGGTCTGTCGGCTCATCCGAGCCGAGACGTCGGGGCTGGAGGCGGGTACGGCACGCATGGCCCCAGTCTCCTCCTTCCGGGCGCCGTTGTGATCCCGCGATGGCGGAGTCACGCCGCGCGGAGCCCCTGGTGCGCGAACGGAGACGGGCCGGCGCCGCGCCGCACGCGAGGTGGAACGAGCGAAGGCTGGGCCCCGACGTGTGCGGGTCGATGACGCCGGCTCCCTCTCACCGCCCCCAATACCCCTGTGGAGGCACCCCCACCTGATGCCCGGGAGCCACCGGGCGCCCCGGGGCCCCTGGATGCCCCGTGGCTCCCGGGCGCCCATGAGCCCCCGGATACCCGTGAGGCCCCGAGGGCCCCCGCGCCGCCGCCCCCCACGTCGGCGCCGCCGGGCGGCTGAGGGAGAGGGCCGCGCTGGTGGTGGGTGGGGCGGCTAGGGGGCGGGCGGTGCGGAGGCGTTGGAGGAGGGCGTGTTCGCGGGCGGCGAAGTCTGGGGCCGTGGCGCCGTTGTCGGCGCGGGAGCGGAGGAGCGCGAGGGCCGTGGCGTCGTGCTGGTAGCCGGCCAGGGTGCGGGCGGCCTCCGGGCCGTGGCTGCGGCGGGCCATGGCGCGGGCCATCGACCTGGCGCGCATCGAGGAGAGTGCCCACGGTTCCGGTTCGCTGAACCAGCCCGCCGCCGCGTAGGCCGACAGCGTCGTGTGGACGACCTTCAGCTCGTGCTGGCGCGACCAGATCGCGAGCCAGGTCAGCGCGGCGAAGACGGGGATCATGAACAGGGCGTAGACGGCGATGAAGGTGAGGTTCTGGAAGGACGCCGAGCCGTTCCATATCGCGTGCAGCAGGGCCGCCGTGAACAGCCCGACGCACGGCACCACCCAGCGCAGCACACGCCGGCGCCTCGGCATGGCCGCGACCATGCCGAACGCGATGCCGGTGAACGAGGTGAAGAGCGGGTGCGCGAACGGCGCCAGCACGATCCGGATGAAGAACGTCGCCGCCGTCGCCGAGCCGGACAGGCTCTGGGGGTCGAGCAGCGAGTCCTCGCCGTACGCCGTGCCCAGGTACAGGATGTTCTCGGTGAAGGCGAAACCGGTGGCCGTGATTCCGGCCGCCGCTATCCCCGAGACGACGCTGTCGAGGTGCCGTCGCCGGAAGAGGAAGAGCAGCACGATCGCCACGGCCTTGGTCGACTCCTCGACGATCGGCGCGATGACGGTGGACCCCAGGGTGTCGGCTTCCTTGGGCGAGTCGACCACGACGGAACTCGCGAGCCAGTCCGTCGCGAAGCCGTTCGCCAGGATCGCCACGAGCGTCGCCGCACACGCCCCCCACGCGAACGCGAACAGATGTGTGCGCCACGGCGCCGGCAGCGTCGCGCTGAGCCAGCGGAACGCGGTCAGCAGCAGCGGTACGGGGAAGAGCGCGAGCCCGAAGCCGACGAGGAGGCCCTGCGTACCGGTCTGTTCGCGCACCAGTGCCAGGATCATCAGCCCGCACAGCGCGAGCAGCACGATGAGCGCGGCACCGCGCAGCGTGCGCTGGTGGCGCTGCCACCAGGAGGGGGTGGGGTGCGCGGGACCCGCACCGTACGGCCATGCGCCGGGAGCGTCCGGGGGCGGCCCGGGAGCGAGGTGACCGGCGGAGCCGCTGGGGCTACCAGGGTTACCGGTGCCACCAGGGCCACCAGGGCCAAGGGGGGCATGGGGGCCGCTGGGGCCGTTGCCGGGGCCGTCGTCCTGGCCGCTGCTCCTCGCGGCCATCTCCGGGAAGTACGGGGTATGCGGCGGGGGCGTGTTCACCGCGCCGGGTGCGGGCGCCCGGTCCGATGGCGCCCGGTCCGATGGCGCCCGGTCCGATGGCGCCCGGGGCGACGGAGCGGGGTAGGGCGTGTACGGCCCGTGGGGCGCGTACGGCGTGGGCGGCGCGTAGGGGGGAGCGGGCGCCGGGTCGTGTGCGTTCTGTCCCGGGGTGCCCGGGGTGCCCGGGGTGCCTGTGCCCGTACCGGCGGCGGCGCCAGGCGCCGAGTCCGAGTCCGAGTCCGAGTCCGTGTTCGGGACCGGTATCGCGTCGGCCGGTTCGGATTCCGATTCGCGTTCCCGTTCGGGCTGCGGCGCCGGGGGCTGGCTGGGTATTCGGTTTCCTGACGGGGAATCCGTCCACCCCGCCGCTCCCGATGCCGCTTCCGGCTCCGCCCCCGGTTCGCTCGGCCGGGCGCCGACCGCGGGACCGACCGCGGAGCCGTCCGCGGAGCCGTCCGTCGGCGGGGACGGCGGCGTGGCCGTCGTGGGGTTCGGCGGCGAGCTGGGAGCGCCGGTTGCCTCGTCATGCACCCATCGACAGTAACCAGTACGGGTGACATGTGCTGGCACCGTGCCCCAACCTCGGCCACGGTCGTCGCCACCTGATGGCTGCCGGAGCCGCCGGAGCCGCCGGAGCCGCCGGAGCTGCCGGAGCTGCCGACAAGGCGGACGCTGCCGACGAGGCGGACGCTGCCGACGCTGTCGGCGACGCCGACAGTCTCAGCGGCGCCGGAAGAGCAGGTCCCGTACCGCGTGCCCCTTGCCGAGGCCCTGTTCCTCGAAGCGGGTCAGTGGGCGGGACGCGGGCCGTGGCGCGTAGCCGCCGTCCGGCTGGGTGTTCTCGTAGTCGGGGTGCGCGGTGAGCACTTCGAGCATCTGCTCGGCGTAGTCCTCCCAGTCCGTCGCGCAGTGCACGAGCGCGCCCGGGCGCAGCGGTCCGGCCGCCAGGTCCAGGAACTCGGGCTGGAGCAGCCGCCGCTTGTGGTGGCGGGCCTTGGGCCAGGGGTCGGGGAAGAAGACCCGCAGCCCCACCAGGGAGTCGGGGGCGAGCATCTCGCGCAGGAGGATGACGGCGTCGCCGTTGCCGACCCGTACGTTCGTCAGGCCCTGCTCGTCGGCGAGGCGCAGCAGGTTGCCCTGCCCGGGGGTGTGGACATCGACCGCGAGGACGCCGGTGGACGGGTCGGCCGCCGCCATCCGCGCCGTGGCCTCGCCCATTCCGAAGCCGATCTCCAAGGTGACCGGCAGATCCGGGTCCTCGAACAGCTTGCCCAGGTCTAGGCGCCGCAGCCCGTCGATGTCGAAGCCCCAGCGGGGCCACAGCCGCTGCAGCGCGGCGCGCTGCCCCGCCGTCACACGGCTGCGACGGGGTTGAAAGCTGCGGATACGGCGCTCGTGATGCGACCCGGCGGGATCGGGCGAGGGCCCGGCCCCCGGCGCGAACATACGACCGGAGCCAGCCTGGTCGCCAGCTCCCGGCTGGGTCTCGTCACGGCCGTCGGCGCTTGCGGGATCGCCGTCGGCCGGAGCGTCGTCTGCGGCCCCGGGGGAGCCGTTCTGGTGAGGGAAGTGCTCGGACACAATGTGTCGATTTTACGGCCCCCGCGACCTTCCCCGGTCCTTCCCCGATCGCCCCCCGGCGGCGCCTGGCCGGAGGTCCGGCGCTGAGCCGGGATGGGTGCCCGGTGCCGGCCGGGACGGGTGCCCGGCGCTGAGCCGGGATCGATGCCCATCGCTGAGCCGGGATAGGTGCCCGGTGCCGGCCGGGATCGGATCGGGCCCCCGGCGCTCACCCGCTCCCCAGCACCCCCGCCACCCGCCGCGCGATCTCGCGGCCGATGGGGAGGGAGGCGGTCGCCGCCGGGGAAGGGGCGTTGAGGACGTGGATCGTGTGGGGGCCCTCGGCGAAGAGGAAGTCGTCCACGAGCGTGCCGTCCCGCAGCACCGCCTGGGCCCGTACTCCGGCGGGTGCGGGGCGCAGGTCCGCCGTCGTCACCTCCGGGAGCAGGCGTCGTACGGCGGCGGTGAAGGCCGTGCGGGACAGGGAGCGGCGCAGTTCGCCCGCGCCGTAGCGCCAGTGTCTGCGGGCTGTCCGCCAGGTGCCGGGGTGGGCGAGCAGTCCGCCCAGCTCGGCGGGGCGCACGACGGGCCAGGCGTAGCCCTCGCGGGCCAGCGCCGGGACCGCGTTGGGGCCCAGGTGCACGCCGCCGTGCACGCCGCGCGTGAGGTGGACGCCCAGGAAGGGGAAGGCGGGGTCGGGGACGGGATAGACCAGCCCGTGCACCAGGTGTTCCCGCTCGGGCACCAGCTCGGCGTACTCCCCGCGGAAGGGGAAGATCCGGGCCCGCGGTTCGTCTCCGGCGAGTCGGGCGAGGCTGTCGCAGTGCAGGCCCGCGCAGTTGACCATGGCCCGCGCCCGCAGCACCGTGCCGTCCGCCGTACGGACGGCCACCCCGCGGCCCGCCCGCCGATCGACGGCGACGACCTCACCGGCGGCGCCGTACCGCAGCTCCGCGCCGGCGTCCCGCGCGAGCCGGGCCAGGGTGCGGGCGACGGCCGTGAAGTCGCACACGCCCGTGGTCCCGACGTGGATGGCCGCCAGGCCGCGCACATGCGGTTCGTACTCGCTTATCTGTGCGGGCCCCAGCTCGCGTACGGGCAGGCCGTGTTGTCTGCCGCGCTGGATGAGCGCGTGCAGCCGGGGCAGTTCCGCGCGCTCGGTGGCGACGATCAGCTTGCCGGTGACCTCGTGCGGAACGCTGTGCTCCGCGCAGAATTTGACCATCTCGGCCGAGCCCTGGAGCGCGAACCGCGCCTTGAGGGAGCCGGGCGGGTAGTAGATCCCGCTGTGGATCACGCCGCTGTTGCGCCCCGTCTGGTGGCGGGCCGGCCCCGGCTCCTTCTCCAGGACGGTGACGCGGGTGCCGGGCACGGCGCGCGTGAGGGCGTACGCGGTGGCCAGGCCGACGATGCCGGCGCCGACCACCAGCACATCGCAGGCCGCTGAACCGTGGGACGTCGTGGACACAGCACCCATCATGACCCGCGCCTCTGACATCGCGCGGCGGCGCCCCTCCCGTCGATGATCAAGGAAATCCCCCCGGCCCGTACCGGCCTACGCCGGGGCGACCAGCAGCGGGCGTGCCCGCTCGCGCAGCTCCGCGACGCGTGGCTCGTCCCCGTACGGCTCCAGGCGGTTGAGCAGGTCGCGGACGTACTCAGTGGTGCGGGCCGAGGAGATGCGGCCCGCGACCTCGACGGCGCGGGTGCCCGCGGCGCAGGCGGCGTCCAGGTTTCCCGACTCCAGTTCGGCGACGGCGGAGACGACGAGCCGCAGCCCGTGCGAGCGGACGAACTCCTCCTTCGGCTGTGAGAGCGCTTTCTCGGTGAACCTGCGTACCTGGCGCGGGGCCTTCAGGTCCCGGTAGCACTCCGCGGCGTCGGCCGCGAGCCGGTCGTAGGAGTAGAAGTCCAGCCAGGAGGGGTCGGGATCGCCGTCGCGCGAGCGCTCCAGCCAGCTCTCGGCGGCGGAGAGCGCGCCGGCGCACGCCTGGGCGTCGTTCGCCTTCGCGTGCGCCCGTGCTTCCACGAGCTGGAAGAAGCTCATCGCCCGCGCCGTCGCCAGCCCCCGGTTGCGCTCCAGCGCGGCCTGGGCCAGGTCCACGCCCTCGTCGGCGAAGCCCCGGTAGGTCGCCTGGAGCGACATGGAAGCGAGTACGTAGCCGCCCAGCGGAACGTCCGCAGCCGCGCGGGCCAGGCGCAGCGCCTGGATGTAGTAGCGCTGGGCCGCCTCCTGCTGGCCGGTGTCGAAGGCCATCCAGCCGGCGAGCCGCGTCAGTTCGGAGGTCGCGCCGAACAGCGAGCGGCCCACCTCGTCGGTGTAGGCGCCCAGCAGCAGCGGCGCCGCGTCCACGCGCAGGCACTCGGGCACCATCGAGGAACGCCAGTCCCCGCCGCCGTACTTCGAGTCCCAGCGGCGGGCCTCGTCGGCGGCCTCGCGCAGTTTGGAGACGTCGGTGTGGCCGACGCGCAGCGGCAGCCCCCCGCCCTCCTCCTCGCGGGCGCGGGCCTCGGCGGCGGCGGGCGAGTTGCCCTCCCCGGCGGCGAGTGCGCCCCGCGCGAGCGCGGCCTCCTCGGCGTGCTCGACGTGGCGGGCGACCGAGCTGTCGGCCGGGGTTATGAGCCAGCGGGAAGCCGGCGTGGCATATGCGCTGACGGAGAACGAGCCCGCGAGGGACTGCCAGATGCTCCCGCCGCCCCGCCGCCCGGCCAGATCCAGTCGGTAGAGGTCCGTCGCCGACTTGACGGCCGCGCCCACGTCGCGCGGGAAGGCGAGTCCGACCTCGGGGGTCGGATCGGCGTCCGCGAGCCCGATCTCGTGCAGCGGAACGGGCCGGCCGAGCTTGCTGCCGATGGCGGCGGCGATCAGGTGGGGCGCCGCACCCTGCGGCACCATCCCCTTCGACACCCACCGGGCCACCGACGTCTTGTCGTACCGGAGGGTGAGGCCGCGCTGTGCCCCCAGGTCATTGACCCTTCGGGCAAGTCCGGCGTTGCTGATTCCCGCGAGTGCGAGGACGGTGCCGAGCTTTTCATTCGGCCCGCGTGACTCCCTGGACATGCGCACCCCTGACACACCGACGACCGCCCCGCGGGGTGCGGGGCCCCCTCCCGTCACCGCGCTCTGCGCGGCACGGAAGCACTTGCGAACACAGCGTAGTTCGCTGAATCCCGACCGTTAAGGGGGCGTTCTCCCGGATGGCGAGATCTATGTCCGTACTCGTGTACGTGCGCGGGTCACGTGCCAACTGAGCGCCGACCCGCGCATCGCGGCCGGAATCGTGTGCGAAATCCGGCGGACCATGTGCTCCCGGTGTGTGGCCGTGCGCCCACTCATGCGCCTGTCCAGCGGGAACGGGGAGCGGTTCCATGAGTCTTGCGTGGGTCGGCCCGCTGCTCAGGATCAGTGGGCTGGGGGACACCGCCGTCTCATTCCCCGCGGGCGGCGGTTTCGGCCCGGGAGGCGGATCGCCGCCTCCCGGGCCGACAACTGTCCGGCCGCGCACGGGCCTTGTGCGAAGGTCCTCCCGTACCTTGCCGCCACCCCGCGGGGACGGCGCGCCACCGCCCTTCCGCCGCCCCGCCGAGACCGTGCCCGTACGCGGCCTCCGGCGGCGAACCCCGAGGCAGACGCCGTGTGATGACGGTGCGCCCGCCCCGCTGCCGCTCCCGTTCCCGGCCCGCCCCCGGCCCGCTTCCGCCCGCGCGCGTAGCCGTCGCCCGAGCCTGGCGCGTGCCGCTTCCGCGAGCCCCCGGGGGCGGCGCGAGCGCCTAACTCCGGCCTTCCGCACCACCCGTTCGGCGCTTGCGCCACGAGCCGTCACTCTTCGCTCGGCGCGGCTGGGCGCATTTCCATATTTGGCCGAATGACATCGGTCGGGTGTGCGGTGCCGGATGCCGAAGCCACCGGTATATGCGCCCCGACGCACCGGCCGGACTCCGGTCGGACTCCGGCGCCGCGGGGCGTACCGACGGCGCGGGAGGAGGTGCGATGTTCATCGCGTTCCACCAAGCTATGCGCCCCTTACGCGCCTCCCGCGCGCCACTCTCGTGGCAACATGGCCGCAACGGCACGGGTCGAGCGGCGCCCTCGCGCCGCCGGGTCCGCCCGCGGGCGGACCGACGACGGCGGCGGACGACCGCGGCGAGCGACAGCGGCGAAGTGAAGGCGGGCGGCGATGCGTTGGTTGGTGGGGTGGAGCAGCGCCTCGGCAGGGTCCAACGGCCGGAACCGCACCCCACGCCCCGAGAGCCACCGCCAGCACACCGCCCCCTCCGGCACTGCGGGCCCCTCCCGTCACGCCGCCTACACCGACCCGTACAACTCCTCCGCCCCGTACGGCTCCTCCACTCCTCACGGCTCCAGCGACCCGTGCAACTCCTATGACCCGTACGACTCCTACGGCCCGTACGGGCACGCCGCGCACACCGCGCACATCCCCGGCTGCGCCTCGGGCTCCACGGCGGACGGCGTGCTCCAGCCCGTTGGCGCCCAGGTGTTGTGGGACGGGCCCGATCCGCTGTGGGCGGTGGGGGACTGGCGGCCGGACGAGATCCGCGTCGTCGAGGCCGAACCCGGCAGCCGCCTCGCGGTGTTCGGCTGCTGCGGAGCGAGCGACGAGGAGCTGCGCGCCGGTCTCGTCGCCGCGCGGGGCGGAGCGTTTCGCCACCTGACGGCCTGGCCCGGCAGTTACACCGCCGTCGCCTGCGTCGGCCGCCGCATCACCATCGCCGCCGACCTGGCCGGCGCCCGGCCCGTCTTCCACGCGCCCTGGGCCGGCGGCACCGCCTACGCGACGGCGGCCCTGCCGCTGGCCGACCTCATCGAGGCGCAGTTGGACGTGGGCCACCTCGCCGCGTTGCTCGCCTGCCCCGACTCCCCCGAAGCGCTCGGCGACGGCACGCCCTACCTCGGTGTGCGCCGGGTGCCGCCGGGCCACGCGCTCATCGTCAGGGACGGCGGCAGCCGCGAGATCGCCGGATACGAGTCGTCGGCCTCGCTCGTCGTCGGCGCCCCGCCCGTCGATCCGGACGCCGCAGTGGCCGGGGTGCGGGACGCGCTCGTGGAGGCGGTGCGCGCCCGGATGACCGCTCCCCGGCACGCGGCCGAACACGACTTCGACGTACGCGACCCGGGGCCCGTGCCCGGTATGGGGCCGGCCGACCGGCGGGCCGCGCGCGGCGGACCCGCCCCGGGCATCGGCGCCGACCTGTCCGGAGGACCTGCTTCCGGAACGCTCGCGCTGCTCGCGGCGGGGCTGCCGGGCATGCCCGGCATTGTTTCCAGCGGTCCCGACGGCCGGTACGGCACCGGCGCCGCCGGGGCGGGCGAGCGCCTGCTGGCCGTCACCTACAACGACCTGACCGTGCGCGGCAGTTCCCCGGCGGGTGACCTGGAGGGGGGACCCGCGGGCGGCCCGGCGGGCGACCTGTCCGGCGACCCGGCCGGCTCCAAGGAAGCCGAGCTGGAGCGGGCCCGCGCCCTCGCCGAGAACCCGCGCCTGCACCACCTCGTCGTCACCGGCGACGAGGCGGCACTGCCCTACGCCGACCTGACCGGCAGCCCCCTCACCGACGAGCCCGCGCCCTCTCTCGTGACGGCCGAACGGCACCGGCACCGGCTCGCCGCCGGCAGCTCCGACCATTTCGTCGGGCTCGGCGCCCGCGAGGTCCTGGACGCGCACCCCGCCCGCCTGGCCGACCTGCTGCTGGACCGGCGCAGACGCCACCTCGTACGCCCCGTCGCCGCGCTGGCCCGCTCCGAGGGCCAGACCGCCGGGCGCTCTCTGCTGGTGCCCGTCACCATCTACCGCGCCGCGCGCAAACTGGCCCGTACCTCCTACCGCGACGGTGTCGAAGAGACGGCCGCGCAGCTGCGCGACGGAACGGTGGCCGCCGCCGCGTTCGCCCCGTATCGGGAGGGAGGGGAGAGCGCCGTCGATGCCTCGGTGGCGGCGCTCACCTGGTGCAGACCGGGCCCCGCCGCGCGCTGGCTCACCGGCGAAGCCCTCGCCGAGGTGTCGCTGCGCCTCGACGTCGCGGCCCAGGCCCGGCCCTCGGTCGAACGGCCGGGCGAACGGCGGGCCCGCGCGGCGCTTGCCCGGCGCGCCGCCGACCACCGCGTCTTCGAACAGGCCGTCGAGATCCGCAACCAGCGGCTGCACGCGCCCTTCCTCGACAACCAGGTCGTCAGAGCCTCCCGCGCACTGCCCGATGCGCTCCGCGTACGGCCCGGCGCGCGCGCCTCCATCCTGCGTGCCGCGCTGGCGGGCGCCGGAGTCCACGAGCTGCCCCCCGGGTGGGGCACGCCCTCCCGTACGGCGCACGAGGCATCACTGCGCGCCGGAATACGGCTCGCGGCCGACGAGTTGACGCAGCTCTTCCAGGCACCGCTGCTCGCCGACGCCGGACTGGTGGAGGCCCGCGTCGTCCGCCAGGCGATCCAGCGGATCGCCAAGGGCGAGCCGCTGCCCCTGGACGGGCTCGCCGACCTGGTCTCCATGGAACTGTGGCTCGGCCGGCTGCTGGCCCGGCGCGGCACCTGCTGGACGGGCTCCGCCGCACCCCGCCGGCGAGCCGCGGCAGCCGGCGTCACCCCGGCCACCCGCTACGAACGCACCCTCCCACCCGGCCCCGGCTGAGCCGCCGGACTACATGCGTGCCGCCTGCTTCGGCTGAGCCGCCTGTGCTGGCTGGGCCGCCTGTGCTGGCTGGGCCGCTGAGCTACGGGTGAGCCGCCTGTCCTGGCTGGCCGCCGGGCTGTGCTGGTTGAGTCGCCTGTGCTGGCCGGGGCCGCTCGCGACGGGCTGCCGGAGCGGTCCGGGGGCGCTCCTGGGCCGCCCGGGGCCCCGCTGTCCCGTGAAAACCCCCGGCCCTCAAGGACCCGTACAGGGACAATGAGGAGGTGCGGTATCTGATCCTGGGGGCCAGCGAGGTCCACGACGAGGCGGGGCGCGCCCTCCCGCTGGGCGGGCAACGCCTCCGGGCACTGCTCGCCGCGCTCGCGCTGCGGGCGAACAGCCGCGCCCCGGTGTCTCCCGAAACCCTGATCAGCGAGGTGTGGGCGGATACCGAGCCCGACATGCTGCCCGACAACGCCCCCGCCGCACTCCAGGCGCTCGTCGGCCGCCTGCGCAAGATCATCGGCAAGGACGCCGTCCTCTCCTTCCCCGGCGGCTACCGGCTGCGTACGGACCCGGAGGCCGACGACGTCGATCTGCTGCGCTTCGAACGACTGGCCGCACAGGGCGAGCGTGCCCTGGACGACGGCGACCCCGCGACGGCCGCCACCGTGCTGCGCGAGGCACTCGACCTGTGGCGCGGCCCCGCCCTCGCCGACCTGCCCGACCGCGCCTCCTCCGCGGCCCGCGCCGAGGCCCTGCGCCAGACGGCTCTCCTCCGCCGCCTCACCGCGGACCTCGCCTTGGGCCGCGCCGCGCGCATCCTGCCCGAGCTGCGGGAGCTGGCGGCCGAACGCCCGCTGGACGAACCCCTCCAGTCGCTCTTCATCCGCGCCCTGCGCGACAGCGGCCGTACGGCCGAGGCCCTGGCGGCGTACGAGTCGGTGCGCAAGGACATCGCCCACCGCCTCGGTACCGACCCGGGCCCGGAACTGCGCACGCTGCACGCCCAACTCCTCGACGCGGGTGCGGGTGCGGGTGCGGGCGCGGGCGCGGGTGCGGGTGCGGGCGCGGGCGCGGGTGCGGGTGCGGGCGCGGGCGCGGGCTCCGGCGCCGCCGACGGCGGCCCGCCCTCGCGGCGCCTCCCCGCGCGCGCCGACAGCTTCCCGGTCGGGCGCGCCCGCGACGGCACCGCGAACGGGCGTACGGGGCCGAACCCGAGACCGGATCCGAACCCGAGCCCGAGCCCGAACGGGACCCCGAAACCGGCCCCGGACCCGGCCCCAGAGCTGAGACCGAACGCGAACCTGAACGCGAACGCGAACGCAAAACCGGACCCGGACCCGGACCCGGACCCGGACGCGAACCCGGACCGGAACGCACACGTCCCAGGCGACGGCGAGCCCGCCACCACCCGACCGCGCGACAGCGGCCCCGCAACGCCGGGCACTCCGCGCACCGGCGGCCCGCCGCCCGCTGGTCCGCCGTCCGACGGCACCCCACCAGGTGGCGGCTCCTCCGCCGGCTCCTCGCCCGCTGACCCCCCGGGTGGTGGCCCGTTCACCGGCTCTCGCCCCGACGAGGACCCGCCCCGCCCTGCCCCTCCGCCCGGCAACCTGCGGGCCCGTCTCACCAGCTTCGTCGGGCGGGAGTCCGATCTCGTGACCATCGGCCGGGACCTGTCCCGTTCGCGGCTGGTCACCCTCACGGGGCCGGGCGGCTCGGGCAAGACGCGGCTCGCCGAGCAGGTCGCGGCGACCGCGCGCGAGTCCGCCGCGACGCCGTACCCCGACGGCACCTGGATGGTGGAGCTGGCCCCGCTCGACCATCCCGCCGCCCTCCCCGGCGCCGTCCTCAGCGCGCTGGGGCGGCGCGAGACCGCGCTCTCGACGGCGGCGACGGAGGGCACGCGCTCCCACTCCGGCGACATCGACGCCACGGCCCTGCTCGTCGAACACCTGGAGAATCGTCGTCCGCTCCTTGTACTGGACAACTGCGAGCACCTCATCCACGCCGCCGCGATCCTGGCCGAGACGCTGCTGGGCCACTGCCCCGGCCTCACCGTCGTGGCCACCAGCCGCGAGCCCCTGGGAGTGCCGGGGGAGACGGTCCGCCCGGTCGAGCCGTTGCCGCCCGCCTCCGCGCACCGGCTGTTCGCCGACCGGGGTGCCGCCGCGCGCCCCGGTTTCCGTACGGGCGAGGACCCCGAGGCGGTCGCCGAGATCTGCCGCAGACTGGACGGGCTCCCGCTCGCCATCGAACTGGCCGCAGCCCGGCTGCGTTCGCTGACACCGCGACAGATAGCGGACCGGCTCGACGACCGTTTCCGCCTGCTGACCAGCGGCAGCCGCACCGTGCTGCCCCGTCAGCAGACGCTGCGCGCCGTCGTCGACTGGTCCTGGGACCTGCTCGACGAGCGCGAACGGACGGTCGTACGGCGGCTGTCGGTCTTCGCGGGCGGCTGCACCCTCTCCGCCGCCGAACACGTGTGCGCAGACGATCCCCCGCCCCGGGCCGCCCGGCCCGCCGCCGTGAGGCCCGCAGACCCAGCCCCCTCGGGTCCCGGCCCCGCAGACCCCGCCCCTTCGGACCCCACCCCCTCCGACCCCGTCTCCGCGGACGACATGCTCGACCTGCTCTCCGCCCTGGTCGACAAGTCGATCCTCGTCCCCGATCCACCGCCCGCCCTGTCCGGTACCGGCATGCGCTACCGGATGCTGGAGACCATCCACGAGTACGCCCGCGAGCGCGCCCTCGAACAACCGCGCGACCGTGCGGCGGCCGAGGCCCGGCACACCGAGCAGATCCTCCGCTTCGTCACCGCCGCCGAGCCCCGAATCCGCTCGGCGGAGCAGCTCACGTGGCTGCCCCGCATCGAGGCCGAACTCGACAACGTGCGCGCGGCCCTCCACCGCTGCCTCCAGCGCCGGGACCTGGGCACACTGGTGACACTGGTGCGCTCGGTCGGCTGGTTCTGGTGGCTGCGCAACTACCGCGACGAGGGCGCGCACTGGGTCGAGGCCGTCCTCGGCATGCTGCCGGACAAGGCCGGGGAACGGGACGAGGAAGAGGAACCGCTCTTCCGGGAGTTCCAGCTCCTGGAGTATTTCCTGCTGTCCGAGCACTACACCCAGGAGATGCTCTCCGACCCCCGCCACCAGGCCGTCGCCGCCGAGCTGGTCGAGTCGTTCCAGAAGCCCGGCCCGGCCGCGGCCCGCTTCCCCGGCCTGCTGTGGCCGTTCACCGGATACCTCCTCCAGGGCAACAAGGGCGTCGCCACGCTCATGGACAGCTCCGTCGCCAACTGCCGCCGCTACAGCTCGCCGTGGGAGCTGGCCGTGGCGCTGCTCTTCCGCGCACACGTGCGCATCGACACCCCGGGCGGTCTGCGCGATACGACGGAGGACCTGGCGGAGGTCACCGCGCTCGCCGAGAGCACGGGCGACCGGTGGATGCTGAGCCAGGTGTGCGGACTGCGCGCCGAGATCGCCATCCAGGAGGGCCGCTACGACGACGCGCGCGCAGAGTGCGAGACCGCGCTGCGCTACGCCCAGCAGCTCGGCGCGCTCACCGAGATCCCCGTCCTGCTCGCCCGCATCGCCGATATCTGGTTCCGGCGCGGCGATACGGCCCAGGCCGACAGGCTCGCCCAGCGCGCCATGGAGGACGCCGACCGGCTCGGCATCCGGGACGCGCAGACCTTCGCGGTCTTCCTGCGCTCCGTCGCCGCCGCCGAGGACGGACGGTTCGTACAGGCGCGCGAACTGTACGAGAAGAGCCGCACCTACGCCGCCGTTGGCACGCCGCCCGCGGCCTTCGACATCCTGGCCCAGATGCTGGACGCCCGCATCACCGCGAACGAGGGCGCGACCGGAATCCCCACGGCCATCCGCAAGGCCACCGAGGCGCTGCGCACGGGGCTGGAGAACGAGGTCGCCGAGAGCGTCATCTGCACCGTCCTGCTGACCGCCGGCTATGTCCTGTACCTCGATGGGAGGCACGAGCCGGCCGTCCTGCTCGCCGACGCGGCCCACGTGCTACGCGCCGGACTGCCCGCGAGCGTGCCCGAACTGCGCATGGACGGCACCATCCGCGCCTTCGCCGTCCCCGGACTCCCCGGCGGAGCGCCCCCGGCGCGCGAGCCCGCCCTCACCCCCCGCGCCGCACTCGCACACCTGGAAGCGCTGTGCGCGGACCTGACGGAAGGCGAGCGCTGAACGGGCCGGCCCCCCGAGCGTTGAACGGGCCTGGCCCTGCTACGGAGCGCTGGACGCGGGGAGGGGTCATATCCCCCCGGAGGGCTGGTCGGCCTACCGGCGGTCGGCGGCGTACCCGCGTTCGGCGGCCTACCGGCACGCGATCTGCGACTGCGCCCAGTCCGCCAGTGCGATCCGGTCCACCGGGGTACGCGCTTCCACGACCAGCCGGATCGACGCCGTGCCCGCCAGCGGCACCCGCACCGGGACCGGCGCCTGGCCCCTGCCCACGAACCCGGAGCGCCACAGCCGTGTCCCGTCGCCGTAGACCGAGAAGCGCACCGCGCGCCGCCCCGGCGTCATGTCGTCCACACCGGCGAGCGCCGTGTAGGCGGTGCAGGGTCTGTTGAGGTCGATCGTGACGGAGGAGGGCGTGCGGACGCTGACGCCGTGGCTGTAGCGCTTGTCACCGATATCGAGACCCCAGCGCTGCCACAGCCAACTGCTCCCCACCGTGCGCACGGTGGGGCCCTTGCGTTTGGCGTCCGGACTGAGGAGATCCCACTTCAGCTCGCTCAGCTTGTGCTGCACCGGAGCGGGTTGCGGCGGAGCGGGCTCCGGCGGAGCGGGCTCCGGCGGCGCGGGCTCCGGCGGCGCGGGCGGGGAAGGCGGCGGATCGGGCGGCGGTGTGCCGGGCGGGTCGGCGGGCGGGCGGGGTGAGGGTGTCGGGGGCTTGGGGCGCGGCTTCTCGCGGTCCGCCGGCTCGGTCTCGGGCGGTCGCCCCGGTGCGGGTGCCTCCCGGGTCCGCTCGGGCGGGCCGGGCCTGGTCTCGGGGCCCGGTTCGGGCGGCTTCGGCTTCGGGGCCGGCTTCTCGGGCGGCTGTTCGGCCGTGGGCGGCGCGGACGGCCTGGCCTGGGGCTTCTTGGCGGGCTCGGCATCACCGCCGGCGAGCGCGTACGCGAGGACGGCACCGGCCGCCACCGCCGCCCCCACCCCGATGGCGACCTTCGCGGGCGCCCCCAGCCCCTCGGCCCCCGCCCCACCGGCAGCCCCGCCCCCGGAACCCCCCGCCCCGCCCGCCGCATGGCCACTCGCGGCTCCGGCGGCACCCGCGGCTCCACCCGCCGCGCCCGCACCGGCACCCCCGGCTGCGGCGGCGACTCCGGCCCCGCCCGCGGCGGCAGCCGCGCCGCCCCCGCCGACCAGCGCGGCAAACGCCTTGGCGCCCCCCGCCGTCGCGAACCAGCCGATAAGGGCCACCGGCACCAGAACCCTGATGCCCTCATTCAGGTCCTTGACCTCCAGCGCGGCCTGGCTGCACGCCGGGCACTCCGCCAGATGCCGCCGCAGCCCCCGCTCGGCCCGCGTCCGCAGCCCGCCACGCGCATACGCGCCCAGCCGGTCCGCATACCGCGCGCAGTCGCCCTCCGCCGTACGGGCCTGGCTCACATGGGCCTGGAGGTACGCCTGCTTGAGGTTCTCCCGCGCCCGGTGCGCCGCCGTGGCCGTGGCCCCTTTGGACTTGCCCAGCAGCGGCGCCACCTCCTGCGGCTTGGCGCCCTCGATCGCCGTGTGCCACAGCAGCATCTGGTCGTGCTCGGACAGGCTCTTGAACGCCTGGACGACCAGGGTCTGCTCCGCCTCCTGCATCGCCCGCACATCGGCGCCCAGATCGAGCGTGTCCTCCTCCGAGGCCGCCGCGGCCCCGGCTGCCGACTGCGCGAACACCGCGAAGTCGTCGACCAGCTGCTCCCGCCGGCGGGTGCGGGCCCACGCCGCCGCCACATGCCGCACCGAGGCCAGCAGGTAGGCCCGCACCGAGGTCTCGGGCCCCTTGCCGCCGCGCACGGCCTGGAGGGTGCGCGCGAACACCTCGTTCGTCAGGTCCTCCGCCGTGTGCGCGTCACGGCAGCAGGTACGGGCGTAGCGCCGCACCGGGTCCGCGTGCCTGCGGTACAGCTCCTCGTACGCGGCGGCGTCGCCCTCGCGCATGCGGGCGACCAGCAGTGTGTCCGAGGGCCGGTCCGCCGGGTCGTCCCCGGAGCCCGGACCCCGGTCCGGTCCGGAACCCGGGAACGGGCCCCGCCTGCGCTGCTCGGGTACGCCGCCCCCGGCGCGCCGGGGGTGTCCGCCACGGGCGGGGCCGCCTTGCCCGGGTACCTGACGCGCAGGAAGCCCGGCCTCCCGATCCGGTCCCCGTCCCTCGTCAACTCCCATAGCCGCGGCCCCCGTACCCACCGTCACTGCGGAACATCGCGTCAGCGTGCCACAGCCCCACCGAATGAGAACCCGACAAGAACACCAACCACCCGACCGGGGCGATTCGCACGCCCACGCGAACAGCGGTACGGGCCACTGCGTGACCCCCGGCTCCGGCAACGAACCCACTCCCCCCAGCACCAGCCCCTGAGGACACCCCAGCGCCGCCCCGGCCCCACCCGCACTCAGCCCCCGCTCAGCACGGCGGCGGCTCGGCGCGGGAAGGCCCCCACGCGCGGGCCGCCCAGCCGGAGAGGCGGCCCAGCCGGAAGAACAGCCCTGTCCGAGGATCAGTCCTGTCCGGGGAGCAGCCGGCCGAACGGGCAGGCCCGGCCCGAGAAGCGGCTCAGCGGGAGGGGCGAGAGCGCAGCCCTTCCAGCAGGATGTCCAGCAGCCGGGTGGACGCGGCGGCCTGCTGGGCGGCGTCGGGCAGCGAGGGCGCCGCCGTGGCGATCACCAGCAGCACATCCCCGACCGTCACATCCGTCCGCAGCTCACCCGCTTCGCGGGCCCGCTCCACCAGTCTTCCGACCACATCGAGCAGTTCGGCGGCGCCCGGGTCCTCGTCCTGCGCGTCGTAGCCCGCGTCCCGCTCCGGTACGGCGGCGGGTACCTGCCGCTCCACCAGCCGCAGTCCCGGCTGCCCGTCGTGCTCGGGCACGGCCGGGGCGCGCTGGTGCGGCACCCGCGCGGGGCTGTCCATCCAGCCCTCGGCGCGCAGTATCCGAGGCGGCAACAGGCGCCCGGCACCCGAGGCGACGGACGTGCGCAGGAAGCGCGAGAGCGCCGACCACGGCTCCTCCTCCTGCCCCAGCGCCGTGCGTGCCTGCTCCGTCAGCCGTGCGGTCTCCTCCTCCGCTATGCGCCGCACCAGCACGTCCTTGCTCGGGAAGCGGCGGTATACCGTCCCGACACCGACGCGCGCGCGGCGGGCGACGTCTTCCATCGGCGCGCCGTAGCCCAGCTCGCCGAACACCTCTCTGGCCGCACGCAGTACATGTTCCAGATTGCGCTGTGCGTCCACCCGAAGCGGTGTCGAGCGCGGTGTGGCCGGCCCCGCCTCTCCCGCCGGAGCGCCTGCCCCGGCCCCGGCGCCCTGCGGCGCCGCTATCGGACTCCTGTCGCCTCCCGGACCGGTCGCGCCCGGAACGACGCGGCCTTCCGATACGGCAGAGACCGTCGTCGCCAACTGAGAGTCGTGAATACCCTGAATGCGCATGTGTTCCCCCGGTAATCCCATGTCTCCCCCCGGAGACCCCCGCGTGTGCGGCGGGATGCGGTGCACTGGTCGTCACAAGTCGCACCCCGTTGGGATACGAACATAGTTGAGCCCACGAGATGAGAGAAGGGGGCGGTTCCGCCACGGCCTTCCACCCTCTGGCCCACACGCTCGTCCGGCCCCCTCAACGCGCCTCTCACACACCCCGCACGCCCCTTCTGACCTGCGGAGTTCCCACTTCTCACAGGACTGGAAGCACAAGCCGTGTCCGGCGCACGGCAGTCACATCAATTGATGTTGCCTGTGGACAAACCCGGGGCTGAGGGTGCGTCATGGACGGGTGACGAAGGCCATGAGGGAACCTGCGCACATCCTCGTCGTCGGCGGCGGCTACGTCGGCATGTACACCGCCCTGCGCCTGCAGCGCAGGCTCAGGCACCAACTGAGAGCGCGGCCGGACGGCAGCGCTGACGTCACGATCACGGTCCTGGACCCGGATCCGTACATGACGTACCAGCCCTTCCTGCCCGAGGCCGCCGCGGGCTCGATCTCCCCGCGCCACGTCGTGGTGCCGCTGCGCCGCGTGCTGCCCGCGTGCCGCATCATCGTCGGCGAGGCCCGCAGCATCGACCACGAGCGCCGCGTCGCCCACATCACCACCCTCGCCACGGCGGACGCCGACGCGGACGCCGCACGCGCGACCGGCTCGGCCGAAAGAGGTACCGGTGGCGGGGGCAGCAGGGCAGGCAGGGCCGATGCCCCGGCCGTCCCCAGCACTCTCGAACTCCCGTACACCGAACTGGTCCTCGCCCCCGGCTCCGTCTCCCGCGTCCTCCCGGTGCCCGGGCTCGCCGAGCACGGCATCGGCTTCAAAACCGTCGAGGAGGCCATCGGCCTGCGCAATCACGTGCTCGAACAGCTCGACATCGCCTCCTCCACCCGCGACCCCGCCGTCCGGGACGCCGCGCTCACCTTCGTATTCGTCGGGGGCGGCTACGCGGGGGTCGAGGCGCTGGCCGAACTGGAGGACATGGCCCGCTACGCCTGCCGCTATTACCACAACATCTCGGCCGAGGACCTGCGCTTCGTCCTCGTGGAGGCGAGCGACCGGATCCTGCCGGAAGTCGGCGAGGAGATGGGCGCCTACGCGCTGCGCGAACTGCGCGCCCGCAACATCGACGTACGCCTCGACACCCGCCTCGACTCGTGCGAGAAGCGGGTCGCGGCCCTCAGCGACGGCTCCCGCCATCCGACCCGCACCCTCGTGTGGACGGCCGGAGTCAAGCCGCATCCGGTGCTGGCCGCCACCGGTCTGCCCCTCAACGAACGCGGCAGGCTCGTCTGCGAGGCCACGCTCCAGGTGAAGGACACCCCGCACGCCTGGTCGGCGGGAGACGCGGCATCCGTACCCGACCTGGCGGCGGAACCCGGCCCGGCGGCCGTACCCGCCCGCTCCACGGGCCCGGATGCCGAGCCGGGCGCGGCCCCCGAGGCGCCGCCCGGCGCGGAGCCGCCCCCGTGCGCCCCCAACGCCCAGCACGCCGTCCGCCAGGCCCGCCGCCTCGCGGACAACCTCGCCGCTTCGCTCGACGGCAAACCCCTCACCCCGTACCGCCACGCCCATGCGGGCTCCGTCGCATCCCTCGGCCTGCACAAGGGAGTCGCGCATGTGTACGGACATAAGCTCAAGGGCTACCCTGCCTGGTTCATGCACCGCGCCTACCACCTCAGCCGCGTCCCGACGTTCAACAGAAAGTCACGGGTGCTCGCCGAATGGGTGCTCTCCGGCCTCTTCAAGAGGGAAATCGTCTCCCTCGGTTCCCTGGAACACCCCCGCGCCGAGTTCGAACTGGCGGCGGGCACAGGACGGCGCCCCGACGGGAGTTGAGGCGCCAGCGAGGAACTCCCCGCCGGGCAGCGGCGTCTGACGGATGTCGGCACGGTGGGCCACACTGGGCGTGTGACGATGGGTGGGCTCACGTCTGCGAAGAGTGACCCGCGTCAGCACCGGAGTACGAGTACAAGTACGTACGTACGGCCACCCGAGCGCCACCCCGGTGCACGAGGCGCCAAGCACGAAGCACCGAGCACAAGAGCACACCGCACTGTGATCCGCGATCTGAGCGACCGAGCGAACGCAGCGAACCACACAAGGAATCGGACGACGTGAACTTCACGCGCTGGAGCGCCCGACTGCCCGGCACACAGCGGCGCACCGCTGCCGCCCAGGCGGCGATAGAGGCGCGGCAGTCCCCGTCCGACACCGTCATGGCCCAGGACGACTCCCCGGAGGCGGCGGACGGGGCATCCGAAGCCGACCCCGCCTCCCTCCCCGACGCCAAGGTCCCGGCCCCGGGGGCGGATCCGGGATCCTCCCCGGACCGCCAGGACGAGACGACCGGCCAGGCGGTGGTGTCCCAGCCGCAGCCCGGTTCCGGTTCCGGCCCCGGCTCCGGGCAGGAGACGCCCGTCGTCCCGGGCGCGCGCCACCGTCCCCGCTCCGAGCGTCCCGGACGAACGAAGAGCACGAAGGGCGCGGGGAGCACGAAGGGCGCCGAAAACCCCACGCCCGCCGACAGCACCGGCACTTCCGGCACCATCACCGGCACGAGCAGCAGTTCGAGCACCGCCAAGAGCGCCGGGCGCGGCGGCCGGTCCGGGACCGAACCCCAGGCGGACCAGCGCGGCATCGACGCGCTGTCCGTGTACGAACTGCTCGGACAGGTGCCCGCGCTCGCCGCCGTCGTGCACGGCCCCGACCACCGGATCGCCTTCGTCAACGACACCTACGCCGAGGTCTTCGGCCCCCGCCCCACCGGAGCCGCCGCCCGCGAAGCCCTGCCCGAACTGGTCGAACTGGGCCTGCTGCCGCTCATGGACCAGGTATTGCGCAGCGGCCGGCCCCGTACGGTCAAGTCCCGCAAGGTGGCGGGCCATCCCCGTCCCAGCGCCCGCGACACCCGCGACGGCTACTACACCTTCACCTGCACCCCGCTCACCACATCGGGTGACAGCGGCGTGCTGATCTTCGCCGCCGATGTCACCGACCAGGTCGAGGCCGCCGAGCGGCTGCGCGCCAGCGAGCGCCGCCAGCGCGAGGCCGCCGTCACCCTCCAGCGCAGCCTGCTGCCCCAGGAGCTGGAGCAGCCCGACGACCTGCGCGTCGCCGCCACATACCAGCCGGGCGGTACGGAGGCGGCTGTCGGCGGAGACTGGTACGACGTCATCACCCTCGGCGCCGGCCGCACGGCCCTGGTGATCGGCGACGTGATGGGCCGGGGCGTGCGGGCGGCGGCCGTCATGGGCCAGCTCCGCACCGCCGTACGCGCCTACGCCCGCCTCGACCTGCCGCCCCACGAGGTCCTCCAACTCCTGGACGGCCTCGCCGCGGAGATCGACGCCAACCAGATCGCCACCTGCGTCTACGCCGTACATGACCCGAACGAGGGACGGCTCAGCTACGCGTCGGCCGGCCACGTCCCCGTCCTCGTACGCGACGCCGATGGCACCGTCCACCGCGCCGGGGACCACACCGGACCCCCGCTGGGCACCGGGGGCTGGCTGCACACCTCCGGCAGCCTCCCCCTCGGCCCCGGTTCGACCGCCGTCCTCTACACCGACGGCCTCATCGAACGCCGCGACGCCGACATCGACGAAGGCGTCGAAGCGCTGGAACGCGCGTTCGCCGGAGCCTCGGGTTCCCCCGAGATCATCTGCGACCGGCTGCTGCGCGCCCTCGGCATCACCGCCGAGCACGACGACGATGTGGCGCTGCTCGTCCTCCAGCACCCGGCGCGCACGGGCCCGGACGCCGAACTGTTCCACAACGCGGCGCTCGAACTCCTCGGCGGCACCGAAGCCGCCCCGCGCGCCCGCGCGTTCGCCTCCGGCGTGCTGGCCTCCTGGCGCTTCCCCACCGAGCTGCGCGACCTGGGCGTCCTGGCCGCCAGCGAACTGGTCGCCAACTCCCTCCAGCACGGCACCCCGCCCATGCGGCTGCGCCTGCGCCGCACCGACCGCCGGCTGATCGTCGAGGTCACCGACGGGGACGAGCACCTCCCCCACCGCCGCCGCGCCGAACCGGCCGACGAGGCGGGCCGGGGCATCTCCATCGTCGCCACCATCGCCTCGGCCTGGGGCTCCCGCAGAACGCCGGACGGCGGCAAAGCGGTCTGGTGCGAATTCGCCCTCCCGGGCAGATGACCGACCACACACCCGTGCCCCTCCCCGATGCGACAGCTGCACCAGGGAGGGGCACGGATGTGCGAAGAGCGGTATCCGGGGCCCGGGTCAGGCGGCGGTCGTCACCCGCCCGGCAGGAGCGTTCGCCCCGGAGACCCCGGACCCGGACGCCGCCGCGGACTCGACTCCGGACTCCGCGTCAGGCCCGCCCCGCGCCACCACGACGGAGGCCGGCCGGTCCTGGCCCACGGTGAGGCGCCGGCCCAGGACGAGCGCCAGCACGGCGATCCCCAGCGAGCACAGCACCAGCATCCCGATGTAGACCGACCACGCGCCGGCCGCCGCCATGAGCCCGCCGATCGCCGGCCCCACCGCCAGCGCCAGCTGCTTGACCAGCGCGAACGCCGAGTTGTACTGCCCGATGAACCGCGCCGGCGCCAGATCGGCCACCAGCGGCGCCATGGTCGGCGAGAGCATCGTCTCGCCGACTCCGAACAGCGCGTACGTCCCGATGAGCAGCGCGGTCGCCACCGCCTGCGCCCCCTGCACCAGCCCGGAAGCCCCCGCCGCGAGCCACGCGACGGTCCAGATCAGCCCGACCACCGCGACGACCCGGCTGCGCCGCCGCCGCTCGACCAGCCGCAGCACCACGAACTGCGCGAGCACGATCATGGCGGTGTTGGCGGCCAGCGCGATCCCCAGCGTCGCCGTCGAGATCCGCGTGACCTCCACGGCGTAGGCCGACAGCCCGGACTCGAACTGTCCGTAGCAGGAGAAGAAGACCACGAACCCCAGCACGCACAGCAGCACCATCGAACGGTCCCGCAGCAGCACCCCCCAGCCGGACCCCCGCGCCGTCCCGCCGGAGGAGACCGGCGCACCCGGCTGTTCCGGCCGCGCCACCCGCACCGTGACCAGGACGGCCAGCAGCACGAGGAACATCGTCGCCTCAATGGTGAACAGCAGGGTGAAGCTCGCCGGGTCGCTCTCGTCCACGAGCAGCCCGCCCAGCAGTCCGCCGACGCCGAGCCCCAGGTTGTTGAGGAAGAACTGGGTGGCGAAGGCCCGCGAACGCGTCCTCGGCGTCGAGCACCACACGATCATGGTGGCGAGCGCCGGCTGGAGCACGGCGATGCCGGCGCCCATCAGCGCCGAGGAGGCCAGCACGGTCGGTGCGCTGGTCGACAGCCCGAACCCCAGGGCACCCAGCGCCGCCGAGACCGCTCCGATGAAGACCATCACCAGCGGCCCGCTGCGGTCGATCACCCGTCCGGTGAAGGGCAGCACGACCAGCGCGGCGGCGGCGAACGCGGCCAGTACCGCGCCCGCCGTCCCGTCACCGAGATCGCGCACCCGCGCGACGTATACGAAGAGGAACGGCACCGTGAAGCCGTTGCCGAATGCCGCCAGCGCGTTGCCGAGCTGGATCCGCCGCAGAGCGGCGGCCGTCGCCGTGGTCACACTCACCTGCCTAGATCGTGAAGAGGGTGGATGGGAAGACTTCGAAGCTAAACTTCGATGCTAAAGAATACATAGAGCAAGCGTTTAGGGCCAATGCGTTCCCATGGGATACTCCGCACATGCCGGACCGACAACCGACGCTCGACGAGCAGATCGCGATCTACCAGCGCGAGTACCGCGACCTCGACCCCCAGGTCGAGAAGGTCGTCAACGCGCTCAGCCGCCTCGACCGGCGCATGAGCGTCGCCTACGGCCGCCAACTGGCCACCCTCGGTCTCAGCAGCCCCGAGTGGGAAGTCCTCAAGGAACTGGTCATGGCAGGCAGCCCGTACCAGCTGTGGCCCGGCACGATCGCCAAGCGTCTGGGCCTGACCCCCGCGGCCATGACCCACCGCATCGACCGCATGCTGACCCAGGGACTGGTCACCCGGGAGCGCGACATGGACAACCGGGTCCGCGTCATCATCGGCCTCACCGACACCGGCCGGGAGAAGTGGCTGGAGGTCATGCGCATGGCCTCCGTCTTCGAGGAGGACCTCCTCCAGGATCTCTCCTCCCGGGAACGCGGCCAGCTCGGCGAACTCCTCACCCGCCTCCTGCGCCGCGTCGAGCACGCCCAGCCGGACGCCGGCGGACGCCTGACCGACCTCGACTGAACCGGTACAAGGGCGAGTTGAAGCCGGAACACCCTCAGTTGACACCGCCCCACGTGATCCGTAAGGTTCCCCGGGTTGCCAGGGAGCTGTAGTGGTTCCGTGGCGGCTCTCCCGCCACTCCGGCGGAAACTCTTACTTCAGTACGACTCTCCTTCGCAGGGGTCTTTTCGGCATGCCGAATTGTTCTGCGAAAGGCTCGATTTTGAGCCTGGCGGGGAAATCCTCTAAAGTAAGGGCCAGCCGGAAGGCGCCCCGCCGACAGGGGAAAGTCGGATTCGGAATTCGGGCCGGAAACGGACCG